>QYPX01000227.1 GCA_007280205.1 Comamonadaceae bacterium
CGTCAGGCGACGAAACCTACCGTTGGAGGCAGGCAGCCCGGCAAGAGCGATCAAGAGATACGTGTCGCGGTTGGTCCTTTCTCCTGCCAGCAGCCGCAGAATATGTCAACCAACAATGGAAAACAACGCATTTTCGTTGCCGGATACCGGTCGGCGGCGAACTGCTCTTTTGTGCCCATTGCGGGTGCTCCGGCTTAAGTCAAGCTGACATTCGATTTCCGCCCAGAAATAAGAAAGCAGACCTTCGGAGTCGCAGCGCAATTTATGCCGACTGTGCAGATTCAGTGCAGCGCTTGCTACCAGTCTTCGGTGTCAGCTTCCCGGCAAGCCATTTTTGTAAGTTTTGTTACGACCGTGACGCCGCCCAAAGCAGCAAAATAAACATTTGTCTGCACTGTTTTGTCACGCACAACGTCCATATACTGTTTTTTCAGGTCGAGTGGATATTGATCTTTCGGCAAACCGCAATGAGCTTGCGACCTAGGGCGATGGCGAATGCGCTCAGCGCACGAAGCGCTGAAGCTCCACGTTATGGGTCCGGTCAGACCGACTGATGCATGCGTTGCGTCCCTGAAGTCTGCCACCGAAAGTGAAACCGCGCGCAGCAACCGGAGAGAACTAATGAGTTCGGAAGTACCAAACCCATCCCCACATGAGCGGGTCTCGCTGGCAAACAACCACTGGGGGTCTTTCTTTTCCAAAATGCCGTTACGGGCATCGAATTTGCCATTGTTACGAGACTCACCTCTGATCTGCGTTATCACTGCCAACTCGGCGTTGACCTCAATCGTCGACCAAAGCGCTCAAACTCCTGGCTGTCTTTCGGAACAAGATATTTCCGGGGAGAACGTGAACGACCCGAATTTCGTGTCCCAGGGGAATGGCGCTGCTTTGGGCTGCAAGGACGATAGCCTGCGGGAGGTCGACAACGTGATGAAAGCTCGATGATGCGCAGCCCGACCAAACCGGGCCAAAGATGGGGTGAGTGCTTTCGATGCGATAGGCATCAGTAGCTTATATGACAGTAACGTGATATTTTACAATTTGGGGCCTGGGCGAACGAAGGTGACTGATTCGTTCAGACATTCGGTGGTCACATTTTCGTCATGAAATCTTCTTACGCTCATGGCCCTGCAGAAACCTTCAACGGGAGTTAGGCTTGAATGCAATTGATGAGGAACTGGTCCAGCGCATACGGCGCGACCTGACCGACAGCTACGACGAGGAACTCGAACTCGAGCTTGAAGATCGCAATATCGACGAGCTGGCAGAAAGCACACTCGACACGACATCGCAGCAGTACAAGGAAAGCCGTCGCCAGTATTTCCGCGAACTGTTCCGCATGCAGGGTGAACTGGTCAAGTTGCAGGACTGGGTGGTCAAGACCGGGCATAAGGTCGTGATTCTGTTTGAAGGTCGCGACGCCGCTGGCAAAGGCGGCGTCATCAAGCGCATCACACAGCGACTGAACCCGCGCGTCTGCCGTGTGGCTGCCCTGCCGGCGCCCAACGCACGCGAACAAACCCAATGGTATTTCCAGCGCTATGCAGCGCACCTGCCGGGTGCCGGCGAGATGGTTTTGTTCGACCGCAGCTGGTACAACCGCGCGGGTGTTGAGCGCGTCATGGGATTTTGTTCGGATGAACAGTACGAAGAGTTTTTCCGCTCGGTCCCGGAGTTTGAGAAGATGCTGGTGCGATCCGGCATCCAACTCATCAAATACTGGTTTTCGATCTCGGACGAGGAGCAGCACCTGCGCTTCATGGGCCGCATCCACGACCCCCTGAAACAATGGAAACTCAGCCCAATGGACATGGAGTCACGGCGGCGCTGGGAAGAGTACACCAAGGCCAAGGAAATCATGCTGGAGCGCACCCATATCGCAGAAGCACCGTGGTGGGTGGTTCAAGCGGTGGACAAAAAGAAGGCCCGACTCAATTGCATTCACCACCTGCTGCAACAAATTCCCTACGGCGAAATCGCGCATCCGACCATTGTCCTGCCGCCGCGTGAGCGCCATGACGACTACGTTCGCCAACCGGTTCCGCAGGAGATTGTGGTGCCCGAAATCTATTGAGGCGCGCACCGCGTCACCAAGCCGTCACGAAAACTGCGTACGCTCAACCCATCATCAATCTGGAGAAGAATCACATGTTCACTCGCCGCGCTTTAGCCTTTTCACACGCCGCGCTTGGCCTGGTCGGTTGTGAGCGTCGGTGAGATCGCACTTGCTATCAAGTGCCCGCAGAACACGGCATCGGGCACTAAGCCATCGTGCTCAAGATTGAGACGCGCCGTGCCTTTGAAAACCTTCCGGCACTGCTCTTTTCGGCGATGGCCAGAAAGGCCGCCGGCATCATGATCGCCCGGGGCGACTTGGCGGTGGAGTGTGGCTACGAGCGTTTGGCGGAAGTACAGGAAGAACTTCTCTGGGCTGCCGAGGCCTCGCACATGCCCGTCATCTGGGCCACGCAGGTACTGGAGACCTTGGCCAAAACCGGTTTGCCGTCGCCCGCCGAAATCACCGATGCGGCTATGGGTGAGCGGGCCGAATGCGTGATGCTCAATAAGGGGCCCCACATCACGGAAGCGATGCGAACGCTGGATGACATCCTGCGCCGCATGCAGGATCACCAGACCAAAAAATGTCCCTTGTTGCGGGCGCTGCGGGCCTGGGCAATGCCTGGCTGATCCGCAATGAGGGCGGACACCACGCGAATCTCTTGCATCATCTGCGCGTTCAATGAGGCGCCAAGAATCTCCATGGTACTGGCGGTTGCGTCGGCGCATCCTCTGTTGTATGAGGTCATCGTCGTTGACGATGGCTCGACCGACGGCACTGCCGAGATTGTCAAGCGTTTCCCAACCGTAAAGCTTATCACCTACCCAATCAATCAAGGCAAGAGCTTTGCGATGGCAACAGGCGTCGCCGCAGCAAGCGGCGACCTACTCATGCTGCTGGATGCGGACCTTTCCGGTCTTGCCGCCGATCAAATCACAGCACTCGCAATGCCCGTCTTATCGGGAATGACGGATGTCAGCATAAGCCTGCGGCAGAATAGTCTTTGGGTATTCCGCGCCATCGGTCTGGATTTCATTTCCGGCGAACGTGTCATCAGAAGAGACCTCCTTGGCGAATCACTGGAGGAGATTCTTGTACTGTCTCGCTTTGGAATTGAAGTGTTCATGAATCGCGCGATCATAGATCGCCAACTATCGGTGTTGGTGGTGCACTGGCCACAGGTAACACAAGCGAGAAAGTCCGAAAAACTAGGCTACTGGAGAGGTATACGGGCTGAGTGGCGCATGATCGCTGACCTGTTGCAGGTGGTTTATCCGTTACTTCTGATTTCCCAAACCTTTCATCTGCTGTCGTTGCGAGCCAAGCCCAAGTACCATGTACAGCAATAACGAACGACTGATTGTTTTTGATGCAGATGGCACCATCATTGACGCCTATCGCGTCATCGTTGATACCTTTACCAGGCACGGCATGGAGCTGGGAGATCTGGAACGGTTTCAAAAACGACACAACCTATTCAAATATTTGGGTGGAATCAAGAATTTTCCATTCAACTTAAGGAAGCAGATCGGCAAGCGGAGCCGCAAAAATATTTTGTCGACACTAACCGATGTGTACCGCGATGATGCAAAGCTCTATCCCGGTATGGCCGCCCTGATCCGTACTCTCGTTGCGACAACTGGCATCCGGGTCGGTCTGGTCACCCGCAACATTACCAACGAGCCCATATTGACGATTCGCAAGGTGTTGAATCGACACGATATTGATCTCGATGCGTTTGACTTCGCAGTCCACGTCCCCTTAGGCGAGGAAAAAACCATTGCACTCAGATCGGCCAGAAGGAGCTTCGACATAAATCCAGCGCGTTCTTATGCCTGTGGCGATGAGCATAAGGACTTCAGCTCAGCCATAGCGGCTGGTATGCACCCATTTATTGGGTCGTATGGTTTTGAAGACTACACCCGTTTGACCAAGAAATTCAAGGTACCAGAAGAAGTCATTTCACGAACCCCGGAGGATTTGAGCAGTCGTGTTCTTCATGCACTGGATATCGGACAAATCGGATGACTATGGCAGTAGCGTCCTTGATATCATGAGGAGGTTGTTCGAACAACAGGAGTATTTCTATGCCCGATAAACATTTTTCCAGTCAGTTTGAGGGTGAAATCCATGATGTGTCAGCAAGGCTGACTGAACTTGGACATCTTGTTGATAGGCAAATCTGTCAAGTCATTGATGCTCTAGTGCATTTCGATGCAAAGGGTGCGCAGCAAGTGCTCGCAGCGGAAGCTGAAGTCAATGCGCTAGAAGTTGAGATCGATCACGAGATCACCAGCATCATTGCGAAACGGCAACCAGTTGCGCTTGATCTGCGCTTGTTGATGGCCATGTCTAAAGCCTCCAGCAATTTGGAGCGCATCGGAAATGAGATCGACAGAATAGCGCAGAAGGTTATTTGGCTTATTCACAGTTGTGCACCAGGAACCCTGCCGTCGCAAGAGCTAAGTGCGGCTGCAAAATTGTCGACAGACTTACTGCGCCAGGCGATGACAGCATTCGCACGGCTCGATTTGGCCGAGGCCATGGCCGTGATAAAGCAACAAAAGTTGGGGCACAGGGAGGTTGATGAATTTATCGGCAAACTGGTCAAGCCAATGATGGAGAATCTGCGCGTGACTTCCTACTGTGTGGAGTTAATTTCCATGGCAAAGTCACTTGAACTGATCACCGATCATGCCAGGCACATCGCCGAACTGGTGGTCTACGTTGTGGAGGGGGCTGACGTGCGTCACTTACCGGTTGAGAAAATTGAGTCAGTGGTTAAGTGAGATTTGAGGGTAGGACGAAACAGTTGTGTAGCAGTGACCGCGCTGACGGGTTGGTCGAACATGGTGAACTGGCTGGCCAGTAGCCAGTTCCGGATCGCAGTTGCGGCCTTGGCGCGGACCCTAAAGTGTGAATGCCGACGTTGTTGACTTACGACTTATAAACGGTATAAACTGTATACCTCGTTAATTTCAAGGAACCTTAGCATGGTCACGACATCAAACGCATTCACATCAGTAGCACCGGTAAAGGCACCCCCAGCAGTACCCGCGAAAGCAGTGGCACCCACAAAGTCACCAGTGCCAGCAAAGAAAGTAGTTCGAAATGCCGCAGCGAATAAGGTTGTGAAGAAAGCGACGCCTATCACCAAAACGGGGGCAAAAAAAGTCGTCCGGACTGTTGCCAAAAAACCTGTCACCGCACTGCCCAAGGGACAGACTCCAGTGGCCGCCGCACCTATTGTCAAAGCACTTGCGAAGCCTGCAGCCACAAAGGCAGTCAAGCCAAAGGCCGCAAAGCCCGTCAAGGAAAAGAAACCTAAGCTAGTACGTGACAGCTTCACCATTCCAAAAGCTGAGTACAGCTTACTTGACGAACTCAAACAGCGCGCCGGCAAACTCGCCAGTCCGGTCAAAAAAAGCGAACTGCTGCGCGCTGGCATCAAGGCACTGGCTACCATGACCGACAGCGCGTTTTTAATCGCATTGAAAGCCGTACCGGCTATCAGGACCGGACGTCCGAACAAAGACTGAAGGTTTTAACCAGCAGCGCATCTGCCCGCCAGAAGCGCTGCTGTATCAGCCTGAACCCCGGCCCTTGGCAATCTGCTTGGCTGAACTGGAATCAATTTCGTGATCAGGCGACAGTCATCTGGGCGATAGGACTTTTGAAACGACTGGGACACATACATCATGACCAGCAGTCAAATTCAATCCAACTGTCGCCGACCTTCAGCCCCTTGAGTTATTTCTCGTCTGCGCCGTATCCAGGTCATTGGCGTAAGGCTATGGTATTTGTAAAAAAGCGATTGAATCGTCTGATACTGAAGCCCGCTTTGAGCCAACAACTGTTGCCAACCGATGGTTTCTTCCAGGTGGTCATCAATCCACTGGCACAACTCATCGAGTAGTTGTTTTCGAACTGGGGTCAGCCACTGTTCCCATTCCTGGTAATCGATGGGTTCGAATAGCATCATCTTTTCAGAACGCTTCAAAAGGAGCGGCGCGTATCGTAGTCTGATCGCATCATCAGGTGCGCAAGTGACAGTTTTATGAAGATCGGCAATGGTATTCGGTTGCATGTCAACGAGTGACTTTTTCTGTCATCAAAGGTTCGCATTCCCAAGCCAGACTAATCCTCAGCTAATTCAAACTTGGGGAAATCAAGCCATGAAAATTACGGTCATCGGTGCCGGCTATGTGGGTCTCGTAACCGGAACATGTCTGGCCGAAGTGGGTAACGATGTGATCTGCTTTGACACTGATTCGGAGAAGATCAGAATCCTGCAAGATGGCGGAATACCGATCTACGAACCGGGTTTGACGGAGATGATCCGGCATAACGTCAACGGTGGACGACTGCACTTTACCGACGACATCGAAAAGGCCACGCACTTCGGCACCATTCAATTTATCGCGGTCGGTACGCCACCTGCTGAAGATGGAAGCGCAGATGTCAAGTATGTGCTTCAAGCAGCTAGCAATATCGGCAAGTATATGAACGACTACAAGGTCGTCGTTGACAAGAGTACGGTGCCAGTCGGCACCGCCGATGCGGTCAGGACGCTGATAGCACAGCAACTGGCGTTGCGTGGTGTCAATACCCCGTTCAGTGTTGTCTCGAATCCCGAGTTTCTGAAAGAGGGCGCAGCCATCGACGACTTCATGCGACCCGGAAGAATCGTTCTCGGATGCGACGATGAGCAAGCGGCCCTGAATATGCGAGCACTTTATGCACCTTTCCAGCGTCATCACGACCGACTGATTTTGATGGACATTCGCAGCGCTGAACTCACCAAATACGCGGCCAACGCCATGCTGGCGACACGCATCAGTTTCATGAACGAGTTGGCCAATCTTGCGGAGAAACTAGGCGCTGATATTGAGCATGTGCGCAAGGGTATTGGCAGCGATCCGCGCATCGGCTACGATTTTCTGTATGCGGGCGCTGGTTACGGCGGTTCATGTTTCCCAAAAGATGTCCGTGCACTCATTAATTCCGCTCGTAACGATGTCGGTATCGAATTGAAGGTTCTCGGGGCGGTCGATGCAGCCAACCAACAACAAAAGCACGTTCTGGGCGCCAAAGTGAAAACACGCTTTGGAGCCGACCTTAGCGGCAAGCATTTTGCTTTGTGGGGTCTGGCGTTCAAAGCAAATACAGACGACATGCGAGAAGCCAGCAGCCAAACTCTTATCAACGACCTGTTGGCGGCCGGCGCGACGATAACGGCTTACGACCCTGTTGCCATGGGGCAATCCAGAAATGTCTTTCCAGATGAGACTGGCTTGCGCTACGCCGATTCGTCTATTGAAGCGCTGCAAGACGCTGACGCTTTGCTTATCGTGACCGAGTGGAAGGAATTCAAGAGCCCTGACTTTCCCGCAATCAAGGCGGCGCTGAAGAGCCCGGTCATCTTTGACGGCCGCAACTTGTACGACCCGCCTTTCGTTCGGGGACTGGGTTTAGAGTATTTCGCCATCGGGCGCTAGCACGCTTGCAGCACTATTTCCCGGAGCGCAAACTCGTCTACTCAATTTCTAGCGGTCACATTTCATTCAATATTTCCAAGGAGACCTCGAGCATGTCCGCATTCTTCGACCAACTGGCCATCCAGCGCTGGGACGACCACCGTTACTATCACCAAAGTCGCATCAATCAGACGCTGCATTTGGTCAGTGCTGTGAGTTTTCTCGTTGCCTATGTATTTTTGTTCATTCAGCCAGCCGTCGCGGCCCTGATCGGCTGGTTGGTAGGCATGGTCACGCGGCAGTCCGGCCATTTCTTTTTCGAACCCCTTGGTTACGACCAAGTCAACCAGGTTAGCAACGACTACAAGGAAGAAATCAAAGTTGGCTACAACCTGCGTCGAAAAGTGGTGTTGCTGACAATCTGGGTTGCCTCACCCTTGATGCTGGTACTTAATCCAAGCTTGTTCGGTCTGTTTGAGATCGACACCAGCATAGCGGGCTTTATCCAGCACACCGGTCTGATCTGGTTGGCATTGGGCATTGGCGGTCTGATATTCCGGACTGTTCACCTCTTCTTTATCAAGGATGTCATGTCGGGTCTGGTGTGGCTGACTAAGATACTGACCGACCCCTTCAATGACATTGTTCTGTACTACAAATCGCCGCTTGCCTTGTTGCGCGGCGAAATGCTCGACTCGCAGCACAAGCCCAGCAAGGTTTGACGCGCAGCGTCCAACAATGATGCTAGAAGCGGGCCTTCAAAATTTCCCGAAAGATGCGACGTTTGATGCTCTTGTTGCTGGTGTTTGGATCGCTCAACCACCAGCCGTCGCGGTGCATAGTTTGAGCCGCCTTGACAAAGCGCGCAGCGACCGCATCAAAATCCTGTTGCGTGTAATTCAGACTGAAGATAATTCGCCCGGTGCCGACCCAGCTCAATGCCAAGCCTTCCAGACGCAAGTAGTATTGAAACAACCAGTTGTAGCAGGCCGGTCTTGCGTACAGCACGGTCCAGATCGAAGACAGGTTGGCTACCTGCACCGGCACATCAGCGTCTCGCAGAAGGCGATTGAGTTTCTGCGCCCTTCGATTCCATGTCTCGTCGAGATCAACGTAAAGGCGACTGATTTCGGGGCTTTCAAGTTGTTTGAGGAACACATTCATGGCACCCATTACATAGGGGTGCGCATTAAAGGTCCCGCGGGCAAAGCAAATGTCTGCGGGCGCAGTGTCGTCGAAACGCTTCATCCAACCAGACCGGCCGCACAAGACGCCAATGGGCAAGCCCCCGCCCAATGTCTTACCGTAGGTAACCATATCAGCGCGCACACCAAAGTATTCCTGTGCTCCACCGGGGGCAAGCCGAAATCCAACGAACACCTCGTCAAAAATCAAGGCAATGTGCTTTTCATCGCAGACTTGGCGCAGCTCCTTAAGCCAAGCACTATAGGCAGGTCGCAAGAACCTGGCGCTGCGCGAACTGTCCAGCAGTGCCGAATCGCTGGCGGCGGCAGCGTTGGGGTGCAGCGCTTGCAGAGGATTAACCAACACACAGGCAATGTCATGGCGGTTGCGCAGCACACGCAAAGTAGCAGCGCTCATTTCTGCCAGGGTGAAGGTGTCACGTGCCGGCACGGGGTTGCCGATTCCGGGCTGCACATCACCCCACCAACCATGGTAAGAACCACAAAACCGCAGCACCTTGTCGCGCTTGCTGTGGTAGCGCGCCAGACGAACCGCCTGCATCACGGCTTCGGTGCCGGACATGTGAAAGCTGCTTTCGTCCATGCCCGAGATGGCTTTCAGGCGTGCCACGTTGTCAACGACCACCGGATGATAGAAACCGAGGACGGGTCCCAGCGCCCGCACCTCGTCGGACCCCTGATCAATGCAATCCTTGTAGAAATCATTGCCGAACAGGTTGACACCGTACGAGCCAGTCAGGTCATAAAAGCAGTTGTCATCAAGATCAGTCAGCGTCACACCGTCGCTGGACTTCATAAAGGAGCCCGCCTTGAGCTGTTCACCGACGAGCTGTCGGAACTGAAACGGCATCCGGTAGGCGTTGATGAACTGCAGGTCCGACAGCGCACTGACGACTTCAAGACCGGCTTGTCGGCCCCGTTGGAAGCGCAGTGCATATTGCGTGACCAGCGTGTCAAACGCACGCCGTCGACCATCAACGACGGCAGGTGTTGCGCCATCGAGTTCAAACACATCCGCATCCCGGTAGCTGTAGGCCGGGAGCCAGGCAGAAATCCGCTTCGCAATCCTTGGATGCCCGACAAGGGAGCGGTGTTTCGCCAGCGAAAGTTCAACGCGATGGCGCAGGCGACTCGCCACCATCAAGAGCAGTGTCGCGCCAATCGCGCTCAGTAGCAGCGGATTCAATTCGATCCATTCATTCACGCTGGGTACCTTCCAATTGAAGTCAAATACGAAAGTTGAAAAAATGAGTTTGCGTCAGCAAATTCAAAACCTTGTTAACCAAGAGGACCTCAATTTCTTGCTGACGAACCGCCTGCCTCGCCGCTGGTTGAGCCAATGGATGGGACGCTTTAGCAAAATTGAAACGCCGTGGGTGCGTGACTTGTCGATTCGTGTCTGGTCGTTTTTTTCTGATCTGGATCTGGGTGAAGCAAAGAAGACCAAATTCCGCAGCATGCACGACTGCTTCACGCGCGAGCTCAAAGACGGCGCCAGGCCGATCGACGCTGATCCGCGGGTGTTGGCAAGCCCAGTGGACGCCATCGTTGGTGCGCACGGTCCGATCCAGGGTACCCAGGTCTTTCAGGCAAAAGGCTTTCCTTACGCGATCGAGGATTTGCTGGGACCCGACGAAGACATGCAGGACTGGAAAGATGGCTATTTTGTAACCCTGCGCTTGACCTCCAGCATGTACCACCGGTTTCATGCTCCGTTTGATTGCAAGGTTGAGCAGGTGCGGTATTTCTCGGGCGATACCTGGAATGTGAATCCGATTGCCTTGCGACGGGTCGAGAAACTGTTTTGCAAAAATGAGCGAGCCTTCATTCGGACTCGAGTCACTGGAACCGGTCCATGCCACGGGCAACCCGTAGCGCTGGTGCCGGTCGCCGCCATCCTGGTAGCAAGCATCCGCCTGCATTTTCTTGATGTCCTGTTTCACCTGAAATATTCCGGATGCAGAGTTTTTTCCTGCAATGCGACATTCTCCAAAGGACAGGAGATGGGGTGGTTCCAACATGGATCCACCGTGATCGTATTGGCAGCAAAAGGCTTCGCACTACGGGACGGCTTGCACCAAGGGGAAAACATACGTATGGGCCAGGCGCTCATGCGTTGGTCTGCTTGACCAGAACACGACTTTCCATTGGCGCTGCGCCAACGTGTTGCTGGCCATGGCGTTGCATGACATCCGAAAGTACCTCGACGAACCGGTCGTAAATTGCGTCCCAGTTCAGATGCGCCACACTCGCCGCGGCATTTTTTCGTACCGTGCATTGCCTTTGCCCGTTGAGCGCCAAGCTCAGCGCCGCTTCGACGAAGTCGATTTCCGCGCTGCCAGGAACCAATACGCCGTTCAAATCCGTCGTCATCAATTCATGCGCTGCCGCGCAGTCATAAGACACAACAGCGAGGCCGCTGGCCAGAGCTTCCGGCACGACGTTGCCAAAGGTTTCCGTCAGACTTGGAAACAGAAACAAATCTCCTGATGCGTAATGGGCTGCCAGCGCTTCACCTTGCTGAAAGCCAGCGTAGATCGCAGTCGGGCAGTTTTCTTCCAACTGCTTTCGCTCAGGCCCGTCTCCGACAAATACCAGTCGGGCAGTCGGCAAGCGATGCGCGATGGCTTTGAAGGCGGCGATCACGACGCCAATATTCTTCTCTTTGGCCATGCGCCCAACATTCATGATGACCAGATCATCGGCACCCACGCCCCAACTCTCCCGCAAGCTCCTGGAGCGCTTATCGCTTGAAAACTGTCTTGTTTCTACGCCCCTGGACAACAGCGTTACATGGTCAAAGCCCAGTGCCTTCAAGTCCTGCAGTATGGCCTTGGTCGGCACCATGGTGGCCAGTGTGCGGTTATGCAGCCTGCGCAGATAGCCTTCGATCAGAGTCCTGAACCAACCAATGCCGTAGTAGCGCGAGTAACTTTGAAAATTGGTATGAAACGAACTGCTGACAGGTAGCTGCAACTGATTTGCGGCGGCGATGGCAGACCGACCCAATGGCCCCTCGGTGACGACATGGACGATATCGGGTCGCTTTTGCCGCCAGAGTTTCAAGAGCCTGCGGCGGGAAGGAAACCCGAAGCGCAATTCCGGGTAGGTCGGAACCGGCATGCCGCAAAACAAGACCTGCTGCAGTGCATCTTGTTCTGTCGGGTCGCATTCCTCAAACTGCCGCGGGCGTATCAGCTCGACGATATGCCCACGTTGCAATAAGCCAGCAACAATCCGCCCCAAGGTCATGGCGACCCCATTGACTTCGGGCGGATAGGTTTCCGTGACTATCGCAACACGAAGGCGTGGCGCTGTACATCCATAGGACCCTGATGTGTTTACATTTAGACCATTCATGCGGGCTAGGCTACCGATCAAAAGCAACAGTTTGATGATCTTTTTTTGACGGTTTCAAGACAGAATGTGCGATCGCGGGCTCAATGAAATTACAGCGCCACTTTGGCTTCTGAAAGGCGGCGTTGCACGAAGCACACGAGCAGCATGATGGATGTGATCAGCAAACCAAAACAAATGATCAGCGCCTGAAGGGATACCTGATGCGCAGTCGCCGCAGCATAGATCGCTAACATCAACAAAATCCCGCCGTTTTCATTGAAGCCCTGCACCGCAATGGAGCGCCCGGCAGTTAGCAGATTGTGTCCGCGGTGTTGCAGCAAGGCGTTCATGGGCACCACAAAATAGCTGGCAAGGGCACCCACGAGGAGGAGCAGAATGCTCGCCCAGATGACCGAACCAATGGCCAACATCAGTGGCACCAGAAGTCCGATCAGAACCCCCATGGGTAGCAACTTGATGGCATCCGCGAGCTTGACATAGCGACTGGCAAGTACGGCGCCGCAAACCACACCCAATGCGGTAACGCCCTGCAAATACGCCGCCTGTGCCAGTGGCAAACCCAGGGTCTCATTGGCCCAGCGCAAGACAATCAGTTGCAGCGTTGCACCGACGCCCCATAGTAATGTCGTAATTGCCATCGAAAGGCCACCCAGCCGGTCTGTCCACAAAATCCTGTTCTCCTGGAAGAAACGGCGAATCATCCATATCGGGTGAATCGAATGGCTGGCATACCGCGCGCCGCTGTCGGCCACCCAAAAATTCAGCATCGTTGCCACCAAGTACAAAGCCAACAAAGTCAACATGCCGGCCAATAGTCCAGTGCTGGCCAGAGGCAGTGGCAGCAGCCACTCTGGCATGACACGCGCTATCAACAAAGGACTGATCAGGAATCCGCCCAGTGCCGTACCCAACACAACGGCCGACACCGTGACCCCTTCGAAGAAACCGTTGGCTCGCACCAGTTGCGAAGCCGGCAACAATTCAGTGATGAGTCCATATTTAGCTGGCGCATAAATGGCAGCCGCCAAACCGGCCAGGGCTAGCGCCAAAGTCGGATCCGTGCCCAGCAACAAACCGCAGACCGCGGCGGTCTTGAGGAGATTGGCAATCAACATGACCCGACCTTTGGGTAGGTAATCGGCAAAGGGGCCAACAAACGGCGCCAACAAGACATAACAGAAAGTCAGGCTAAGTTTGAGTGCCGGAATGATCCAGGCCTGCTCGTGAAGTTCGATTACGCGTGCGATCGCCACGATCAACAATGCGTTGTCAGCCGCAGTGGAAATGAACTGAACCGCTATAACCAGAAAAAAGGTGCGCGACTGCGCCTTGGTACTAATGGTCATGCTGTGTGTCATGCTTGTGCTCATCAGCGGCGTATGTCTGATGCGCGCTTGTACAAGGACTGCTGGCACACCGGGGGAAAGTCTCTCTCCTTGAGCATTAACACTTCCTGTTTGTGACAAATTTATTCCAGAATCATGACTTCCGACTATTGCAGGATGATGACTGTCGTCGTAACGCCTTGCGTCAAAGCAACAAATACAACCGGTCCCGTTCTCGCTTGATCTGAAACATAAGCGTCGCAAGCAAAAGCATTGATAATTGCTTAGCCTTGGCCCACTGCGGGGAGCGGGCAAGTCGTAGCCATGACATCAGTCAGAGTGCAAAAAAATACTTAAAGGTCATCATATGCACGCCATCAAAGTAGCCCGCAAACTCATTCAGCAGCAGTCAGAATCAGATGACTCAAAGACACTCGCCAGGCTGGTACTGGCACTGGAGTCGGAAGCAGACTTCCCGATCTCTGATATTTACAAACTTGATTTCAAGAACTTCGAGTTGGCGCTGAAGATTCTCGCCGAGTGGCGCCTTGACCGTTACGCCAGCGGCAAAGTTCGTTTGTTTGACCTTTCGCTGCAGATGGCGGAGCTTTATCCGCGCGCTTGAATGCGCAACTTCAGCCGAGCCACTGCGTCAGGTCAACGCTGCTGCATTTCCCAACTGACGCGGCGTGCGCTGCCAACCAGTTCTTTGCTTGCGCGCGTCCCTGCTCCATGAGCATCGCGAGAAATGGCGTGTAGGCCAGCACTTTTGTTTCACTTCGCTGCAGGACATTGAGAGTGGAGTCGATCATGTGGAAGCGCGTTTGCTCCATCTCATTTACCCCGCTGCGCCAGCGTATGTTCAAAGACGTTGAAGTAGCCAACTCTCGGGCATACATATTCATCTCGCGCAGAAAATGGGTCTTGAAGCCCAGTTCCTGAATTCTGGACTCAATCGCTTCCATGGTTTGAGGCGTTTCGTCGTGCAGGTGGGGCGCAAGCAGGACCAACAGAACGTCATTGCTTTTGCCATCCTGGACCAGCGGAAATACTGCTGGGTTGGCCGAGAAACCACCGTCCCAATAAGGTTCACCGTTGATCTCCACAGTGTGATGAATTTTTGGCAAGCAAGAGGATGCCAATACCATGTCGACAGTCAGCTCATGTTCCCGAAACAAGCGTAGTTTCCCCGTATTGACGTGGGTGGCGCCGACGAATAACTGGAAGGGGCTCATGCGACGGATTTGTTCAAAGTCGACCTGCTTGTTCAGCAAATCTCGTAGCGGGTTGATGCCCATTGGATTGAGATTGTTTGGTGAAAACAGTCCTACCCAGTTTGCAAGCATCTTCGTGGCCGGCGTGAGGTTGATGGATTCACCGTTACCCCTAGTTATCAGGGGCCAAGGAATCTGCTTACCCACATCTAGCCAGAAGTCCGACAGGGCCTGTCTTGCACCTTGTCGACCGCCCATGATCCAGCCCTGTGTCATCACAACCGCATTGATGGCGCCCGCACTGCTGCCGCTCAGTGCATCAAAGTCCAAGGCTGACTCAGCCAACAACGCGTCCAGAACGCCCCAGGTAAAAGCGCCGTGGGCACCACCTCCTTGCAATGCCAGGCTCAAACGAGGCAGCGGAATCGCCGGTACTGGGTCTCGCCACCAGCGCATCAATGTCGCTAGTTGGTTGCGCAAGGCCTTCTGGGTGACCATTGACGCTATAAGTCGACGAGAAGGCGCTGGGTAACTGCTGGGCATCGCTAAGTATAGGGTTTTCCCTAGTATGACGCTTACAAGTCAATGCAAGGTCCCAACTCAGCCATGTCAATCGGGCGACGGCATTCCTCATTGCAATGCCTCGTGCGTCATCAAAACGGCACAAACACAGTTCACACTGCATGGACATCGCAAAGTTCCTGGCACATAAATGAGCAGTCAAATTTTCCCATTCATACGACTGCCAGTGCCCGTGGTCAGCGCCACCTACATGACTGACGCAATGGTGCGTGAAGGTCGGCGCCATGAAGGGGATTACTTCAGCAGGCATTGTGAGATTCAGGGCGCGCCCGGCACCGGATTTTTTGATTCAGAGGACAGAACAGCCAAGCCCCTGGTTCGGAAAGTCATGAATCAATCGCCGGTCAGCAGCCTGATCGGGACGATGGGAGAAAGCGCTGCGATTCAAGCCATTCAGCGTGAGGTAGAACTCGTGGCACGGACGAACTTCTCGATTTTAGTAACGGGTGAATCCGGCGCCGGCAAAGAGCTGGTATCGCAAGCAATCCACACATTGAGTCTGCGCGCCGACAAACCACTGGTGGCGGTCGATTGCGGTGCCATCGCCGAGTCGCTGATCGAAAGCGAACTGTTTGGGCATGAAAAAGGCGCTTTCACTGGCGCGCATCAGGCCAAGGCAGGTGCCTTTGAATTGGCCAACGGTGGAACCATTTTTCTCGACGAAATTGGCAACCTGCCCCTGGCAATGCAGGGCAAACTGCTCAGGGTGCTAGAAACGCGCAAGATTCATCGCCTTGGTAGTACCACGGTGCAGGCGGTTGATTTCCGGGTCGTTGCAGCCACCAATGCGGACCTGCTGGCGATGGTCGGCAAACACAGCTTTCGTGGTGATCTGTACCACCGGCTCGCTGAGTACACGATCCGCGTCCCCGCGTTGCGCGAGCGCAAGGAAGACATGAACTTTCTGGTCGGGAAGTTCCTGGCGCAGGCCAACAATGAATTGGGCAAGCGGGTCAAAGGCCTGTCAGTCGGCGCTTCGACTGTTCTGCGTCGCCACGACTTGCCCGGCAATGCGCGTGAGCTGCGAAACATGCTGCGCCGGGCGGTCTTGCTGTGCGATGAGCCGACCGGGTTGATCGAGCCTGAGTTGCTAGACCGGCTCATGCCTGCGTCAAAAATTTCACAGATTTCTGTGCAAAAACAGGTGCACTCTGAAAGCAGTCGGCACAAATCCTGCCCAATATGTGCTCCAGAAGAGTTTCAGATTTCCGGGGTTGACGCACCCTTGAAGGATATGGTGGCGCTGGTCACGGCACAAGTTGAGCGTGCGATGTTGATTCGGACCTTGGCGCTTACCCAGGGTAACAAGGCTAAAGCAGCCAGAACACTGAAAATTGACAACAAGACATTGCACAGCAAACTCAAGACCTATGAGATTTCCTCGCTTCAGTATGGTGGATTAAAAGGCTGAAGATCTAAGGGATCGTGCTGCAAGCATGTGTTGTTCAACCATCCGTAGGCAATGCTCTTTTCGACAGTCATATGCGAAACAGTCATTGGCTATCGATCCCCCTCGGATTGAGCAGACTAGATGTGAGCGATGTTTACAGATTCGACATGAAATCTTCACGAAATTCTCTCAAAATTGCGCCAGTAAAAGACATCGGAAATCGGCATAGCGCGAAGATCGCCATTCCTCTCGCCCCCCCCTCATTCCTGCCTCAATGCGTCAACATATATTCGACTTCAAATGTCGGGCAAAGATCGTGGGGGTTTAGTAAATCAAGTCAGCCTGTGAAGGTGCCATGAAACACAACGCCACCAAACTTTCGCCTGAATTGGGCGATGCGTTCGCTGAACCGTTGGCGATTCCCGTTGCGGAGTTGGTTGCTCAAGTTTATGAAACTGCCCCGCCGGAGTTTCGTATCACCTTGCTTGAGCAACTGCTGAAGCCATTGGGGGTTCTATCGCTAATGGTCATTGCAGACGGCATCTTCGCAAAGATACGTCTTCGCAGCGGATGGCCATCCATGACTATCAGAGTTGAAGATGCAAATAAAGTGCAGGCCAAAGATATAGTTGCATTGGTTAGACGATTGCAGCAGGGCAGCATTGAGTCCCTTGATGGGATAGCAAAGTTGATTGCGGCTGCACCCAATTTGGGAGGGGCGGCTGCAGCCGCGCTGGCGTTAACGGTGCTTGTGCAGCACGATCGAACTCGCCGCAGTGGTGACAGGTCCGATTAAAAAAGGGCACTTTCGTGCAGGCCGAAAATGGACGGTCATGCTGCGCAGGGTGGGCCACTCTTTCTCTTCGTCTGGCGTTCACTGTATGGTGCGTTGAGTGATACTGAAAATGATCAAAATGCAAATTCCCTTCGAGGCCTTCCTTTTGACGTAGCACGTGAGAGCTATGCCAAATCAGTTCAAGCGGGGCTCATTGAAGAATCCATGCTTGGCGGAGCCAGATTTGAGCGCAATCTCGCTTCTCTTGAAGGTTTGTCACTTGGCCCCTGGGCGCGGCGGGGTTAACGGCTGGTTGCATTCACTGGTAGAACCGGCTCAGGGCGAATTTCTGCTTGGTCGAAGCGCTTACAGCAGCGACCAATAACCCGCCGATTAGATCCTGTTAGTTGTTACTCATTTAAATTGGGGGCTGAGGAGTCGTATCCTTTCAATCGGCGGCGGAGAAAACCGACAAGTGAACAATAGCCCCTGAAAAAATGGAATGGTTTCCCGTTGCAACGACCAAGAAATATGATGCCCACCATTCCTATGCAATTGGACTTGCATTAGGGGTTGGGTCATCCGGCCTCAATCACCCGCGACACATCGCCCCTGCATTCCGCGCATCTGCCGACCAACAGCAACACACCTCCACGCACTACACCAGTGAAGTTGCTAATGGTGACTTCATGCCGGCAAGCACTGCACCAGACATTAGTCAACAGACGTTTGCGAACATCTGCACCAATGGCATTCCAACGCTCGGCTGCGGGCGTCGAGAAGCCGGGGGAAGATTCAAAAGTCATTGGCAAAATTTTATTGCAATTTTTGTTTGGGAATCAATTGTTAAGTGGTGACCACGCTAACCTATTTGCATGTCGCCGATGCAGGTTTTTTTTTGTGCACTGAGCAGAGGATCGACGCAGACGGACTCGGCGAACATTAGGGCAGTAGCTGGTTCCGGATCGCCGGTTCGGCCTCGGCGCGGGTCTCGAAAATGTGCGGCGCCAGTCCACGAGCGTGGATCGTTTCGCCCAGCTTGTTGCGCAGGAAAGCGCTGGTGCTGATGCTGGTGACGCTGCGGTAATAGTGTTGTGTCATGTGTTCATCGTCTCCAGAGGCAGACTGACGACAAAGGTTGTTCCCTGTCCTTCGGCGCTGCTTTCGACCACAATAGTGCCGACATGCTGCTTGACCAGCGTGTGGCATATCGAGAGGCCCAGACCCGTACCCTGGCCGACCGGCCGCGTTGTAAAGAAGGGGTCGAAAATCCGGGTCAGATGGGCGGATGAAATGCCGCAGCCGTTGTCGCGTACGCAGATCAGCGCCTTGTCGTCTTCGCGCCGTGTCATGACGCTGACATCGCCTCCGTCCGAGATCGCCTGAAAGGCGTTGAGAACCAGATTCATGATCACCTGTTGCAGCAGATTGGCGTTGCCCGAGACCGGCAGAAATGTTTCACCGTAATGTTCGACCAGTTTGATCTTTTGAAGCTTGGCCTGCGGTGTCAGCACGTTCAGGGTTTCGCGCACCAAGTTAACCAGATTCAACGATTCATGTTGGTTGCCCGATGAGGGTCGGGCAAAGCGCAACAGGTTCTCTATGATCAGGGATGAGCGCTCGATGCCTTCAATGATCTTGCCAATGCACTCCTGCTGAAACGCTGGATCGTCGCTTGGCTCCAGCAGGAACTGGGCGGCGGAAAAGCTGACCGACAGGGGGTTGCGCAATTCATGTGCGATACCGCTGGCCATCACACCCAGGGCTGCCAGTTTTTCGCTCTGATAGAGATGCTGCTCGAGCGCACGGCGCTCCAGCAGGTCGCGCCCCACCGCCACAATGCCGCTGACCTTGCCCGAGTCATCGCGGATCGGCGAGAACGACCATTCGACCGGGATCAATGCACCTGATAGCGCCACCAGGTTGATTTCACTGAAGAATTCGCCTACGCCACCATCCACCAGTTGTCGGATGATGGCCATCATGTCCTTGCGCTGGGCCGTCTCGGACAGATCGGCCAGCAGCCTTCCGCGTGCCACCTCGCCGTGATAGCCCGAGATGCGCTCGGCCGCCGTATTCCAACTGGTGATGTACCCTTTCGGATCGGTCGAGACCACCAGATCGTGGGCACACTCAACCACGCTGGCCAGATGGCGCTCGGCCATCCTGACCTTCTCACTGAGTTGCAGCTTTTCCGTGATGTCGTCCATCACCAGCATGGCGTGCTCCACGATCGTGCCAGTTTTGATCGGGATGACTGTGTAGAAATAACTACGTATCGGAACGCCCGGTGCACGGTAGGTCATCTGGGCGCCCGGCAGGGCCAGCGCTGTGCTGAAGACATTGCGGATCTTGGCTTCGAGTTGGGTGAACTCCATGATCGTTTCCGGGAACACCTCCCGAATCGGCTTGCCGATGGTGTTTACCTCGGTGCGCCTGGACTTCTCGATGAAGTTGCGATTCGCAGAGACTACACGCAGCGATGGGTCAATCAGGATCAGGGAAAACGGGATGTTTCCCAGTAGCATGTGGTACAGCTTTTCGTACCAACCATCGGATGATAAACGTGACGACGCGTTCATCGCGACGCTGGCCAGGTCGCTTCGTGCGCCGCTTTTTTCCATGGTAGATACTCCCAAGTACCGGGGCGAAGCATAGGGAGAGCATGTCAACTCTACTCGCGAAGTTGCAATGCAGGAGCCCGATCGACGTCTGACCCGACTGAGACAAGTATAGGTCCGTGGAGTGACTGTTTGGTGACTGCATCGTGAGCTGAAAACACACAGTTATCGTCTTGACGGGAACGTCCGTATAGGGCCATCCCTAAATGGAAGAAAAAGATTGGTTCTATTGGGTGTTTCTGCGAGGGCAGATCTAATTGAATCGGCGACATATGTTTTAACAGGCGCAACTTGGCGTTTATGTGGGCCGTCGCTCCTAAACCAAACTACCTGAATTGATGCAGGGGACGTTGCGCTGCATCCGGCCACTGACTGAATGGTATCGCGGACAACGTAATAAAACCGATCAGTCTTGGATGATCAAGCGAACCCAGCCAATTCAGGAATAAATAAGCGCGATATTTCATGTCAGACTCCTACGCAAAAATCAATGTATATTGTTTATACTATTATCCTCGTGGGTTGTGACACTGGCATGTCAGACATCTCATCAATGTAGACATTCACGCAAACTTAACGATCTTGCAAAAAGGTAAACAGCGTCAGGCGCACGTCACTGTGCCGCTGGCGCAAACCGTATCGGTTTGACCCGTGTCAATCATGTAGATTTTGGACCTGATGGTGTCCAAAAGCGCCTTTTCCCCCTTGACCGAAGCCGAGGCGGCAGTCATCAAAGTGCTTCAGTCCCAAAGAGGCGCGTAGTTCACTTCAAACCGGGAAAGCGCTACGTGAGTTAGTTGGTAAGAGCGGGCGGGCACTTCACTCCCGACAGCCCTTTTCATAAGTGGCGTAACCGAGTACGCGCCGGCGGCCCCTTTCAGTAGGCTGTCACCACACTTACATAATGAAGGGCCAGCATGTGTTTTGCGGTGCTTTTTCCGCGATAAACACCTTTGCGAGTCCATCATGAATAGCGACCTTATTCACAAAATGCAAGTCGTCCCAGATAGCAGTCTGGCAGATGAGCATTTGGAGGAAGTCGAATACGACGCGGTTGGTGACTACCATCGGCAAGCCGCACATCACTTTGCTGCCGCCGCCAAGCATCATCTTAAGGCTGCGCAGGCCGATGATGATGGTGATGAAGCGTCACTTATATTGCATGCGCACATGGCCTACCGCCACCAACTCAACGGAATTCAATACGCTGAGATTGCCGCAATCGAAAGTGAATTGGATGCCGACGAAGTCCACTTCGATGTTGTCACTGAATAGAATTGGGCAGACTCCAGGTGCCTCAGCACCGTTAGCCATTGGGGCGACAGCATTTTAGAATTAGACGGTGCGCAGCCTCCGGCGGCAGCCATAGGACTGGAATGGTTGCTGTCGTTAGCGGGCAAGGCCCGTACGACAGCAACCAGCGTCATGCGCGACGTTCAGTGAAAACGGATTGTCAATTTGCATTCCGTGGACCTGTCAGATGGGCCGGCGCAGCGCGTTGCACCTATCATGGCAATCATCAGGTCGGGTATCTCAACACCGCAAAGAAATGGCACCCGGTGCCGGCAGCGACAAACCCGTGCCAGACCGAATGCGCATAGCGAACCCGCGTGTCGAGCACAAAGAATACGACGCCTGCGGTGTAAGCCAGCCCGCCGGCAAGCAGCCACAGCACGCCACGCAAAGGCATATGCTCGACCAGTGGCACTGCTGCAATCAGCACCAGCCAGCCCATCACCAAATATAGGCCGGTGGACAGCCACGGATGCGACAAACGGTCCAACGCTTTGAGCGTGGTGCCAACTGTTGCCAGCGTCCATACCACTACGAACAACGTCCAGCCCCAGGCGCCGTTGAGCGCGCCCAGGGCGAAGGGGGTGTAGCTGCCGGCAATGAACAGGTAGATAGCGCCGTAGTCGAGCTTGAGGAATACTCGCTTGGCCCGCCCCTGTGGCAAGGCGTGGTAAAGCGTTGAGGTCAGGTACAGCAAGACCATCGTGCCACCAAACACAATCGCACCAATGAAACTGGCAACACTAAGGTGGCTGGCCGAGACAATCAGGAACGGCACTGCGGAGATCGCTGCCAGCAGTGCCACACCGTGGCTGATGCTGTTAGCGATTTCCTCGCCCCGGGATTGACTGCGTTCATTCATGGCAGACATTGTGCAGCCGGATTCGCACACATTTATGACGTACGCCTTATGTCACACACTGTCAGTCCAGCACGGCGTCAGTGCGGCAGTATGTCACGCGGCGATTACATCAGGCCTGAAGGCTCACGCGCTCAGCAAGGGGCTTTTCAAATTTACGGTAGCTTCGCAAGCAATGGCGCCGGCCTTGGGACAACTTCACAATTGAAAGGCAATCCACCGTACCATACCCTCGACCAGCCCTTGTGCCAATCCGGATGGGTGTTGCCGGTAGCGCGTCGCGCCCGCTTGTTGCCCCTCAATCCAGCTGGCAAAGCTTTGCACAACCGATGGATCGTAGAAAGCGACCATCAACTCGTAGTTAAGGAACAAACTTCTCTCATCCAGATTGGCAGAGCCAACTAAGGCCAAGTCATCGTCCACGAGCATGGCTTTGGCGTGAATCATGTTGGGTGCGAGCCAAACTTTCACGCCCGCCTCAGCCATTTCCCGCAGCGCGGCATGACGTGCGATGTCGGCCAGTCGGTGGTTCGACTGTCCGGGTAACAGCAGGTCGACTGCAACGCCGCGCCGGGCCGCCAGTGTCAACGCCATCAGCAGGGTTGGGTCTGGCACGAAATAAGGCGTGACCAAAAGGATCCGGGTATGCGCCGTGAAGCAGCCCGACACCAGCAGCGTATAGACCGTGTCGTCCGCCTGGTCCGGACCACTGGCGACAAGGCGTGCTTGTAACGCCGCGGTGGTAGATCGGCTGACTGTAGGCTGCGGGGTATTCGGGCTTGCCCCCTTTGTCGCGAAAGTCCAGTCTTGTTCGAACCGGTCCTGAGCTTGCTGTGCCAATGCCCCTCGCAAATCAAAGCTCAGGTCAATCCAAGCACGCTTCTTGCCCAGTGAAGTCGGGTCTCCTTCAAAATATTCAGCGGCCAGATTGCGACCTCCGCACCACAACCACTGGCCGTCCACGACAACCATCTTGCGGTGGTTGCGCAGGTTGGTACGCCCAGGCAAGGGGGACTGCAGCGGCGAAACAAACAAAGCCACTTGTACGCCGGAAGAGGATAAGCGGTTCAAATTCGGATGGCCACCCAGGTAGAAGCCGAGGCCATCGACCAGCAGGCGTATGCGCACCCCTTCCCGAGCGCGTTTCATCAAGAGCATGGCGATTTCGTCACCGAGCACATCACGCCCGAACAGGAAACTGCACAGGTCCAGAGAGCGATTAGCACCGGCAATCATGTTGCGCAAGCATTGCAGCGCCTGACTACCATCCTGATGGATCGCGAGTTTCTCAAAGGTGACGATGTTGGGAAGACCCATTGCAGCCGCAAGTTGGCCGGACTTCGCCACCACCGCATCAGGTTCGACCTGTGCGTTCAAAGCCGGGCGATAGCTCACAACTTTTCGATTGCCAACCATCAGGTAAAGCGGTAAAGCCAGGTAGGGCAGCAATATCAATGAGATGACCCATGCGATGGCCGCAGACGGATGGCGACGTTGCCTGAGGGTATGAGAGGCGATCGCGTAAATGGCCAGTCCCAGAAGCACAACCAAACTGTGCAGCGTTACCCAACGGAACGAGAAAAGTTCATTCAACAATTGAGGTCAAACCAGTCATAAGATGAGCCCTGAAAATTGGCTTGATGTTACAAGCAGTTATGGACTTAAATTGATGCTGTGCGTGCCAAGACCGGATAAGCAAACTACCCGAATGGGTGCATGGGACATTGGTCAGCGTCCGATCATCGCGAAGATCCGATCGGCAATCAGCTGGCATGAAGCTCTGCTGTACCAGATCCAATGTAAACCGGACTAAACGCGTTTTCACTTTGATGCCAGACGTGACATTGATCATCATCATGTTGCAATAGTCGGCAGTCATAGTTCTGCAAGGGCAAGCCCGGTGAAAGCCGGTGACGCAAAACTTCCGAGCTTCGACACCATTCAATGGAGTCATGCTAGCGGGGTTGCTGTGATCACACTTTCTAAAGGATCTACCCTATGTCGACTTATCAAATGCCTCATGACGAAGCCCCGAGTAGTCTTTACAGGCCCTCCTTGGTAGCAGCGCTGTTGGTTGCAATGACCGTCGCTAGCGCAGTTTTTCTGCTTCCTTCCTTTGCAGCGTCCACGCCACGGGTCAGCGCAGCAATGCCGACTGCACAGGCAACAAGTGCCTGCAGCTTTGCCGCCACGGGCGAAGCCGATGTTTCGGGAATATGCAATTGACCAGCAAAGGTCGATGCCTTAGAAACTGGCGCAGAACAAACATGAAAAACAAATGGATACGCGTGTAATGTCGTGACACCCTAATCGGGTAGCTTTCATTTTCGCCATTGTTTGTGTGGAATTTGTAGCAAGTCGGTGAACTTGCCATGGAAGACTTATCCGACTACTTGAATTCCCCGGACCACGAAGAGGAGTAGACCACCGGGAATGTCCATGCGTTGGCTTCACGCTTGGCACTTGGGCCCTCATGGGTTACAAAAATCTGAACAGGGGGATGCCTGTGGCAGTTCCCAAGCACCGGTTCATCAGTCACATGGGCTTCGAATGAATGCCAGTAGTGGCACTTGTCACATTTCACTGATGGATCCTTTGAATTGAGTAATTGACGCAATATAACCTGCTGGTTATTTGTCCGCCTCGGCCACCATCAGTTCGCAGTTGTTTCAGAACTTGATTTTGTTCACGAGTCAAGCGCCATCCGACAGGTTGCATTTGAGGTACACCGCGATGGAGCATCTTCATACAGTATTCTCATATTGAGCCCATTTTGAGTCGCGAATTGTTTCAAATTGATGGCAATTGAGTGTCGATTGGGAGGCATTTCGAAGCAGGTCCGGTACCCATCTCCCTTAATGTCCGCTGACTACAGAACTATGGCTGCCAGATCAAAGAATCCTCAATCACCGGCGAATGACCATTCAAGTGTCACGCAAACTTCATCAAGCTTTGCAAGTCAAGGCATACACTGAAATCGGCGGGATGATGCATCCGCGAAAATCCCGATAAGTGAACAACCTTCTGTAATGTGTTGAAGCTTGACTGAAAACTGACCCACTTATAGAGGTTGGCTGATCCGATCCACTGCAGTATTTTCCAATCCATCAAAGAGGCATATCATGGCAGATCAAAAGTCAAAATTATCATCATCTCAGCTCAGCGCAGTGGAAGGCAGTAGCTATATCTCCGAACAGGCTCCGGACTTTCCAAACTCCATGGCAGAAGCGGTCGATTGCACGCGCGAAGATGTAATTCGCCGAGGCGCGCATGCGCTCTATGAGGCGCGCTGCGGCAATAATGGAACGGCCTTGGATGACTGGCTACAGGCCGAACAGGCGTTGGACCAAGGCGCAATCATGGTGGCCGATAAAGCGTAAGCGATCTGCGGTTGGTGTGGCCGCTATGGGCAACGCCTTCATGCTATGTGCTGAGTGATGCCGTATGCGTCGTTACGCTGCGCAAGAGACCCACCAAGAGAAATTTCACCGGCGCCGCTGACCGTCCGCTTTCTGGAAGTCTCCTACGGCCAACGTCAGCAATGGAGAACAAAGTGCTACTTCCGGTCTTGGTC
>QYPX01000084.1 GCA_007280205.1 Comamonadaceae bacterium
AACAAGATCAGTTATCTGGTCAAAGTGCTCTAAGAGGTAGATGATGGAACTCAATGGCATCAAGCCCGCTGACGGTGCGAAGCACTACAAGCGTCGCGTCGGTCGTGGTATCGGCTCTGGCATCGGCAAGACCGCAGGTCGCGGTCACAAGGGCCAAAAGTCGCGTGCTGGCGGCTACCATAAAGTCGGTTTTGAAGGCGGTCAAATGCCTATGCAACGGCGCTTGCCCAAGCGTGGTTTCAAATCCCATCTGCTCAAGTTCAACGCTGAAGTCACGCTGGCTTCGCTGGAACTGCTCGGTGCCGCCGAAATCGATCTGGTGACACTCAAGCAGGCCGGTCTGGTCGGTGAACTGGCTCGGGTCGTCAAGGTCATCAAGACCGGCGAAATCACCAAAGCGGTCAAGTGCACCGGTATCGGCGCCACCGCCGCTGCCAAAGCAGCCATCGAGGCCGCTGGCGGCAGTTTCGCTTAAATCACAGCTACAGAAAGACTGAGCACGTGGCAACCAACGCAGCACAATTGGCAAAATCCGGCAAGTTCGGCGACCTGCGTCGCCGTCTGGTCTTTTTGCTGCTGGCTCTCGTCGTGTACCGCGTTGGTGCCCACATTCCGGTGCCGGGCATCGATCCGGAGCAACTGGCGCAGTTTTTCAAGGGCCAGCAAGGCGGTATCCTGGGCATGTTCAACATGTTCTCGGGCGGCGCGCTGTCGCGTTTCACCGTTTTCGCGCTGGGCATCATGCCCTATATCTCGGCCTCGATCATCATGCAGTTGCTCACCTACGTGGTACCCACGTTCGAGCAACTCAAGAAAGAAGGCGAAGGCGGACGCCGCAAGATCACCCAGTACACCCGTTACGGCACGCTCGGCCTGGCCCTGTTCCAGTCCATGGGCATTGCCCTGGCGCTCGAAAGCTCGCCGGGTCTGGTGATGGTGCCGGGTTTTGGTTTTCGCATGACGGCCATCGTCACGCTGACATCCGGTACCTTGTTCCTGATGTGGCTGGGTGAGCAGATCACCGAGCGCGGTCTGGGTAACGGCATCTCGATCCTGATTTTTGGCGGCATCGCGGCCGGTTTGCCCAACGCCATTGGCGGCTTGCTCGAACTGGTGCGCACCGGTGCCATGAGCATCATCGTGGCACTGTTCATTGTCGTTCTGGTGGCATTGGTTACCTACTTCGTTGTCTTTGTTGAGCGCGGTCAGCGCAAGATCCTGGTCAACTACGCGCGGCGACAGGTTGGCAACAAGGTTTATGGCGGGCAGTCTTCGCACCTGCCGCTGAAGCTCAACATGGCCGGCGTCATTCCGCCCATCTTCGCCTCCAGCATTATTTTGTTGCCAGCCACGGTGGTTGGCTGGTTCAGCACCGGCGACTCCATGCGCTGGCTCAAAGACATTGCCGGCTCCCTGACGCCCGGGCAACCCATTTACGTCATGCTGTACGCTGGCGCGATCATATTTTTCTGCTTCTTCTACACGGCGCTGGTCTTTAACAGCCGTGAAACAGCGGACAACCTGAAGAAGAGCGGCGCCTTCATCCCCGGCATCCGTCCCGGTGACCAGACTGCGCGCTACATCGACAAGATTTTGCTGCGCCTGACCTTTGCGGGTGCGATTTACATCACGCTGGTCTGCTTGCTGCCTGAATTCCTGATTTTGAAATACAACGTGCCGTTCTACTTTGGCGGCACCTCGCTCCTGATTATTGTGGTGGTGACCATGGACTTCATGGCCCAGGTTCAGAATTATCTGATGTCGCAGCAGTATGAGTCCTTGTTGAAGAAGGCCAATTTCAAGTCTTCGTAAGGCAAGCAAACTATGTCAAAAGACGATGTCATTCAGATGCAGGGCGAGGTGGTTGAGAACCTGCCCAATGCCACGTTTCGTGTGAAACTGGAAAACGGACACATCGTTTTGGGGCATATTTCCGGAAAAATGCGCATGCACTACATCCGCATTCTTCCAGGTGACAAGGTCACGGTTGAGCTGACGCCCTACGATTTGAGCCGGGCGCGCATTGTATTCAGAGCTAAGTAAACAAGGTTTTAGGAGAATGAAATGAAAGTTTCGGCTTCGGTCAAGAAAATTTGCCGTAACTGCAAGGTAATTCGGCGCAAGGGCGTGGTGCGTGTGATCTGTTCGGATCCGCGTCACAAGCAGCGCCAGGGTTGATTGCAATAGTTTTAGAGGACGAAAATGGCACGTATCGCTGGCATCAATATTCCGCCGCAACAGCATTCTGAAATTGGCCTGACGGCTATCTTCGGGATCGGTCGCAATCGCGCTCGCAAAATCTGTGAAGCTTGTGGCATCGCTTACTCCAAGAAGGTCAAGGATTTGACCGACTCGGACCTTGAAAAAATTCGCGACCAGATTGCGCAATTCACCATTGAAGGTGATCTGCGTCGCGAGACCACCATGAACATCAAACGCTTGATGGACATTGGTTGTTACCGCGGATTCCGCCATCGGCGTGGCCTGCCTGTGCGTGGCCAACGCACACGGACCAATGCCCGTACCCGCAAAGGCCCCCGCAAGGCCGCTGCTTCATTGAAGAAATAACAGGGATTGAAAGACCACTATGGCAAAAGCTCCCGCCAGTAACGCGGCCCAACGGGTCCGCAAGAAGGTTCGCAAAAACGTCGCAGACGGCATAGCGCACGTCCACGCCTCGTTCAATAACACCATCATCACGATCGCCGACCGGCAAGGCAACGCCTTGTCGTGGGCGTCCTCGGGTGGTCAAGGTTTCAAGGGTTCCCGCAAGTCCACGCCGTTTGCGGCGCAGGTCGCCTCCGAGGTGGCAGGTCGTGCCGCCATCGAGCAGGGAATCAAGAATCTTGATGTGGAAATCAAGGGCCCCGGTCCTGGTCGCGAATCTTCGGTTCGCGCCCTGGCTGCTCTTGGCATTCGCATCAACATGATTGCTGATGTGACCCCGGTGCCGCACAACGGCTGCCGTCCACAGAAGCGCCGCCGTATCTAAATACGGCACCCGTTTTTAACAAGCCCACCGCCACCGGCGTTAGCTGGTGGCTCCCGCACTGATGTGCGGCAGATGACATAAAGGAAGTTCAAGTGGCACGCTATCTAGGCCCCAAGGCCAAACTATCCCGCCGAGAAGGCACCGACCTGTTTCTCAAGAGCGCGCGTCGCTCCATTGGAGACAAGGCGAAATTCGACTCCAAACCGGGTCAGCACGGTCGCACTTCAGGTGCCCGTACCTCCGACTACGGTCTGCAACTGCGCGAAAAGCAAAAAGTCAAGCGCATGTATGGCATTCTGGAGAAGCAGTTCCGCCGCTATTTTGAAGAAGCAGACAGCCGCAAGGGCAATACCGGTGCCAACCTGCTGTCCTTGCTTGAATCGCGTCTGGACAATGTCGTCTACCGCATGGGCTTTGGCTCGACCCGCGCCGAAGCGCGTCAGCTGGTCTCGCACAAGGCTCTGACGGTCAATGGCAAGGCAGTCAATATCCCGTCGTACATGGTCAAGGCCGGTGACGTGGTTGCCGTGCGCGACAAGTCCAAGAAGCAGAACCGCGTTGTTGAAGCCCTGCAGTTGGCGCAGCAAGTCGGTATGCCGAGTTGGGTTGAAGTCAATATTGAAAAGGCCGAAGGCGTTTTCAAATCGGTTCCTGATCGCGATCAGTTTGCCGCCGACGTAAATGAGTCCTTGATTGTCGAGTTGTATTCGCGTTAAGAGTTTTACTAAAACATTATTTGTTCAAAATCGTTCCTGGGGCGCAGCTGCTGCGCTTCAGGTGCTTCGCCAGCCTTACCGGTGTAATGAGCCGGGGGTATTGAGAGGAAGTCTGCATGCAAAATAGTTTACTGAAACCCAAAGCCATCAACGTCGAGCATCTGTCCGCCCATCGGGCCAAGGTTGCTCTGGAGCCCTTCGAGCGCGGCTATGGTCACACGCTTGGCAATGCACTGCGCCGCGTCCTGCTCTCGTCCATGCCTGGCTACGCTGCCACCGAGGTCACCATCGCTGGCGTCCTGCATGAGTACTCTTCGATTGACGGCGTGCAAGAAGACGTGGTCAACATCCTGCTCAACCTCAAGGGCGTTGTCTTCAAGCTGCACAACCGTGAAGAAGTGACGCTGAGCCTGCGCAAGGACGGCGAAGGCGCTGTTACCGCGAGCGACATCCAGACGCCGCACGACGTAGAAATCGTCAACCCCGAGCACATCATTGCCCACCTCTCGCAGGGCGGCAAGCTCGATATGCAGATCAAGATTGAAAAGGGCCGTGGCTATGTGCCAGGCACCATGCGCCGCCACGCCGATGAGCCGACCAAGTCGATTGGCCGCATCGTGCTCGACGCTTCCTTTTCCCCGGTCAAGCGCGTCAGCTACACGGTGGAGAGTGCACGTGTTGAACAGCGCACCGACCTCGACAAACTGGTGGTGGACATCGAAACCAATGGCGCCATCTCGGCTGAAGAAGCAGTCCGCGCATCGGCCAGAATTCTGGTTGAGCAACTTGCCGTGTTTGCCCAGCTTGAAGGCACCGAACTGGCCGCCTTTGATGCGCCCGCACCGCGTGGCAGCACGCAGTTCGACCCGATCCTGCTGCGCCCGGTGGACGAGCTGGAGCTCACCGTTCGCTCGGCCAACTGCCTGAAAGCAGAAAACATCTATTACATCGGTGACCTGATCCAGCGCACCGAAAACGAGTTGTTGAAGACCCCGAACCTGGGTCGCAAATCGCTCAACGAGATCAAGGAAGTACTGGCATCGCGCGGTCTGACTTTGGGCATGAAGCTCGAAAGCTGGCCACCAGCCGCACTCGAAAAGCGTTAATTTCTGGGGCCAGAAAAGGTCTCAGCGCCACGGGCAGTACCTGATACGGCTGCCTGAATAAAACCAAAGGAAAGTACCATGCGTCACGGACACGGATTACGTAAACTCAATAGAACCAGCGAGCACCGCCTGGCGATGCTGCGCAACATGATGAACTCGCTCATTGAGCACGAAGTCATCAAGACCACCTTGCCCAAAGCCAAGGAACTGCGTCGCGTGGTCGAACCCATGATCACCCTGGCCAAAGAAGCCACCGTGGCCAACCGCCGTCTGGCGTTTGACCGCCTGCGCGACCGCGACAGCGTGGTCAAACTCTTCAACGACCTGGGTCCGCGCTTCAAGAGCCGTCCGGGTGGCTATACCCGCATCCTGAAAATGGGTTTCCGTGTCGGCGACAACGCGCCGATGGCACTGGTTGAGTTGGTCGACCGCCCGGCTGAAATTGAAGCCCCTGCCGGTGAGCCGGAAAAGGCTTGATAGAGTACAATACACACATACCGCGCGATGGAGCAGTCTGGTAGCTCGTTGGGCTCATAACCCAAAGGTCGCAGGTTCAAATCCTGCTCGCGCAACCAATAAATAGCGGTTTGCACCGTTAGCAAATGCCCACTTAATGTGGGCATTTTGCTTTTTAAGGCGCCCTTTTCTCTTAAAGGGGACGGAACCCTTTTGCGCTTAAAGGGGACGCGCTTAAAGGGGACGGAACCCTTTTACGGCTTAAAGGGGACGTACTGAAAAAGGGTACCGTCCCCTTTTATGATGTACTCACAGGAGCCGTGCCTCTTTCCCTTGTGCACTGAGTAGCGCCACGGCCTTCTTGTCGAATGAAACAAAAGTTTCCCCGCCAAGCCAATTGCCCTCAAAGGCGATCACACCATCCGCAAAATCCCCGCCTGCATTGAGCACCTCCAACCCCGCCTCGACTGCTGGCCGGTTCATTTCTACGTTTTCGCTGGCCATCAGTGCGCGGATCGCGCTAATGACGTCATCACTTTCAATGTTGTAGACGCTGCGCAGCACCCAAACAAACTCACACAAGCACGGCAGCGCAATGGCAATCAACGCGGCATCGGTCAAAACCTTGGCGGCGATGCTGGCTTGCGCCGGGTCATCGCGCACGCAAGAGCGAACCAGCACGTTGGTGTCAACGGTGATTTTCATGCCTTGCCAGCCCAAGCTCGCGCTGTTGCCTCGTTGATCTCTTCAATGGTCGCAATCTTCTTTGTCCGCTGCGCCAGCAGTCCGATGAAGCTGTTTATCGTACCGGTCGTCTGGGCTGCCCTCAGCATGCCTCGACCATCTGGCAGTAAATCGAGTTCGATCTTTTGCCCTGGTTGAATACCGAGGTGCCGCAGTACGTCTTTTCTGAAAGTCACTTGTCCCCGGGCGGTCACTGTCAATGTTGTCATCGCTTGATTCCCTTGAAGTTTTGCAATAGCTATAGTGTAAGGCGAAATTGCATTATTTGCTCAATTCCTTGCAGCGCACCAAGATGGAACTGAGCCTGATGCAGCCGTTCCTGCACCCAGTCACCACCCAGCAACTTTATCTTCCCATTCTCAAGAATTTGACTTGATAGCTCCTCGCCTGTAGAGCCAACCTGCCTCAGGGTTGACGATCTACGCTGGTGAATGCTTTTTTGAAACGCCGTGCATTTCCGCCCGCGTTGTCTTGACCCCGCCGCCGTGCGTCGCAATAGCTTTTGCCCAGGCGTCTTTGTCTGGAGTTTTGCCTTCGGGCGCCGCAGCCAACGCCGCTTTCATTTGCTGCTGGCTAAATATTGGCTTTGAAGTAGCGTTTCGTTTCATGTTTGTCACCATATCGGCAAGAAATCAGATGGGGGCCCGCTTCACGCTCGGTCCATACCAGTACCACCACGCGACCATCCATCCAGCCCAAGCTTCTTAAACGTTGCTCGCCGTAGATATCGCGTGCATCTTCCTGGGTCAACATCGGCGAATCGAATATGCACTCGCACTGCGCCAAATCAATGTTGTCATGTTTGACGATGTTGGTTTGGCGTTTTGCATCGTCGTAAGTGACCATTGTCAGATTGTATTAACAATTTGTAAGAAGTCAAGGGTTGGTTCAATTGGGCCAGTTACGCCGCCGCAATCATATCTTCCAAGGTCCCCAGAATTGACTTGATAGATCACCGTCACCGAGCGCCCAGGCCCAGATGGCAAGCTCAGTTACCACCTGGTGTGTGGCGAAGGCCGCTTGAACGCTTTCCGCATCTTGGGCGAAACCCACATTCCGGCCTTGGTGGTGGACGTGAGTGATGAAGACGCCTTCATCATGAGCCTGGCTGAAAACATCGCCCGGCGGGGTTACCGACCTCTGGAGATTCTGGCCGACATCGAGTTGCTGCGCAAACGTGGCTACAGCGCTGAGATCATCATCCAAAAGACCGGTCTGTCGCCCAAGTACGTCAAAGACATCATGTTCTTGCT
>QYPX01000150.1 GCA_007280205.1 Comamonadaceae bacterium
CCAAACCTTGTCAATCTTTCGGTATGCATTGAAATTCACAGACCCCAGCCGCTTAGAGTCAATTCGAATCTTCAGGTATCGCGTACCAAAAGACGGCTAACGGGCAGGCAATTCAAAAAGACGTATACCGGCTTCCGACCAGATGCGGGTCTTCGCCACAGTCGGCTTTCCGGTGGTCTATTTCAACTCCGGGCACACGCTGGTCACGGTCAGGGATCGGCAATCAGCGGCGGACGCTGAACTCATAAATATCGCGGGCCCGTGTCGGTCTTCCCCAAGTCAAGCGTCATTGCGCCAGCCCCACCAGGACCACCGCCAGATGATGATCGGTGTGGGTAGCCAGATACGCCTCCACATTGACCACCGACTCCAGCGTGGTCGAATCAAAGCTGACACCGCCAATCTGCAGCTGCTCGATATTGCGGATGATGTCCACTTCACCGCTTGAGGTACCGTAACCTGGCTGCTGTCGGTCACGGTCGGCACGTACTGGTCGATGCCGTTGGCAATGATCTGGCTCATCTGGGTAGCATCACCGACCCGTGGGTCAGAGGCAGCAATGAGTTGCTCTCGCAGGGTGGGTGCTGTACTACCCGAGGCCGTGACGGTGGCGCTCGATGTCAGGCCCACACCCACAGGCAGGCTGACCTGCACCACGGCAGCGCCGCTGCTGTCGGTCGCCAAGGGGATGTCGGCCAGGGTCGTATTGACGGTGCTGGTGTCTTCACTGCGCGCAACAGTTACAGGCGCTACCGTCTGGGTCGTCGTGGTCTGCGCGCCCTGGGTCGTGCTTTGGATCACAACAGCCGTGCCATCCACCAGAGCTGCCACGGAATCTGTGGCAGCGCTAAGCTCGTTCTCTGGATAGCCACCCTTGCCAACATAGCTTGCCTGTACGATGATGTTCTTGCCGACGTTCGTCTTGCTCAGGGTATGGCTGGCGCCGCTGCCCACCGCTGCGCCGTTGGCATACCACTCGTAGCTGATGCTGCCCAGCCCGTCGGGGTCAGCCAGGGCATCTGATGCACTGAGGGTCTGGCCTTCAACGGCGCTGCCGCTGATGCTGACATTGCCGGTGTGGCCCTCGTTCACGTTGTTGATCGCCAGGCTCACCGCTTGCTCGGTGGCTGTATTCACACCATCGCTGGCCTTCACCGTGAAGGCGTAGCTGCTCTTGGCCTCAAAGTTCGGGTTGGCTGTGAGCGTAACGGCGCCAGTTGTGCCGTTGATGCTGAACAGTGCCGCATCGCTGCCTTCTTTCAGGCTGTAGCTCACACCAGCGCTGGCAGCATCGCCCGTGTCGGCGGAGGTCACGGTGTAGACCACCTGAGTCGCACCGCTGTTCTCGTTGATCGCTGTGGCCGTTGCGCCAGATGTAATCGTTGGTGCGACTTCGTCAAGGTTGTTGATCGCCAGGCTCACCGCTTGCTCGGTGGCTGTATTCACACCATCGCTGGCCTTCACCGTGAAGGCGTAGCTGCTCTTGGCCTCAAAGTTCGGGTTGGCTGTGAGCGTGACCGCGCCGGTGCTAGAGCTGATGCTGAACAAGCCCGCATCGGTCCCGCCGAGGCTGTAGCTGACCCCAGCGCTGATGTCGGCTGTGTCGGTCGAGGTGACCGTGTAGACCACCTGAGCGGCACCGCTGTTTTCTGCAATGGCTGCTGCCGTTGCGTCGGATGTAATGGCTGGAGCTACTTCGTCCAGGTTGTTGATGGCCAGCGTGACGGCCTTCTCACTGGAATTGTTGGCAGCATCGGTGGCAACCACCGTGAAGGCATAGCTGCTCTTAGCTTCAAAGTCAGGATTGCCAGTCAATGTGACGGCACCAGTGGTCGCATTAATGCTGAAAGCTGACACATCACCGGTGGCAGGTTTGAGGCTGTATGTGGTTGCACCACTGATGTAGTCAGTCGTGTCAGTTGAGCTTGCCGTGTAGATGACCTGGTTGGCTCCAGAGTTTTCTGCTATCGCTGTCGCGGTGGCACCAGACGTGAAGGTTGGCGCTACTTCGTCTAGGTTGGTCACGCTGACGGTAATGGTCTGCACGTCTGTGCCGCTATGTCCATCGTCTGCGGTCACCGTCACTTCGTAGGTGTTGTTGGCACCGCTATCCGTGGGCGACTCGAAGTTGGGCGCAGAAACCAATGTCAACGCACCAGTTGTGGCATTGATACTGAACTTGGCCTGATCCGCACCACCGGTGATACTGAAGCTTGAGGTCTGTCCGACGTCTGCATCGCTGGTGATAACGGTGGTGACTGCTGTGGCGTTCTCCGTGATATTGATCGATGCAGTAGCACCAGCGCCATTGCTGGTGATAACGGGGAGTCGGTTGGCCTCCACTAGGGTGAGGGTGTTGGCAGAGGCGGCACTGATGTTGCCAGCAACGTCAACCGCATAAACGTTATAGGTGCCAGCGGTCAGGCGGCTGGTGCCCAGCTCGGTGTTCGTGTTGATAGTCGTCACAGTGGCGATGGTGGCGCGTGGAGGAGGGCCTATGGCGAACTGATCCAGTTCGTTTAAGCTGCGCGGTGTATCTGTGGACTTGACCAAGAAAACGAAGCCAGTCTCGGTGCTCTGGCTGGTGGTGACGTTGGTGCCAATCGTTACGTTGACCGTGGTTACCGAGGCAGTGGGTACAGCCGTGTCGAGCACATAGGCCCGGCTAGCCTCGCTACCGGCGTTACCTGCTGCATCTGCTACACGCACCTTGATGGTGTTGCTGCCAACAAGGGTCTGGCTTGCAAGACGCCAGGAGTTCTGACCTACGGTGGTAGTGGCCGTCACCCAGGTAGTGCCATTGTCCAGACTGACCTGCACAATCTCACCTGTTACCAGATTGGTGCTCAGGGTTCCACTAACGTTTTGTGCAGCAGTATTGGTAATCAGGTCGGTACGGCCGATATTGCCTAAACCGGTGTCTGCGCTAAACAACGTGGTGACGACCGTGGTGGTGGGTGCCAGCGTGTCGATGACGATCGCCTTGTTGGCGCCCAGCGAATTCGCTGCGCCCGGTGAGGCCAGAGTCAATGTGGCCGCTAGGCCGCCATTGGTGGCGTTGATGGTGCCGCTGTTCAGCGCCAGTGCCGTGGTGTTGGTGTAGTTTAGATCGCTGCTGGTGTCACCGGCCTGCACGGTGTAGGAGAAGGTCAGCGTGTCGGTGCCCGTGCCACTGGTGTAGTCGATAGTGCGGTCGGTGCTGCCTGTTTCCAGCGTAAGCTGTGGTGTGCCGGTGACCGTGACCGCTTCACTGAATGCCACCTGGATGCTCATGGGAACGCCGGCTTTGTAGCTTGCGTTGGCAGTTGACGACGTGACTCCGGTGACGGTAGGCGGCCCGACAATATCAATATTGCCGCTGGCCACGCTGGAATCCACCGTGCCGTCATTGGCCTTGAGCGTGAAGGTGGCGGCATTGTTGCCGCTGACATTGCTGGCACCGGTGTACTTGATGTTGCTGACGGTATCAAGCCATGCGTTGAGGTTGGCCACCGTGCCAGCCAGGGTCAACGTGCCCGTTCCCGTACCGCTGACCGTGACACTGCCGCTGTTGCTGGCGGCAAAGGTGCCGGCCGAAGCTGTCAGGGTTGCGGTGAGGGGTTTGCCCTCTTCGTCAGCGAAGGTGACAGCAGAGAGGTCGAAGTTGCTGGCCGTGTCTTTGATGACGCTGACGTCCGTAGGCGTGCTGGTGACGCTGGGGGCAACCAACTGCAATGCGACGTAAAAGGTGTTATTGGTGTCACCGCGGTCCTGGACATAGCCGGTGAATGTGATGGTGGCGTGCCCATAAGGGGTCGACGGTGTGGCTGACCAGTACTCAATTTGAGTGTTGTATGCCCAGCCGGGCGGTGCGCCAGAGGCTGCGCCGGTATCAGTGCTGTTATAAGCATCCCAGATCGCCAGCAGGTCGTTGTAGATACTGGTGGTGCCATTGCTGCTGGCGCCGGCATCGGTGTAGACAGTGCCGGATTGTGTAACGCCAATGCCCTGCGGATAGGCTTCCGAGCCGTTGGCGGTGGGCAAAGCCAGCTTGAGGCCGCCGATCGTTGCGTAGCGGTAGGTGTCAGTGGTGCCATACGCGCCATCTATATTTGTGACCGTGGTGTTGGTCACCCCGTTGATGTCATGGTTGAAGAGGCCGTCCAGCACATCGTGTGTGGTGGTGTCAACGCTGCCGTTGAGCGAGCCCGTGTTCGCTTTGGTGCCGTCACCCGAGCGGTCCCAAAAGTAGTACCACTTGCCTTCGACCTGCACCGGGGCTATCAGTTTGCCGCTGGCACCCAGGTCGATCACCGCGTCGCCGGCGTTAACTGCCATCAGCGCCCCATGCCATTGCGGCAGCGCCAGTGCTTTCTGTTGTCCGGTCATCCCGTAATCCAGCTCCCAACTCCCCCCCAACTCCTGCGCCCCCACTTTGTGGCTGGCTGCTGCCACGTTCAGGCCGGTTGCCAGGCGCAGCGCTTGCACAAAGTGGCGCCCATCCGCGCCTTCGGCAACGTTGCAACCGTAAATCAGCCACTGGCCGTCTTCGGCCATGGCCTTGCTCAGGGTGTTGAGCAGGGTGGCGTAGCGTGGCAGATTCGCGCGCTCCAGCGTGGCGCTACCCATGTGCAGCGCACCCGACGAGCCGTGGCACAGCAGGTGCAGCGCCTCGATGCCGCTGCGCCCATCCAGCAGTGCGGCCATCTGTGCCAGGGCGTCGCCGCTGGCATCCAGCACATGCGTTTCAACCCCCGCTGGCACACCAGCCACCAGCGTTTGCAAGTCAGGCAGGTGGTTGAGGACGAAGACGATTTCGGTACGGGGCAGGTCTTTCATGGCATGGCTTCCATCTGGGATTGATGGCCGCGACGTTAACCAAACAGAAATCGCAAAACTTGCAACTGCTTACAGGCGGGGGACATGGATTGCCGCGCTTCACAAGGAAGGCGACAGCACGGTAAAAGTGATTGCATAACGGCTACAATGCAATCAATGAGTCAACTTTCAGAAAGCATACTCAATGCCATCAATCACTGTCCGCAACTTGCCTGAGGAGACGCATCGCGCTTTGCGTGTGCGCGCAGCCATGGCGGGCCGAAGCACCGAGGCCGAAGTCCGGGCCATTCTTGAGAGCGTGGCAAGACCAGAAGGCCGAATCAAGCTGGGTTCTCTGTTGGCTGAAATCGGCCAGCAAGTTGGAGGCTTTGACCTTGAGGTCGAGCGCGACAAGTCAGCCGCAGAGCCGATGAGCTTTGAATGATTCTTCTCGATACCAACGTTGTTTCTGAGCCATTGAAGCTAAGCGCTGATGCGGGCGTGTTGACCTGGATAGACGCGCAACTTGTCGAAACACTTTTTCTGTCAACCATCAGCCTGGCTGAGTTGCGTTTTGGCATTGCGGCGCTGCCGCCGGGCAAACGAAGAGACACGCTCCAAACCAGTCTTGAGCAACGCATCTTGCCTTTGTTCGTTGGTCGAATCCTGCCTTTTGATGCAGCAGCCTCGGAAGCCTACGCGGTGCTTCGCGCCCGTGCGCGGGTCGGGGGCAAGGCTATATCGAGCGCAGACGGCTACATTGCCGCGACGGCCATGACCCACGGTTTGGTGGTTGCAACGCGAGACACCAGCCCCTTTGAAGCCGCTGGTTTGACTGTCATCAACCCCTGGAATACGCAGCACTGAAGGTGACGACCGCCCCGTCATCGACGAGGCAATAGCCCGTGGCGATCGATGGATTGGATATTCGTCAGTGCAGCAGTTGCACTGGCAGGCAGAGTTGGTAGCCTTCTTTCCACAGCGACTTGATCGCTGGCTCGGGGGCGCCGACTTCGTGCATCTTCTTCTTCAGGCGCGAGACGCGCACTTCGAGCGCGCCTTTGCCGCTTTCGTCCGGCTCTATCTGAAGCAACTCCTGCATGCGCCAGTACGGGAGCTTGCAGCCGGGGGCCTCGGCCAGGTTCTTGAGCAGCAGTACCTCGGGCGGTGTCAGGGTCACGGTGCCAGCCGGCCCGATCAGTTGCAGGCGCGCGGTGTCGACGGTGACGTGTTCCATGTGCTCGCGTGCTTCCACCACGCGGCGCATGATGCTGTCAACGACGACGATCAGTTCCGTCGTTGAAACCGGCTTGGTCAGGTAATTGTCGGCCCCGCAGACATAGCCCTTCAGGCGGTCCGCAACGGCGGTGCGCGCCGTCAGCATGAGGATATGGATGTCGCGGTGAGCCGCGCGCAACCTCTTGGCAATGCTGTAGCCGTCTTCGCCGGGCAGATTCAGGTCAAGTATCAGCAGGTCAACCGTCTCGCCCGCCAGGCACTCGTCCAGATCATCGGCACAGCCGAAGCCGGAGACCGCGTGCCCTTGCTCCGTCAGAAAATCGACAAACAGTTCGCGCAGGTCTTCATGATCCTCAACGATGGCAATCTTGAGACAGGAGTTCTTGGAAGCAATCCGCATGGCAGCGATTAGATCAAGCTTGGCGCGGCAAAACTTGCAACTGCTTACAGGTGCGGGTCACGCGATTAGCGTGAGCCCACCAGAAAGGCAGCAGGCGGCAGTATGGGAATGCTGCGCCACGGGTGCATCTGCGTCAGGTGCGGGTCGCTGGCCAGGATCAGTTCGGCGTTCACCGACAGGGCAAGCGCCAGAAATTTGTCGTCTGTGGGATCAGGACATTCTGTGATGTTCTGGGTGACCTCAACCATGCGCAGGTGCAGCATGATGCCGTCCAGAAAGGCTTGTCGCTGGCTCTTGCTGGCATAGCGGTCAAATTTTGGACGCAGCAACACCTGTTGCAACTCGCCCAAAGTGGCAGGTGAGGCACACACCTCGTAGTGGCACAAAGCCCGCTCCAGCGCCAGTGCGGGTACCGATTGGGGTCGGATGGCCGCACTGATCAACACGCCGGTGTCAATGACGATGGTTCTATCGAAGCTCATGCACCAACTGATTCACGTCGGCATCGGTCAGCACAGCCAAGGCCTGCGGGTCCGGCGCCTGCTGCTGTGCGAGGCTCGCGCTATATTGCGCGAACCAGTTACTTGCCGCTGCGCGGCGGGCGCTTAAATCGTTTAAGGCCTGCATGTCCTGGTCGCAAATGACATAGGCCACGGGTCGACCCCGCCGGGTAACCTGGATTGGCTCGCGTTGCGAGCGGTCGATCAATTCGCCAAATCGGCTTTGCGCCTCAACCGAGGTCAATGTCAGCATATTTAACTCCGTGAATTAGCCATAACGGCCAACATGGCCATATTAGTCGTATTCATGTTTGTTTGCAAATGCTGGCATTTGTCAGCCCGGACTGGGCATCTGTCATCCCAGGTTGGGCATCTGTCATCCCGGGCTGTTAGGTTGTCATCCCGGACTGTTAGGTTGTCATCCCGGGCTTGACCCGGGATCCAGTGCCACGCACACCCTGGATTGCGGGTCAAGCCCGCAATGACAAACTGGGTGGCAATGACAACCCGCTTGCGCTTACAGGTGCAATTCAAACAGGGCTCGATCACCGTTTGGCAGGTAGCGCAGTTCTCCCCCGAGCAAGCGCGCCAAGGCTTGGGAAATGTGCAGCCCGAGGCCGGAGCCGGTGAAGCTATGTGCCTGCGGCGCCCGGTAGTATTTCTCAAAAACACGCTGCGGATCGGGCGCGCCGGCGCTGCCGATGGCGTTGCCAACCACCAGGCGCAGGCGCGCGCCATCGGCGATGAGGTCAACATCCACCGGCTCGCCGGCCTTGCCGTACTTCAGGGCGTTGTCCACCAGATTGGCCATGACGATGCGCAACAGTCGGCCATCGGTGTCGAGCGAGAGCGAATCAGCCAGGCGGGCGCGGATGCGCGTGGGGTCGCGGCTATCGGCAATGACTGACTTGACCAGCAGAACCATGTCGCAAGGCATTCTCTCGATCTTGACCTGGCCGTCGGCGAGTCTTTCGACCTGCACCGACTGGTCTATCACATCGATCATGCTGTTCATGGCGCGCTCGGCCTTGTCAATGGTCTTGGGCGCCATCGGTTGGCTGCCGATGGCCAGGCGCAGCACGGTCAGCGAGGTACGCAGTTCGTGCGCCAGCATGGCCAGAAATTGCCCCTGGCGGATGCGCTCTGCATGCTCATGCCTGGCGTCCTGCTCGGCCTTCACCCGGGCCTCGTTGACACTGCGGTAGCGGGCGCCCATCGCCACGTAAAGCGCGAGCACGCTGCCGAGCGAGGCAAACTGCAGGCTGTGCCAGACGAAAAAGCCGCCAGCGAGCAGGCCCAGTGCGTGGAGCATGAACACCAGCAACCCAGCCAAGCTGACAAAATTGGCCAGCAGCATGGCGCCACTGCCGGGCTCGCCGCGCCGCCATAGCTGGACGGCCAAAACGCAACCCACGCCGGTCATGAGGACGCTCACATTGAGGAACAAGGGCAGGATTTCGGTCTGCCAACCCATCAGTGCCAAGGGCATGGCGAGCAGAGGCAACCAGCAGTTGGTTTCATAAAGCCAGTACAGAACAGGACGTTCGCGCCCGACGCCAAACAGTCGTCGATAAAGGCCGTAATTGCTGCTGATGAGCAGAAATGTGAAAGCGCCAACCCAGAAGAAGCTGACCTGTGGCGTCGAGGGGAACAGGTATTGCTGCAAAAAGCCACTGCTGCCCATCAGGTGCCCGGCAAAAATGAGGAGCGTGGCAACAAACCACGGCGTCAGCGAATTGCGCGACCAGGCCCATGAATTGATGCTGAGCAGCGCAAGTCCCAGCACCAGCGCCAGGCTGGCCATCAGCAGGTTGGATTCGGTGGTGGTGGTGGCAATGAAGTCGTTGGGCGTCATCAGGCGTGCAGACAGCACAGCGCTGCTGGTGGTGGCCAGACGCAGGTAGTAGGTGTGCGGCGTGGCGTCGGCGTGGCGCAGCTTGAAAACAAAGCTGCGGTACGGCACTTCGCGCGCTGCAAACGCCAGCGTGTCGCCAGCGCGGCGCTCCAGCCAGGCGCCGGCGCGCTGCGGGTCTGGCTCGAACAGGCGCAAATCGTCAAGAACGGGCGGCTGGATGTCGAGCCAGGTTTCACCGGCACGGGTAACCGTGAAACGAAACCAGTGCGTGGTGCGGGTAAAGCCGCCAGCAAAGCCGCCACTGGGCAGCGACTTGAACTGAGCGGGGTCGGTGCCAGCAACCGCTTCAATCGTCAGCGTGCCGGCCTTGTCGGTCAGCACAGCCAGATCGTGCAGCATGGTCGGTGCCGCACGGGCCCCGAAGCTGGCCAGAGCAATCAGCAGGGAAATGAATATGCGGAAGTACATCGGGTGAAGTCTAGCGGCTCTGGTACATGGCTCCAACGTCTCGGCCCATCGTCCAATAGATTCATGCCCTATCAGTGACTGCTAAGGGCCAGTTTGATTGGAAAAACCTACTACCGCTTGAGGCACCAAGGAGCAGTTGACCGCTGGCCGGTATCCGGAATCGGAAACAAAGATGATCCATTGCCGCCACATAGTGCGGCCGAAGGGCACAGAAGGGGCCACGCCCAAGTGATACTGAAACGTGGCCCCAACTTGTTTTAAACCTCGGTCTGCTCAGCCAGATCGAGTGCGTCATCAACCTCGATTCCAAGATAGCGCACTGTGCTTTCCAGTTTCGTGTGCCCAAGTAAGAGCTGCACCGCCCTCAAGTTCTTGGTGCGCCGATAGATCAATGACGCTTTGGTGCGGCGCATGGAATGCGTGCCGTAGGCTGCTGGATCCAAACCAATTTGCTCGACCCATCCGTCCACGATTCGGGCATATTGCCTTGTTCCAAGATGCGGAGACTCATGTATCCGACTGGGAAACAGGTAGTCGTCGGATCGTAGACTGGCTGATTTGATCCAGGCAGTCACAGCCTCCTGGGTTGGCGCAGTGATCTCAAATTGCACCGGCCGTGACGTCTTCTGCTGCATGACGATGGCCCGGGGCGCCACACGCTCGCCATGGCAGATGTCGCGGACCCGCAGCTTGACCAAATCACAGGCGCGCAGCTTGCTGTCCAGCCCCAGATCAAACAAGGCCAGTTCCCGAGTCCGGTGCTCAAGTTGAAGCCGAACGCGGATGGCCCAGATTTCCTTGAGCTTGAAAGGCGCTTTTTGTCCTACCAGTTTTCCTTTGTTCCACGGCTCTGGCCGCAACTGACTGGAGGTACGTTCCATGATGAACTCCTAAATAGTTAAGGGAGTTCAACTTTGCATTCGTTTGCCGGCTGCCAGACACCGAAACTGCGACGTCAGCATTCTTGAAGCACACCGTCGCAAGTTGAAGCACTGCGCATCAAAAAAACCATCGGACGGGACGCATTTCGAATTGACGGTATTTTTGACGGTATCTAAGAAATTGAAATTGCAAAAACGTAGCGTCCATGGGGCTTCCAGGACGACATTAGATTCCCTTCACCGCTCCATATCTCGCCAACTTTTTGATCCAATCAAACAAATCAAATTCTTGGCATCCTGATACAGCACACTCATACAAAGGTGTGCCATGCAGAGTCTTTTTCGCCGCCCCTCCGGCATCTACGTTTTTCGCATCGGAATTCCCGTTCGGCCTCGCCCAATTTTTGGAAAGCGTGAAGTTGTTGCAACCACAGGCAGTAGCGAATTGACGATCGGGAAGATTGTCGCTGGCACACAAGCTGCACAATGGCACCAACACTTTTTCGACTCACGCCGCCTGATGTCGCTGTTGGGCACACCCGAGGTATTGGCCCCATACGTCAATAGCCTCGCAGTGACGCTGCCGACGATTGCATCGTTCGATCTTGAAGTCGGGTTTAGCGCCGTCAAGGACGCCCTTCGACGCAAGAATGCCGGCCGAGGGGCTACGGAGGACATTGACGGTTCTCAGTAACAGGTTCGGAGTGATCAACCCTGCTCACACTGCCCTGCCCTTGTTCACCGTGCCAATCGCGATTTATTGCTGATTGACACCATGAATTGATGCCAATACAATAAATAGACTGATGCGATTCACTTTTGACCCAGATAAAGACGCCACCAACATCTCTAAGCACGGGCTTTCATTGGCGGATGCGCCGCTGGTGTTCAATGCACCGAATAAGCTGACGCTGGAATCCACCAAGACCAGTGAGGAGCGACTGATGGACATTGCACTAGTGGAGGTTGCTGGCGTGGTGTTGGTGCTGGTTTACGTGCTGCGTGAGCCGAACGAAGTACGCGCCATTTCACTGCGCCGTGCATCGAAGCAAGAAAGGAAGTTGTATGCAAGCTGGCAAGAAACTCACTGAGCGCAAGCCCACAGGAACAGACTGGGCTCGCGTCAAACGCGAAGCTGGGCAGGAGGCACTCGTACCCTTCGACCCAGATAGCGAACCGTACAACCCCAACGACAGCACTGCCGTAGCGGCGTACTGGAATGATGCAACCATCAAGCGAGGGCGTGGTCGTCCCGCGGTGGCTGTGAAGCGCCCGACACTGAATATGCGAGTTGATGCAGAAGTTCTGGACGCATTCAAGGCAACCGGACCAGGATGGCAGACGCGCATCAATGCGCTGCTGCGTGATGCTGTCAAGCATGGGGTAGTGAAGGCGTGAGCAATGCTCCAACTTCAATGAAGGCATTCTGACAAGTTTCGCGTTCCCTAGAAGCACTTCTCGCCAATTGCGCGGAAAAAGCTGGCGCCATGGGCCTCAACCTTGAGATGCGCCAGACTGGGTGTACAAGGTCACCAACAACATCTGGCAACAGCCCGCCGATTGGCAACCCTCATTCCAGCATGGCCTCCAAACCCTTGGTCAGTTCCTCGAGCGCGGGCATGGCATGGTCGCCCGCATCAGCCAATAGCTCGATCGCTTGTGCCGGAAAACCCAGTCGCATGGCGACATCCGCCGGGTAGCTCGCGCGCATGGCTTCATCGCTGTACTGCAGCGCATCAACGCGTGCGCGCCATGCGCCCAAGTGCACTACTGCGGCAGCCTTCGACACCACGGCGGGTGCCAAGGGATCGGGAATATGACGCAGCGCCTCAATCAGTTGTAGCGGGAAATTCCAGACCCTGGCAAGTTCGGCCGAAACCTGGGCGTAGTGGAATCCCAGCAGGTCGACTTCCAACCTGGCACGACCCGAGTCCAACACGCTCAGCTTCTTGTCCAGCGGTAACATTTCGGCAGCGGCGACTGCATGCATCTGAAGTTGTCCAATCGCGTGCAGCAGGCCCAGGGTGAAGGCCAAGTCGCCATTGATATCGGCACGCATGGCCAGCCAGCGTGAGGCGCAGGCCGTGTTCAAACTGTAGCGCCAGAACTGTTGCAAATCCAGGCCTGGTATGTTTCGAAACGCTCCAACCATGCCGTTGCCAACCACCAGGTTGCGAACCATCACAAAACCCAGCATATGCAAAGCGTCTTCCACCGTGCCAATGGTGCGCGACATCTGGAAAAACGCCGAGTTGGCCAGACGCAGCAGCTTCGCAGACAGCACCGGGTCGGCGCTGATTCTCTCCGTGATCTGATGTCTGTTGATGTTTTCCGAGTGAAAACTTTCGATCAGCTGCTGCGTGACTTTGGGAATGACGGGCAGTTTGCTCGGCTGATCGATGAGGCTTTGGATTTGCATACCGGCTTTCTGGTGGAGAAAGATTCATTGCGGACTGACGATTGTCGCTTTTACAGCATTGCCAGGTAGTCTTGTGCGCTGATTAGAGCGTTGCCTGATCAAGGTCAAGGAAGCGTTGCTCAACCAAGGTATACGAGACTGAGATCATTTGCGCTGCAGTATAGTGAAAACGGAAAACTTTTCCGCGGGAGGACATTCTTGTCAAAGCAAAACAAATCGGTTCCCAAAGCTGAAACCATCACCGCCTTCGAGTCTGCAACATCAGTGGCGGTGATTCCTTCGCCGGACGGCACCAGCGCCTATCTGGCGGACGCTGCACAGCGTACCGCGCTGTTCCTGGAGACCATGCTCGATCGCGGCAACAACTACCTGGCGCACCTGGAAAAGGGAACGCCGCCGCTGCTCAAATTCGAGCATGAATTGGTGCTCGACGGCCGCGACCTGTCTGCGCCCTGCAACTACGCGTTGCTGCGTTTGCTGCCACCTGCGAGCATGCCGGTGAACCGGCTTGCACGACCGCTGGTGGTGGTTGATCCCCGCGCCGGACATGGGCCGGGCATCGGCGGTTTCAAATTTGATTCCGAGGTGGGAATGGCCATGCGCGCCGGCCATCCGGTGTACTTTGTCACCTTTCGACCCGAGCCCGAGGAGGGGCAAACTCTGATCACCGTGGCTCAGGCCGAAGCCCGTTTTCTCGAGCAAGTGATCGCGCGCCATCCCCAATCTCCGGGCAAGCCGGTGGTGATCGGCAACTGTCAGGCGGGCTGGGCCATGATGGCCCTCAACGCGGTGCGTCCCGAATTGTTCGGTCCACTCATGATCATGGGCGCGCCGCTGTCCTACTGGGCCGGCAGTTCCAAGTCAATCCCATGCGCTATGCCGGCGCCTCGCTCGGTGGCTCATGGCTGGCATCGCTGACAGGCGATCTGGGTGTGGACCGATTTGACGGTGTGCACCTGGTGGAAAACTTCGAGAAGCTCAATCCGGCCAACACCTGGTGGAACAAGTACTACAAGCTGTGGTCCAGCGTGGACACCGAGGCCGAGCGTTTTCTCGAGTTCGAGCGCTGGTGGGGTGGTTTCTTCCGCATGACAGGCAGCGAGATCGAAGCCATTGTGGAAAACCTGTTTGTCGGCAACCGTCTGGCGCGCGGCACGGTGATGGTCGGCGACCATGCCATCGACCTGCGCAACATCAGCGCGCCGGTGGTGGTCTTCGCCTCCTGGGGTGACAATATCACGCCGCCGCCGCAGGCGCTGGACTGGATCATCGACACCTGGGGCGACGATCGTGCCATTGCCGCTGCGGGGCGAACCATCATCTACGTGTTGCACGACAGCGTGGGTCATTTGGGCATCTTTGTCGGCGCCGACGTGGCGCGCAAGGAGCACGACCAACTCGTGACCTCGCTGGACATGATCGAGAGCCTGCCGCCGGGTCTCTATGAAATGAAGCTGCAAGCCAAAGCCGGCATGGAGACGCAGCGCTGGGATCAACTCGAACCCGGCGACTACACCGTGCACTACGAGCACCGCACGATGGCGGACATTCTCGCCTTGAACCCGGAAGGGCGCGATGAGGAGGCCCTGTTCTCTACCATTGCCAAGGTCTCGGAGTTCAACGCCGACCTGTATAAAACCTGGGTCCGACCCTGGGTCAAGCTGCTCGCCACTCGCCCTGTGGCAGACGCGCTGGGCAAGAATAATTTCATGCGCATGCAGCGCCAGCTTCTGTCCGACAAGTCCGTGCTGGCTCCGCTGATTCGCCAGCAAGCCAAGAAAGCCCGTGAGAAGCGGACGACGATCGCAGATGACCACCCGTTGCGGCTCATGGAGAAAGAGTTCGCTCAGAGAATCACGGACAGCCTGGACCAGTACCGCGACCGCAGCAACGAGCAGACCGTGGCGAGCGCGCGCCTGCTGTTCGGCCCCACGGGACTGGGCGCCTGGTTCAAACCCGACGCCTGCGACGCCGATGTTGCCCACGCCCGGGCGCAGGTCGAATTGGACAAAGTGCGTGCTCAGGTGCTGGAGCACATCAACGAAGGCGGCTTTGCCGAGGCCGTGTGCCGTATCGTGCTGGCCGGCATGGCGTCGATCGGCGCCTTCGAGCGGCGCAGCTTCCGCCTGGCGCGCCTGTTGGCGCAATTGCCGGTGAACGCGCGGGGCTCGGCTTCGCCGGACACCGACTGGATTGCCTTGCTCAAGCAGCAGGCGCGTATCACTGCGGTGGCGCCGGTGGAGGCGCTAAACGCACTTGAGTACATGCTGCCCACCTTGGCCGCGTGTGAAGGCGCGCTGGCGGTTTCCGCCGCGGTGATGATGATCGAGCCCACTCTGGCCAATCCGCGTTCCGAAATTGTCGAGTTCCTGATCGACACGCTGGGGGCCGATCCAGAGCGCGTGATGAAACTGGCGCTACAACTAACGCAATCCTTGGAAACCGTGGCTCGACCGGCGGGCAAGAGAAAGCGGGCAGCCAGCAAGCGACCCGGTTGAGCAAGGCAGCTCAGATACGCTGCGTGGCACGCCGCTCGCGCATCAGGGTGGTGCGGTTTCGACCCTCGGCTTTGGATTGGTACATCGCGGCGTCGGCCCATTTCAACAGGTCTTCGAGATTTTGGTGCTCCTGGGAGAACAACACAAGCCCGATGCTGGCACTGCAGTGGTGCTCAATGTCCCCGGCCTCCTTCCCAGCCGAAAGCAGGTAGGGTTGTGACAAGGCAACGAGGATCTTTTCTGCCAGTCTGTTCGCCTGTTCAGCCGCGGTTACCTGATCCGTTGGCAGATCGTGCAGCAGCACGACAAATTCATCGCCACCGATGCGCGACACGGTGTCCACGGCACGCACACAAGCCTTGAGCCGATGCGCCACTCTCACCAACAGCAGATCGCCGACCGCGTGCCCGTGCTGGTCGTTGAGCGGCTTGAAGTTGTCCAGATCCATGAACATCAGTGCGCCAAAGCCCTGGCTGCGCTTGCCAGCCGCCATGGCTTGGGCCAATCGATCCATCAGCAGGCGACGGTTCGGCAGATTGGTCAGGCTGTCGTGAAAAGCGAGTTGGCGAATCTGTTCCTCCATCTGCTTGCGCTCCGTGATGTCTTCCTTCACGGCCAGATAGTGCGTCACAACGCCATTGACATCGGTGATGGGTGAAATGTTTGCTAGCTCGCAATACTGAGAGCCGTCCTTTTTGCGGTTCACGAATTCGCCCCGCCACTCCTTGCCGGCGCTGACTGCGTCCCACATCTGCCGGTGCGTGGCGGCCGGCGTTTCGTCGGTTTTCAGGATGCGGGGATTCTTTCCAACTGCTTCATCAAATGCGTATCCTGTGACGCTGCTAAAGCGCGGGTTGACGTATTCGATCTTTCCATCCAGGTCCGTAATGACTATCGAAGCCGGACTTTGCTCGACCGCTCGGGTGAGCTTGCGCAGTTCCATTTCAGTCTGCTTGCGCTGCTCGATTTCCTTTTCGCCAAGCTGCAGGGCACTTCGGATCGTCCGGTTGCCGTAATAGACCATACCTGCAGTCATGCAGAACAATACAGAGTAGTTCAACCACTGCGTTACGCCGACGCTGTAATTGGGCTGCGGCAACCAGCCAGCGTTTTCCGCAATGATCAAGCCCAACACAGCCAGTGAGCTGACGCTGGTGGCGATCAGAATTCCCGGCAGCTGAAATAGCATACCCGCCACGAGGATCCAAATGACGTAGAGGGACGTCGTCGGTGTGCGGACGGTCCCCAGACTGATATTGGCAGCTGTTAAAACAACAAAGCAGACTATGGGCAGGGCCAACGCAACCAAGGCAACCTGGCCTCTGTGCAGGATGCGCCAGCCCAGTGCAAGCAAGAGCAGCCACAAAATCGGGATCATCTTCGAGCCGACAGAGACATTGCTGCCGACGAAAACGGCAACAGCGATCAGACCCGCAAACAGCAGATTGACGCCAATAAACTCGTTGAGAAAACTGGCCCGGCGTGTTTTTTCCTCATCGCCTTGAAAGACAGGCGCTGCAATCCAGTGTTTCATCTTGCTTAACATGATCCTCCGATCGCAGTCACGCGATTACCGGACGCAATTATCCCTCGATTGGTTGCGGTCTCTCCAACGCCATCGGGCTGAGCCAATGCCTGCACCAGACCAGCGCCCTTTCCAGATTGGCTTGGGCGGCAGGGCTCAGCGGCGCACCCAGTTCGAAAGCTTCACCGCGAATCGCGAGCAGCGTGGACGCTGGTGGCGCGTGGCCATGCAGATCGCAAAACACCTGCAGCAGGGCTTGCGCAGACAAGCTGTGTGTCCCCAGGCTGAGGTCCCTGGCCGGTGCCAGACTGATCACTTCGAACGGCGCTCGGCAAGTCAGGCTGGCATCGACAAACAGCACGCGCGCGCGCCCCAGCAAATCCAGCGCATGCTCAATCTGCAGTTGGTAGTCTTCAAGACAGTCCACAGCTGAGTCCACTGGCAGCGAAGCACGCAGACGGTCCAGCAACAAGGGGCCGAGCGCATCATCACCCCGACTGCGGTTGCCCCAGGCAAACACCAGCAGCGGCGCGAGCGCGCCGGTCAATGCGTTCATGCAAGGCTTGCCTGCGCGGCACAGGAGTTGCGCTGCAATACTCCTTGCTGGGACTTCTGCACACGGTCGATCAGCTCACCGCCCGGGCCAAGCAAGCTCACGTCCAGCGGCATCCGACCGAGCGCATGGGTAGCGCAGGAAAGGCAGGGGTCAAAAGCACGGATCGCCACCTCGATGTGATTGAGCAGGCCTTCGGTGATTTCGCGGCCATCAAGGTACTGACATGCCACCGAGCGCACGGCCTGGTTCATGGCCTGGTTGTTGTGGGTGGTGGAGACAATCAGGTTGCAGCGCGTCACCAGATCATCCTCACCCACTTCGTAGTGGTGGATCAGCGTGCCACGCGGCGCTTCGATCACGCCCACACCCGAGCGCTGGCGTGTGCCCCTTGCCATCAACTCACCACGCAGGATATCGGGATCGTCCAGCAGGCCCTCGATCACTTCGACGCAATGCAAAAGTTCGACCATGCGTGCCCAGTGGTAAGCCAGCACCGCCTGCACCGGTTCGCCCCGGCCGGCAGCGACAAACTCGCGCCGCTGCACTTCCGCCAGCTCACTGGGGATGAAGTCACAGTTCTGCAGGCGTGACAACGGGCCAACCCGGTAGCTGCCCAGCTGCGCGCCCAGCTGTTTGAGAAACGGAAACTTCATGTAGGTCCAGGGCTTGACTTCCTCCTCGATCAAATCGAGATAGTCCTGATCCGGCACAGCGTCAACCAGGATCTTGCCGGTAGCGTCGCGAACCCGGATGGCGCCGTCGTACAGGTCCAGCGCCCCGTCCGCTCGTACCAGCGACAGGATGCTGGAGGGAACGTGACCAAAGCTGTCGTACAGCGCCGGGTTCTGCGCATGCAGCTCTTTGGCGATCTGCACCGCGTCCTGCGCCCAGGCCAGCATTTGCGGCAAGTCCCGCCGCAGCGTTGCGTGATCCTGCGCACTGACATGCTGGTTGACACCACCCGGCACCGAGCCTGTGCCATGGATGCGCTTGCCGGCGGTGGCGCGGATCAGTTGCTGACCAAACTTGCGCAGCAGCACGCCCTTTCTGGCGATCTCCGGATGCGCTTGCGCCACACCCACAATATTGCGCCGGTTTACTTCGGAGTCGAAGCCAAACAACAGATCGGGTGCGGCCAGATAGAAGAAGTGCAAGGCATGCGACTGCATGATCTGCGCGTAGTGCATGAGACGGCGTATCTTCTGCGCAGAAGGTGTCGCCGTGGCGCCCAGCACCCGGTCAAAGGCTTTGGACGCAGCCAGATGGTGCGACACCGGACAGATACCGCACAGGCGCTGCACCATCACCGGAACTTCCCAGTAGGGCCGTCCTTCAATGAATTTCTCGAAGCCACGAAACTCGACGATGTGCAGACGAACCTGCTGTACCCGGTTTTGCGCGTCGAGCAGGATCGTCACCTTGCCGTGGCCTTCGACCCGGGAGACCGGGTCAATGGCAACGCGGCGCAAGCCGCTGGCGAGGGCCTCCGGAGTAGCTGTTTCAAACAAAAGCGTCATGCCTGGAACTTTCGGACACAGCCATTGTCATACCGGGCTCGACCCGGTATCCAGTATTTGCGAGCACTGGATTGCGGATCGAGGGCGCAATGACAGGTATTGGGAATGGGTATATCGGCAATTACTGTCTCCCTCAGTCGTAGCGCAGCAGGTTGCCGCTCAGGTGTGGCGTGCGCCCGGCAATCAGGTCATTCAGGAAGGACCAGAACGCCTCGGCCGAGGGCGGACAGCCGGGCAGAAAGTAATCGACCTGTACCACCTCGTGGATCGGGCGCACCTTGTTCAGCGGCAGCGGCAGCTCGGGATCATTCGGAATCGCACTGCCTGCGCTCATGCCGTCGCGACTGCGGTAAACCTCGGTCAGCAATTCCGCCAGGTCCAGATGGTTGCGCTGCGCTGGCAGGCCGCCGTTGATAGCGCAGGCGCCCACCGCCACCAGCGTCTTGCATTGGAGGCGAAATTCACGCAGCACCTGCACGTTCTCGGCGTTGCACAGGCCGCCTTCGATCAAGCCGATGTCGCAGGTCCCGAGCTGCTTGATGTCGGTCAGCGGCGAGCGGTCGAACTCGACGCGCTCAATCAACTCGAACAAGCGCTCATCGATGTCCAGCAAGGACATGTGGCAACCAAAGCAGCCGGCCAGCGACACCGTGGCCAGCTTGAGCTTGCGTGTGGGTCGCACAATAGCGCCAGCACTCACAAGGGCTCTCCCGACCCAGGCTCCGCCACCGGCCGCAGGTCAAAGCGCCGCTGCCCGACCGGAGTCGCAAAGCCGCGCCGCTTGGGCAGGATCACACCCACCGGACAGATCGCCGCAGCGCGGTCCTGCAGCGTCATGTCGGTATCGGCCAGGGTGCCTGATTCGCTGTTCACCAAAAGGCGGGTCGAGATGCCCCTGCCGCCAATGGCAAAGACGTTCTTGCCGTCGACATCGCGGCTGGCGCGCACGCACAGGGCGCACAGGATGCAGCGGTTGAAGTCGAGCAGGATGTCGGGGTGGCTGGCATCCACCGGTCGGTCCGGATAGAACTCCTCGAAGTGCGGCGCCTCCATGCCCATCGCATAGGCCGTTGCCTGCAGCAGGCAGTTGCCGCTTTTCTCGCAGCTCGGGCAGAAGTGGTTGCCTTCGATGAACAGCATCTGCAGCAGCTTCTTGCGCTGGCCATTGAGCTCATCGGTATTGCTTTGTACTTCCAGATCGGCAGCGGCCTGCAGCGTGCAGGCGCAGACCATGCGGCCGTTGACTTTCACGCCACAGAGACGGCAGGAGCCGTGGGCCGGGAACGCCTCATGCCAGCACAGGTGCGGGATGTAGCGACCAGCGCGCGTGGCCGCCTGCAGCACCGTCTGGCCCGCCACAAAGCCGATCTCGACGCCGTCCAGCGTGAAAGTCGGTGTGTTCAAACTGGCCGTGCTCATGTTTCGTTCTCCAGGTGCGCGCCGGCGTCGTCGCGATGCGTCAAGCGCCGGGCGACAGAGAGTTCGCTGTCAAGATCGAAAGCCGGCTCGAAATGCAGCCACTTCAGGCGTTGCTCGTATGCCGGACGGAATTTGGCGATGGTGTCGCGCAGCGGGTTGGCGGCGCTGGCGCCCAGGCCGCAGTGACTGGCGCTGTGCAACAGCCGGTCGAGTTCGAACAGCACAGCGATGTCAGCGCCGGAGCCGCGCCCGGCAGCGAGCTTGTCCATGCGCCTTGCCAGGAGTTCGGTGCCGACCCGGCATGGCGTGCAGAAGCCGCAGCTCTCGTGCGCGAAGAAATGGGCAAAGGCACGCGCCACTTCGAACATGTCGCGCGACGCGTCAAACACCATGAAAGCGCCGGCTGTGGGCAGGTCCTCAAAGGCGATGCGACGGCCGAAATCGGACCTCGAAAGACAGACCCCGGAGGGACCGCCCAGTTGCACCGCCTGCGCATCCAGCGCCCCGCAGTCCTGCAGGATGCGCTCGACCGTTGTGCCGAACGGGTATTCGTACAGGCCCGGACGCTGGCAGTCGCCCGAGACCGAGTGGATCTTGGTGCCGCTCGACTGCGCAGTGCCCATCTCCGACCACCAGGCGCCGCCATGCAGCGCAATCTGGCTGGCAGCACAGAAGGTCTCGACGTTGTTGACCACCGTGGGAAAACCCAGATAGCCCTGCTGCACCGGAAACGGCGGTCGGATCCGCGGCGTGCCGCGTTTGCCTTCGAGCGACTCGATCAGCGCCGATTCTTCCCCGCACACGTAGGCGCCGGCGCCGATGTGGATGTCAATATCAAAGTCAAATCCGCTGCACCCCAGAATGGCTTTGCCCAGCAGGCAGGCTGCGCGCCGGCGTTGCAGTACCGCTTGCAGGGACTCGAGCAGGTAGCGGTACTCGCCACGCAGGTAAAGAAAGCCGCGCTGCGCGCCGATCACGTGCGCAGCCACCGTCATGCCCTCGAACACGGCGTCGGCAAAGCGACTCAGCAGTACCCGGTCCTTGAAGGTGCCGGGTTCGCCTTCGTCGGCGTTGCAGACCACGAATCGTTGCGCGCCCGCTGCCTCGCGGCACAAACCCCATTTGAGTGCAGTCGCAAAACCGGCGCCGCCACGCCCGCGCAGCTTGGAGCGCTTGATCTCGCCCAGCGTCGCCTCGGCTCCGCGCTCCAGCGCAGCAGCCAGCGCCAGCCCCGGCGCGAAGGGCTGACCGAGCAGCACGTCAGCACGCTGAATGTTGTCCTGCACTTCGAACCAGTGCGCTGGCCACTGTGCAGCAGGTACGCGCGCAAGGATCAAGTCGGCCAGCTGCGCCACACGCTGCTTGTCCAGGTGCGTCACGACCTGGTGGTGGTTGATCAGCAAGGCCGGGCCCTGGTCGCACAAACCGGTGCAGGAGGTCCTGTCAACACTCACCAGCGCGCCTTCGCGCGTCTGGCCAGCTGTGACCCCCAGGCGCTGACAGAGATCAGCCAGCAGCGCCTCGCTGCCGAGCATGCGGTCGGTCACGTTGTCGCTGAAAAGGATCCGGCAGCTGCCAACCGGGCGTGTGTGCAGAAAGCGGTAAAACTCGGCCACGCCCTGCACCTGCGCCAGCGTCAAATCCAGCGCCGCCGCCACCTGGCTCAGGGTCGCTCGCGACAGCCAGCCCAAGGCGGATTGCAGCTCGCGCAGAATCTGCAGCAGCATGTCTGCCCGCCGGCCATGGCGCGACAGCACGAGTTCCAGCATGTCTTGCTCCGTCTTCAAGTTTCCCCCCGCGCAGTGCGAACGTTTCCGTGATCGGCTTTCATGACAGGCAACTGGTTCAGAGCGATGCAGCAATATCCAGAGAACGCAGGCGCAGGGCCGGGTCAAAAACATCGCATACCAGCATGAATTCGTCCGCAGCGGTGGCTTGCGCCAGAGCGGCAAGTCCGGCGCGCACCTTGTCGGGCCCACCTATCACGGCGGCACCCAGGAAGTCCGCGATGGCGGCGCGCTCTTGCGGCTGCAAGCCCTGCGCAAAATTCTGTACCGGCGGCTGCAGGCGCTTGCGCTCGCCGGTCAGGATGCCCAGCACACGCTGGTAGGTGCTGCTGGCAAGAAATTCCGCCTCTTCATCGCTTGGCGCAGCAATCAGTGGCACGCCAACGACGACCCGGGGCTTGCTGAGGGTGGCCGATGGGCGAAACAGGCTGCGGTACAGCGCAAGCGCCTGGTGCATCAGACGTGGCGCAAAGTGAGCCGCAAAGGCATAGGGCAGACCGCGCTCGGCTGCCAACTGGGCCGAGAACAGGCTCGACCCCAGCAGCCAGATCGGCACCTCGGTGCCAGCGCCGGGCACGGCGATCAGGCGCTGACCTGCTCGCGCCGGTGCCAGCAATTGCTGCAGTTCGGCCACATCACGCGGAAAGTCCTGCTCGGTCTCGACCCGATCGCGACGTAGCGCACGCATGGTGAATGGGTCTGTGCCGGGAGCACGTCCCAGCCCCAGATCGATCCGACCCGGGTACAACTCGGCCAGCGTGCCAAAGGCCTCGGCCACCACCAACGGTGCGTGGTTGGGCAGCATGACGCCACCGGAACCGACGCGGATGCGCTCGGTGCCGCCAGCGATATAGCCCACCAGAACGGCGGTGGCAGAACTTGCGATGCCAGCCATATTGTGGTGTTCGGCCAGCCAGTAGCGTGTAAAGCCAAGCGACTCGGCATGCCGCGCTGTGCGCAAGGAAATCGCCAGCGCATCAGCGACCGTGCCGCCCTCGCGCACGGCAACCAGGTCCAGCATGGACAAGGCAATTTTCTGTTGAGTAGTCATGCGCTGATTGTCACCCCACGGCCATGCTGTGCCACCAGAGGCGGCATTCCCGGCACACGCCCGCGTCAAATGATGCCTGCAGCACGCCGTCGAGCACCATGCGCGGCAGCGCATCGCCCGGCTTGCGTGCAATCAGATTCGTGCCGGTCGAAGCAGCCCAGATCTGAAAAAGCTCTTCAGACGCAACCTGGTAAGTCACATGCCAGTGCGCCACGCCGCCGTCCGGGCCTGAGGACAGGACTTCGTACGAGAGTTCAATGTCCTCCTGCAACTTGATGCGCTGCCAGTAGGCTGCCAGTTGCGCATGACCGCGCTGCACGGCAAAAGGCGTGTTGTGATAGACGCCCTCCTCGGCAAAGAGCGCACAGAATGCATCGGCATCCTTGCCTTCCCAAGCGCTCTTGTAACCCTGCATGAACTGTTCAATGTCCACTTTAGCCTCCGTTATGTTGACGATGATCCTACTATGGCTCAGTCCTATGGATCGTTCCCCGCATGTCGGGTGGATCTGGCCGCTGTGGCACTCAGCTCCGCGACTGTCCCCCGCCCTATGGGCTCCTCCTTTATGTCGCTGCGCTGAGCGCCCCACCGACCAGATCTTTCCAGCGGGATTGGTATTCGAACCACGCAATCCGGCAATGCTCGCCGCCGAGGGTGATGCAGTGGGTGGCGCAGCGAAATGAATGCGAAGGGACTTCCCGCTTCCTGGTAACGGCATCAAGTGCCAAGATTGGTTTTTGGAAGTCAATCTACAACCTTTGGAAGGAGAAGTCCCATGCAAGAGATTACACGAGTTGGCGTTGATCTGGCAAAACGCGTC
>QYPX01000014.1 GCA_007280205.1 Comamonadaceae bacterium
GCCGGCGTGAGCGCCTGGGTGGTGCCGGGATCGGGCCTGGTCAAGCGCGACGCCGAAGCGCAGGGCTTGCACAGGATCTTTCAGGAAGCGGGGTTCCAGTGGCGCGAACCGGGTTGCTCGATGTGCGTGGCGGCCAATGGCGAAACCGTCCCCGCCGGGCAGCGCGCGGTCTCGACATCGAATCGCAATTTCGTCGGTCGGCAGGGCCCCGGCGCGCGCACGCACCTGGCCAGTCCGGCCACCGCTGTCGCGGCGGCATTGGCCGGCAAGATCGTCGACGTGCGCACGTTTCAAGGCACAACAGCATGAAGAAGTTCACCGTATTGACCGCGATCGCGGCACCTTTGATGCGCCAGAACGTCGACACCGACATCATCGTTCGCATCGAACGGCTGATCGGCCACGGCCGCGACGATCTCGGGCGGTTCTGTTTCGAAGCCTGGCGCTATGGCACCGACGGGCGCGAGAACCCCGATTTCATACTCAATATGGCGCCATACCGGGAGTCGAAGATTCTGCTGGCCGGCGCCAATTTCGGCTGCGGATCGAGCCGCGAGGGAGCCGTCTGGGCGTTGATGGGCATCGGCATGCGCTGTGTGATCGCGCCGAGCTTTGGCGACATCTTCTACAACAACTGCTTTCAGAACGCGATGCTGCCGGTGGTGTTGCCGATGCCGGTGATCGAGTCGATCGCCGACCAGGTGGCGCTCGACCCAGCGCGCAATCTCGTCAGCGTCGACCTGGTGCGGTGCACGGTGCAAGACCCCAACGGCGAGCGCCACGGGTTTTCGATCGACCCGATGCGCCAGCAGGCGTTGCTGGAGGGGTGCGATGAAATTGCGCTGTCGCTGTCACGTTCGAGCGAGATTGCCGCGTTCCAGATCCGCGACCGGCAACAACGGCCCTGGGCGTACCTGGCGCGCTGAGACAACGACCATGGAGCCGCAAATCATGCGCATGCTGGTACTGGGCGGGGACGGCATCGGCCCGGAAGTGGCGCGCGAGGCGCTGCGGATTGCGCGCTGGTTCGTCGATTGGCGCGGCTTGGGATGCGACTTCTTCGAGGAGCCGTTCGGATTGCTGGCGTGGCGCGAGCTCGGTCAGATCATGCCAGCGCGCACGCTGGAAGCCGTCAAGCGCGCCGATGGCATCCTGTTCGGCGCCATGGGTGGCGATGAATACGAGGCGATCGACCATGCCAAGCGCCGTGCCGGTAGCGTGCTGGGCATTCGGCGCGAACTCGACCTGTATGCGAATGTGCGGCCGGTGCGCGCCTGGCCGCAACTGGCTGGCGTATGTCCGTTGCGCGCCGAAGTGGCCTTTGGCACCGACCTGGTGATCGTGCGCGAAAACGTCGGAGGCCTTTATTTCGGCACGCCGCGCGGCGTCGCGGCGACCGATCGGGGTTATACGGCCGTCAACACGCAACGCTATACCAGCCACGAGATCGAGCGGGTCGCGCGCCACGCGTTCGAGCTGGCGCGCAGCCGTGGCAAGCGGGTCTGTTCGGTTGACAAATCCAACGTGCTGGAGACCGGCCGGCTGTGGCGCGACACGGTGCGGAGCCTGCGCGAGCGCGCGTTTCCCGACGTCGAACTGGTGCACATGCTGGTCGACAACTGCGCGCTGCAACTGGTGCGCAAGCCGACCCAGTTCGACGTTATCGTGACCGATAACATGTTTGGCGACATCCTGTCCGACTGCGCCGGCGCGATCGGCGGTTCGCTCGGGATGCTGCCATCGGCCTCGTTCGGCCCTATCGGCAGCGATGGGCGGCGCAAGATCCTGTATGAACCGATCCACGGCAGTGCCCCGGACATTGCCGGTCGTGGCGTCGCCAACCCGATCGGAATGATCCTCAGCCTGGCCATGGCGCTGCGCCATACACTGGACCGGCAGGAAGATGCGGTGCTGCTGGAGCGCGCGGTTGACCGCGCGCTGGAAGATGGCGCGCGAACCGCCGATATCGCAGGCGCGGGGGATGACCCGGTGGACACGGTCGGCATGGGAGACGCGGTGCTGCGCGCGCTGGCGGCGCTCGCCGCTGAAGGCAGGCGCCGAGGATCTCCAGGGGTAGTGGCAAAACTTGAGGAGCAAACGATGACAATGGCACGCACTTTCTTTGAAAAGGTCTTTAGCCAGCACGTAATCGCCGATCTGGGCGACAACACGGCGCTGTTGCAGATGGACCGGCTGTTCCTGCACGAAATGAGCGGCAGCACGGTGATGAAAGGCCTGGAGTCCTCCGGCCGAAAGCCGGCCAGCAATGCGCAGGTGTACGCGGTGATCGACCACACGCTGTCGACCCGCGCCGGACGCGAACCGGACGAGACGATGAACGGCGAGGGCGGCGAAATGATCCAGACCACGCGTGCATTGTCCAAGCGCTATAACTTCACCTTCTTCGACGTGAGCGACCGCCGCCAGGGAATTGTTCACGTCATCGCGCCGGAACTGGGTATTGCGCTGCCGGGATTGACCATCGTCTGCGGCGACAGCCATACCTGCACCGTTGGCGGTATCGGCGCGCTCGCATGGGGCGTCGGCACGACCGAGGGCGAGCATGTGCTGGCCACCCAGACGCTGGCGCAGATCAAGCCCAAGACGATGCGGGTGAACTTCGAGGGACGGCTGCCCGCGGGCGTGTTCGCCAAGGACATGGTGTTGGAACTGATCGGCCGGCACGGTGCCAATGGCGGCCTGGGGTATGCGGTCGAGTTCGCCGGTTCGACCGTCCGAGCGATGCCGGTGGAAGGGCGTCTGACCATCTGCAACATGGCGATTGAATTCTCTGCCCGCTATGGCTTCGTGCCCCCGGACGAGATCACGATCGACTACTTGCGCGGCCGCGAATTCGCGCCCAAGGGCGAACAATGGGACAAGGCGGTCGCCCATTGGCGAAGCCTGGCGACCGACCCGGGCGCCGTTTTCGACCGCGAAATCACGATTGACTGCAGCCGGGTCGGTCCGCAGATCACATGGGGCACCAGCCCGCAGCAAGTCGCGTCGATCGATGGCCACGTGCCCGATCCGCTATCGGAGCACGATCCCGGCGCGCGCCAGCTGCTCGAGCGCGCGCTGCGATACACGCGACTCGAACCCGGCACGCCGATGGCGAGCATTGCGATCGACGCGGCGTACATCGGCTCCTGCACCAACGCCAGGTTGTCCGATTTGCGAATTGCCGCGGCCGTGCTCAAGGGGCGCAAGGTGGCGCCGGGCGTCAAAGCCATCTGCGTGCCTGGATCGACGCAGGTCAAGGTGGCGGCCGAAGCCGAGGGGCTGGACCGGATATTTCAGGATGCGGGTTTTGAATGGCACGAGTCCGCTTGCGCGATGTGCGGCAGCGGCGGGCGCGGGCGGCTTGCCGACAAGCGGGTGATCAGCACCACCAACCGCAATTTCGAAGGCCGCCAGGGCCCGCAAACACGCACCCACCTGGCCAGCCCGGCCACCGTGGCGGCGTCGGCGATCGCCGGGCGCTTTTCCGATGCGCGCGCCTTTTTTGGATAGACGGCCCGTTGCATTCGGGTCACGGCATGCCGGACGCCGCGGCCGGCAATTTCGCAGTTTCGATTGAGGAGCCTCCATGGAAAGTTTTGTCAAGGTCAGCGGCATCGCCGTTCCTATGCTGCAAATCAATATCGATACCGACCAGATCACGCCTGGCAAGGATCTGATCCGCATGCACAAGGAAGGGTATGCGCCGAGCCTGTTCGCCAATCTACGTTACATCGGTGAGCGCACGCCGAACCCGGCTTTCATCCTGAACCAGGAGCCGTGGAGCCGCGGCGTGTTCTTGCTGGCCGACCGCAACTTCGGTTGCGGTTCGTCGCGCGAAACGGCGCCCAAAGCGCTGCGTGAATACGGGTTCAGGGCCGTGATCGCGCCGTCGTTTGCCGGTATCTTCTTTTCCAACAGCTTTCGCAATGGCCTGGTGCCGGTGGAACTGCCGATCGAGCAGGTGAGCGAGCTGGCACGGCAAATGGAGGCGGCAAAGGGCCATGCGCAGATCACCGTCGACCTGCGCGAGGAAACCGTGACGGCGCCCGACGGGACCGTGTTTTCGTTTTCCTCGCCGCGCGTGCTGCGCCAGATGCTGCTGGAAGGGCTCGACGAAATCGGCGTCACGCTGTCACGCAGCGCTGAAATCGAAGCCTTCCGCGCGGCTGATCGCGCTGCTCGGCCATGGGCGTATTGAACCTTGCGCCGGGTTGTACCGTGGCCGACCCCGACGACCGGGCACGGTCGGGACGCGCACCAAGGGAGCAGTGCTCACGCCATTTGCAAGGAGTTAAGCTATGAAAGCAGCAGCACGATTGCGCGAATTGTTGGCGCAACCCGACATGGTTGTGGCGCCCGGTTCCTATGACGCCATCACTGCACGCCTGATCGAACAGGCCGGGTTTGCAGCCGTGTACATGACCGGTGCGGGCACTTCCGCCGCGCGCGGATACCCTGACTTTGGCTTGTTGACGATGACCGAGATGGTCGAAAATGCCGGCGTGATAGCGCGTTGCGTCTCGATCCCGCTGATCGCCGACGCCGACACCGGCTACGGCAACGAGCTCAACGTAACGCGAACGGTGCGGGAATACGAGGCGCGCAACGTGGCCGCCATACATATCGAAGACCAGGTCTCGCCCAAGCGTTGCGGTCATCTCGACGGCAAGGAAGTGATCGACCGCGGCGCGTATATCGCCAAGATTCGCGCCGCGGTGGCGGCCCGCGAGAGCCCGGATTTCGTGATCATTGCGCGCACCGATGCGCGTGCCGTAGTCAGTTTCGACGAGGCGGTCGACCGCGCCAACGCGGCGCTGGACGCTGGCGCCGACATCGCCTTCGTGGAGGCCGTGCAAACCATCGAGGAAATCGAGGCCGTGCCCAAACGCGTGCACGGGGCCTGCATGCTCAACGTGGTCCCGGGCGGCAAGACGCCGCTGCTGAACCTGCACGATATACAGCAAATGGGATACCGGTTGACGATTCTCCCCGGGATCCTGCTGCGCGCCACCATCGAGGCCTGCGACAAAACGCTCAAGGCATTGAAGGACACCAACATGCCCGCGCCGGCCAACAGCGGTGCGACCGTGTCGGATACCTTCCGCCGGTTTGGCGCGGATGAATGGAATGATTTGAGAAAACGGTTTCAGGACGCTTGAGCCGCGCATCGCCCGGGTTCATCGCCATGCCCGTGGCGAACACGTGACTCATGGCGTTCTTCGTGCGCCTGTCAACCCGGACCGGGGTGTCCGCCGATAGCACGTTCACCGGCTTGCCGCTAGCGCCGCGCCGACCACATCTTGGCCAAGCGCGGCAGCACCAGCACCCCGAGCACGATCGCCAGCAGCGTGGCTGACATCGGGCGCTCCAGGAAGACGCTCCATTTGCCTTCGCCGATCGACAGCGCGTTGCGCATCTGCGCTTCGGCCAGCGGCCCCAGGATCATGCCCACGACCACTGGCGCGGTCGGAAAGTCGAAGCGGCGCATCAGTACGCCGATCAGTCCGATCAGGTATAGCAGCACCAGATCGAACGCGCTCTGGCGCATGCCGTAGACGCCCACCGTGGCAAAGATCAGGATGCCGGCGTACAGATGCGGCTTGGGGATCTTGAGCAGCTTGACCCACAGCCCGACCATCGGCAAGTTCACCCATGTTTAACAGTGCGCCAAAAACACCTATACAAATCAACGAGTTAGCGTGAACTAGTTTTTTGCCGGTGGATTTGCTCGTTATTTTCCTGTCACACCACCAGTTTCTTGATATGTCCTGGGGATACATCGATCCCCAGTGCCTTGTAAATGCGCATCAAATTGGGCTCGGCCGTGGAAGTCTTGCGCACATGAATCGTGCGCCCATCGGCGCGGCGCATGCTCGTGGTGGTGCGCCGTTGCACCTGCAATATCCCTCTGAGCGTGGCCCAACTATCGGTGATCCCTGCCTCTTTGAGCTTGCTGCGAATCACCTGCACGCACTGGTAGGCCAGCACGGTGATGAACAAATGCCCGTCGGCGCGCTTTTCCTTTTGATGAAACACCGGGCGCAGGCCCAACTCGCTCTTCAAACTGCGAAACACACTCTCAATATCGGTCAGCGTTGCATAGGTCTGCCACAGCTTTTCCTCATCCCAATTGAGCTCATTGGTGCGCAAGCAATACACACCGGGATGCGTGGCCATGGTGCCCGCTACATATTCCTTTTTCCAGCTCAGCGCCGTGGCATTCTTGCCTGACTCATCGGGCACGAGCGTGAGCGTGTAATGCTGACTGGCGCCGCGGCTCCTTTGCTTGAGCCGTCCGATGCGCTCTTGCAGCTTGTCTATACGCTTTTACGGATAAGCCATTCAACCGCACGAGCCGCAGTATAGACCTCAGCAACAGGCTTCGAACCCCGAGCGAACCCTGGATTTTCTGCCCGTGTGGCAGGTTCA
>QYPX01000219.1 GCA_007280205.1 Comamonadaceae bacterium
GGCACCAGCAGCACCTGCGTGACCTGGTCACCATCAATCTCGCAGGGCGCATCGGCTGCCACGGCATTGGCCAGCATATGTGTCACCGAATAGGTGTCCGAGTCGTAGAGCGTGTGCATGCCTGATTATCCCTTAATAGTGTCTGTTCTGCAGGTGGCAACAGAGCGCCGGATTTCAAGACAGCTATTTTCGTCATTGCAAAGGTCCAAGGCTGGTGGCGATCGACGCAGGCTCAGACCGGAGCTTCGCTGGAGAGCCACTTCTGGTCAATGTAGTCACCATTGGCCTCGGTAATGCGGATCCGGGCCGGCAGATAGCCCAGCGCAGGTGCCAGCCAGAGCTCGACCTTCTGGTCAAACTCCCGCCTTGGATTGCGCACCAGTTTGCGCGTCGCCTGCGGGCCCCCGGGCAGGGTCAGCGTTTCATCGTCTTCCACCGTAAAGAGCCAGATGTCGGCGTCGCGCGGTCCAATGATTTGCAGGGTGATCGTGCTGGCGCTTGGAAAACGCTCCGGATCACCCGCGACCATGGCTGCGAGTTGCAGCACCACACTCAGGCGATCCTGGGCGCCCGCCAGCAGGGGGGCGTCCGGGGTGTTCGCGCTGAACGTGACCTGGCCCTTTTCGCGCACAAAATGCGCCGCAAGCTCGCTGCGGTACTTGTCAGAAAAACGCGTCGGTGCCAAGCCGTCTACCGTGATTTGCCCGCGACTGGTTTGCACCCGGCGCAGTCCAAAAGCACCAAACGAGAGCCTGGCATCGTAGTTTGCACCGTCTTGCTGCCAGCCCAGTTCGGCATTCAGCCGGAAGGGAAATTTGTTCGACGAAACATCGTACTGAAGCTTCAGGGAGGCGGGGACGACATAACGGCTGGCCCAGGCGACATCCTCGCGCAGGAGGCGCGGCGCCATCACCTGGAGATCTGGCTCTGCGGGACCCGCCTCCTGGCTGGCAAGGTCCTCTGGCCGACCCTGGCTGTTACCTGCCAGCGGTGCCCCGGAGACAGGCATTTCCAAGGCTTGCGGGAGCGCCGGCGGCAACTCCGGCGCAGGATCAGCTTGCTGCACGGGTAACGGTGCTGCCGGAACGGCCGCGACCGCCTTTCTGACCGGTCTGGGCAAGGGTGCTTTGGCCAGGGGCGGACTCTCGATCGTGCGCGTGCTGAAAGTTCGCACCAGAGATGCTGGTGTCAACTCGACACGGGACATCATGCTTTGCAGCAACAGCCCATGCAGCAGCAATACAGCCACGGCCAGAGGCGTCAACATGCCGTACGAAACCACCGTGTCCACACGCTTCATTGCATCATTTGTCTGCGCTGATCGAAGCGTTGCATTATGCGGCCAGCCTCCGGGCAGCCAGAGGGGGTCTCATACAATGCGCTTCCCTATTCCCATTTTGGCAGCGGAGACAACTTGAGTTCAGAAACCAGGACATTGGCGGACCTGTACCGCATGATGGTTCGTATTCGCGCTTTTGAGAATGCCGCCGAGGCCGCCAGCCAGGGCGGCGTCAGCGCCTACGGCAAATCGGCGGATGGCAGCGCCAAAGTGCGTGGACCGCTGCACCTCTCCACCGGGCAGGAGGCGGTGCCAGCGGGCGTCTGCGCCCATTTGCGGCGCGATGACTACCTCACCTCAACCCATCGCGGCCATGGCCACACACTGGCCAAGGGCGCCAATCTGCAGGCCATGATGAGCGAGTTGTTCGGCAAGGCCGGCGGCACCAACGGTGGCAAGGGCGGCTCCATGCACATCGCTGATTTCTCCGTTGGCATGCTGGGTGCCAACGGCGTGGTCGGGGCCGGGCTGCCGATCGCCGTCGGCGCCGCGCACGCACAGAAGTTGCAACACCGTGAAGGCATCACGGTCTGTTTTTTTGGTGACGGCGCCATCAACCGAGGCCCCTTTCTGGAGGCACTCAACTGGGCCCGGGTCTATCAACTGCCGGTCCTGTTTGTCTGCGAAGACAACCGCTGGAGCGCCACCACCGCCAGTGGCCCGATGACTGCCGGCGCGGGTGCATCGGCGCGTTCTCTGAGCCTGGACATTCCCGCCGTGCAGGTCGACGGCAACGACGTGCTCGCAGTGCACGCCACGGCGGCAACACTGATCGCCGAGGTCCGTTCTGGCCTCGGACCACGCCTGCTGCATGCCATCACTTACCGCGTGAAAGGCCATGTCTCGGTGGATCTGGCCGCCTACCGCAAACCTGAGGAGTTGCAGGCGGCCTTGAAGACCGACCCGATTGCGCGGGCCCGGGCAAAGTACCTTACCCTGCCAGGCGCTCTGGCACAGGAGCTCGACACGATGGAACAGGCCGCTACCGATGAAGTGGCTGCCGCCGTGCGCGTAGCCGACGCCGCGCCCTGGCCCGACGCCGCCAGCGCCTTCACCGACATCCAGAACACGGGGGTGGGCCAATGGCGCTGATGACTTACGCACAAGCTGCGGCGCTGGCGCTGCAGCACGAGATGACGGCCGATGCCAATGTCATCGTGATTGGCGAAGACGTCGGGCGCGGCGGCATCTTCGGTCAGTACCAGGGGCTACAGGCAAGTTTTGGTGCCGAGCGCGTCATCGACACGCCCATCAGCGAAGCCGCCATCATGGGTGCCGGCGTCGGCATGGCGCTGGCCGGCCTGCGCCCAGTGATCGAAATGCGGGTGGTCGACTTTGCCCTGTGCGGCATGGACGAGATCGTTAACCAGGCTGCCAAGAACCGCTTCATGTTCGGCGGTCAGGGCCGGGTGCCACTGGTGGTGCGCATGCCCATTGGCATCTGGGACGCATCGGCGGCGCAGCATTCACAGTCGCTGGAGAGCTGGTTTGCGCACCTGCCCGGCCTGGTGGTGGTCTGTCCGGCAACGCCGCAGGACAATTATTCGTTGCTGCGCGCGGCTCTGGCCAGCGGCGACCCGGTGGTCTACATGGAGCACAAAACCCTGTGGGGCCTGAGCGGTGAGGTTGATGTATCGCAAACGGCCACACTGGGACACGCCAGCACCTTGCGAGCCGGAGCCGACCTGACCCTGGTGAGTTGGAGCAAGCAGGTGCAAGCCTGCGCCAGCGCCAGCGAGCAACTCGCCGCCGAGGGGTTGGAGGTCGAATTGATCGACCTGCGCACGATCTGGCCCTGGGATCGGGATACCGTCCTGAACTCCTGCGCCAGAACGAAGAACCTGTTGGTGGTCCACGAGGCGGTGCAAGCCGGCGGCTTCGGCGCCGAGATTGCCGCCAGCGCAGCCGAGGCGACCGGCTGCAAGATCCAGCGCCTGGGTGCACCGCGCATTCCGGTCGGTTACGCGCCAGTGCTGGAGGCGCAATCGCGCATCCAGGCCGGGGACGTGGCAGCCGCCGTGCGCCTCATGCTTAAGTCTTCACGCTAGCGAGGGTATCTCCTGATACCAGTCTCACTCCTTCACACCTAACCTCGCCAGTCCATTCATGCACCTTCCTCACGCACCCACGCACTTACCAATCGAAGTCCCAGACCCCGCAGCGCAGGATGAGGTAACCGTCATTCCGCTCAAGATCGAGGACTGGTTGACGGTGATCGTCATGGGCTTGCTCGCCCTGATTACCTTTGCCAATGTGCTGGTGCGCTACTTCACCAGTCAGTCCTTCGCCTGGACCGAAGAGTTTTCGGTGTTCCTGATGATCGTGCTGGCACTGGTCGCAGGTTCGGCTTCGGTGGCGCGCAACCGCCAGATCCGTATTGAGTATTTTGCCGACAGCGGCTCGCCAGCACGCCAGCGCGCGCTGGCACGTTTTGGCGCGATCATGGTGTTCCTGTTGTTCAGCCTGATTGCCGTGCTGAGTGCACGCGTGGTGTGGGACGATTACCGCTTTGGCGAAACCTCGCCAGGCATTGGCATACCGCAATGGTGGTACACGGTCTGGCTGCCGGTGCTGTCGGTGGCGATTGCCGGACGCGCCCTGGGCCTGTTCATCCGCCGGGGGAGAAGGGCATGAGCGCCGCGCTGAGCGTGGGGGCCTTCCTATGATCCCGACGCTGCTGTTCGTGGCCTTCGTCGTCATGATGCTGCTCGGTGTGCCGATCGGCGGCGCCCTGGGCCTGGCTGGCGCGGCCTGCATTGCGCTGGCCAATACCGATACACAGTGGTTCGGCCTGCTGGCGGTACCGCAGAATTTCTTTGCCGGCCTGGGCAAGTACCCGCTGCTGGCGATTCCGATGTTCGTGCTGGTGGGCTCCATCTTTGACCGCTCCGGCGTCGCCTTGCGGCTGGTCAATTTTGCCGTGGCCATTGTCGGGCGCGGCCCCGGCATGCTGCCGCTGGTGGCGATTGTGGTGGCCATGTTTCTGGGTGGTATCTCCGGCTCCGGGCCAGCCAATGCCGCTGCCGTGGGTGGCGTGATGATCGCAGCGATGGCGCGCGCAGGTTATCCAGCGGCGTTTTCAGCCAGCGTGGTCGGCGCGGCGGCGGCCACCGACATCCTGATTCCGCCCTCGATCGCCTTCATTGTTTATTCGGTGCTGGTGCCGGGGGCCTCGGTGCCGGCCCTGTTTGCGGCCGGCATGATTCCCGGCATTCTGGCCGGTCTGGCCCTGATCATTCCCACCGTGTTGCTGGCACGCAAGCACAAGATGGGCGCATTGGAAGCGAGTCTGCCGCGACCGCTTTTCTGGAAGAGTTTGCGCGAAGCGACCTGGGGTCTGGCGGCACCGGTGCTGATTCTGGGCGGCATGCGCGCCGGCTGGTTCACCCCTACCGAAGCGGCGGTGGTTGCCGTGTTTTACGGCCTGTTTGTCGGCATGGCGATCCACCGTACCATCAAGTTCCGCGACCTGTTTGTCATTCTTCGTGAATCAGGCGAGTTGTCGGCCATCATCCTGCTGGTGGTGGCGCTGGCCGGCATCTTTGCCTACTCGCTTTCCACACTGGGCGTGATTGACCCGGTGACCCGCGCCATCGTCAACTCCGGCCTGGGCGAGTACGGCGTGCTGTCGCTGCTGATTCTGATGCTCATCACGGTGGGCATGTTCCTCGATGGCGTGTCGATCTTCCTGATTTTTGTGCCGCTGCTGTGGCCGATTGTTCAGTTCTACAAATGGGACCCGGTCTGGTTCGGCGTCATCCTGACACTCAAAGTCGCACTCGGTCAGTTCACGCCACCGCTGGCGGTCAATCTGATGGTGTCGTGCCGCATCGCCGGTGTGCGCATGGAAGAGACCGTGCGCTGGGTTGGCTGGATGCTGTTTTCCATGTTCCTGGTGATGGTCGCCGTTATCATCTGGCCGGAACTCGCGCTGTGGCTGCCACGCAAGCTCGGTTATTGATTTTTTCGTCTGTGTTGTTCGTTTATTCAAAGGAGACTTTTTTCATGAAACTTCGTTCGTTTTTCAAATTCGCGCTAGCGGCCACAGCGCTGGCCTATGCTGCCGTGGGCTCAGCCCAGACCTATAAACCCGAGTACAAGATGTCGCTCGTGGTGGGTACGGCCTTTCCCTGGGGCAAGGGCGGCGAGATCTGGGCCGACAAAGTGCGCGAGCGCACCCAGGGTCGCATCAACATCAAACTCTACCCCGGCGTCTCCCTGGTGCAGGGTGATCAGACGCGCGAGTTCACCGCCATTCGCCAGGGCGTGATCGACATGGCCGTGGGCTCGACCATCAACTGGTCGCCGCAGGTCAAGGAACTCAACCTGTTCTCGCTGCCCTTCCTGATGCCCGACTATGCCGCCATCGACGCCCTGACGCAGGGAGAAGTCGGCAAGCAGATCTTCAGCATCATCGACAAAGCCGGCGTTCAGCCGCTGGCCTGGGGCGAGAACGGCTACCGCGAAATCACCAACTCCAAGCTGGCGCTGCGCAAGCCTGAAGATCTGAAGGGTCTGAAAATCCGGGTCGTGGGCTCCCCCCTGTTCCTGGAAACCTTCACCGCACTGGGTGCCAATCCGACCCAGATGAGTTGGGCCGATGCCCAGCCAGCGCTGGCCAGCGGCGCTGTGGATGGACAGGAAAATCCGATGTCCATCTTCACCGCAGCCAAACTGCAGAACGTGGGTCAGAAAAATGTGACCATGTGGGGCTACGTGGCTGATCCGCTGATCTTCGTCGTCAACAAGGAAGTCTGGGCCTCCTGGACCCCCGCTGATCAGGCCATCGTGCGCCAGGCCGCGATCGATGCCGGCAAGGAAGAAATCATGATTGCCCGCAAGGGTCTGGTGGAAGCCGACAAGCCGCTGCTCAAAGACATTGCAGCACTCGGCGTGACGATCACCCAGTTGTCGGCACAGGAGCGTGACGCCTTTGTCAAGGCAACACGTCCGGTGTACGAGAAGTGGAAACCGACCGTCGGTGCTGATCTGGTCAAGGCGGCTGAAACTGCCATTGCTGCGCGCAAGAAGTAATCCCCCCGCAGTTCCGTATCAAGGGCCTCCCGTTGCGGGAGGCCTTTTTTATTTGCGGGGTCGCTTGTGTACAAGAAACTTATCCAGCCAAATACGTCGTAACTCCTTGATTCATTTGAATTTTCTTCCGTCGGCTGGAAGAAGACCGCAAACCAATGTACAAAGTCCATGTACTTGGCATCTGGTGCTATCGCCTCCTGGCCCTCCGGTTTTCCCGCCGTCTTCACGTAACTCGTTGAAATTCATGGATTTTTTCCAAAAATAGCCGGATGGCACAAGCTTTGCTTATACCCAAGCAGTCTGTAACGAATTTATTGATGGAGAAAGAAAATGAGTGCACTGCGTAAAGTTCTGGTTGTTGATGACGACGCCGTTGTCGGTAAAAGTTTCAACCGTGTTTTGTCCGAGAAAAAGGGCTACGTTGTCACGACGGTAGAAAACGCCCACGAAGCGCTCAAGCAGATGCGCGAGCAGTCGTTTGATGTGGTTTTTACCGACATCAAGATGCCTGGCATGGACGGCGTTGAATTGGCCGAGCATGTCAAAGCCAGCCAACCCTGGACGCCCGTCGTCATCATTACCGGCTTTGGCACCACAGAGAACGAAAGCCGGGCCAAGGCCGCTGGCGTGTCGGACTTTGTGCGCAAACCCCTGTCGCCCGAGATGATCGAAGCAAGTGCCGCGAATGCGCTGCGCGCACCGGTGGCAGCCCCTGCAGCGCAAGCAGTTGCCGCGCCGGTTGAGCAAGTTCAGCTTGAAGTGGCCGCAGAAGAGAGCCGCATCAAAAACGTGGCCCTCTTCCTGGCAGCGCCGTTCATCGGTCTGGCCTACGCCCTGATGCTGCCGCTGGTCGGCTTCGCCATGCTGGCCTTGGCCGCATGGAAAGCGATGAATGCCAACCCGGCTGCCGCCAAGGTGCTGGCCTATGTGAAGAGTGTGGCGCTCTTTGTTGCCGCTCCCTTCATCGGTCTGATCTATGCGGTCAGTCTGCCCTTGGTCGGCATCGCGATGCTGGCAACCGTCGCAGGCAAGGCGCTGCTGGGCAAAAAGCAGATTGCCTGATGCGCTGACCCGTCAACGGGTTCAAGCAGAACGCCTCCGGTTAACAGCCGGGGGCGTTTTTCTTTGCGGACGTCCTGCCCGTTGCTGTCGTTAATCCCCGAAACACACACCCAGATCACGGCCGGTCTGCAGCGTGTCGCTGTCGGGCGGCACCGCTTTCATCCGTCCGGCCACCTCTTCCAGATTGACGTAGCTGACGTTCGGGAACCCCAGTGAGACCATGACGCCTGACAAGCCTTCGTCAAGCGCACGCACCGCCGCCGCACCGAAACGCAAGGCTGCCAGGCGGTCAAAAGCGGTCGGGCTGCCGCCGCGCAGCAAGTGACCGAGCACCACCACCCGGGTGTCTTTGCCGGTACGTTGCGCAAGATCCCTGGCAACGTTCTCGCCCATGCCACCCAGCCGCTCAGCGTGTCCGATTTCGGCCGCTGCCAGCACCGCGCGTTGCCCATGGTGGGGAAGCGCACCCTCCGCCACCACCACCAGAGAATACTTGTGCCCTTGCGCTTCACGTTCCTGAATCTTGTTGGCGATTTTGTCCAGATCAAAGGGAATTTCGGGAATCAGGATGGCGTGAGCCTCGCCCGCGATGCCGGCATGCAGCGCAATCCAGCCGGCGTAACGCCCCATCACCTCCACCACCATCACCCGATGATGACTCTCGGCCGTGCTGTGCAGGCGGTCCAGGCATTCGGTGGCAAAAGACACAGCGGTGTCAAATCCGAACGTGGTGAAAGTCTTGTCCAGATCGTTGTCTATGGTCTTGGGCACCCCCACCACGCGCAGACCCCTGCGATGGAGCTCGTTGGAAATGGTGAGCGAACCGTCGCCGCCCACGGACACCAGCGCATCGATCTGTTCGCGCCTGAAGTAATCCAGAATTTCGGAGGAACGGTCGGTGTCGATCAGGGTTCCGTCCGGACCGGGCATGGGGAAGTGAAAAGGATCGCCCTTGTTGGTGCTGCCCAGAATCGTGCCGCCGAGGTGAGCAATGCTCAGAACCCGCTCGCGAGTGAGTAGCATCACTCCCCCTGCAGGGTACCGTTCAGGCTGCAGGATGCCGTTGTAGCCGTCGCGGATACCAACACATTCCCAGCCACGATCGGCCGCGGCCGTAACGGTGGCTCGAATGACTGCGTTGAGGCCGGGCGCGTCACCCCCCCCGGTACAGATGGCAATGCGTCGGATAGGCTGGGGCATTCAGAACTCCTTTGGCTGGGTGATGATCAAAGCATAAGGCATTCGCAAGTCAATTCACATCGGAGTCGGTAGCAGCCCTCAGCCAGCAACCAGTTGCCCGGCAAACGTCTTGATGCCGCGCAGCATCATTTCAATCGACACTGCCACCAGCACCAGGCCCATCAGGCGCTCCAGCGCCACCACAAAACGGTCACCGGCGATGCGCTGGATGCGCTCTGCCAGCACCAGCACCACAGCGCTCACTGCCATCGTGACGCAGAGCGCAGCAATCCACTCCAGCCGCCGCTGCGGCGCCTGCGAGACCAGCAACAGCACCGTAGCCAGCGCGGAAGGGCCGGCAATAGCAGGAATCGCCAGTGGAACGATCAGCGGCTCGCCCGGCATCTCGTCAGTTTCGGATTTTGGTGGTGGAAAAATCATGCGCAGCGCGATCAGAAACAGAATCACGCCGCCGCCTATCTGCAGCGACAACTCGCTCAGGTTCATGACGCGCAGGAAGCCATCGCCGACAAACATGAAAGTCAGCAGCAGCACGAAGGCAATCAGCACCTCGCGCAGGATGACCCAGGGTCTGCGCTCTGCCGCCACGTTCTTCAGCGCATTGGCAAAAATCGGAATATTTCCGACCGGATCGGTAATCAGAATCAGCAGGATGGTGGCTGAGACAAAGGTGTAATTCATACCCTCAGGATAGCAGGCCGGCGCAGCGTTAACGCTCGACTTTTTCCTGGCAGGCGATGCAACGCGGCGCCTCCGGAGCGGCGTGCAGGCGCGCTGCCGGGATGTCCTCGCCACAATCCAGGCACTGGCCGTAGCTGCCGGCTTTGATGCGCTCCAGTGCGGCGTCAACCAGCCTGATCTCTGCCGATTCACGGTCATCCAGTGCAAACTCCAGATCGCGCGCACTGTTCACCTGGGCATCGGAATCCTCGGCCCGACTGAAGTGTTCGGCCGAGGCTTGCGCTCGACCCACGACACCACCACGCAGCGTTGCCAACTGCTCCACCAGACTGGCGCGCTGCGCCAGCAATTGCTTCTGAAACGGGGCTGTATTTCTTGTGCTCATGAGAAACTTCTCCAGTAACTTCGGCTTTCAGCATGCGCCGTTGGCCGGCTTGTGTGTTTGACGAATATCAATCACAAACGGCTTAGCCGGACGATCGGTCATAATGCCCGGCAACGCACACCCTGCACCAGACTTGCCCGCACCCCGGGGTGCCGGACCCAACAGCTAGAAAGCACATGAAACTGAAATCCCTCGCCCTCGTCGCTGCGCTGGCCTGCAGCACGGCTTACGCCCAGAACGTCGAAATCAAGGACGCCTGGGTCCGCACTTCGGTGCCAGGCCAGAAGGCGACTGGCGCCTTCATGAAGATCACTGCCAAAGACAGTACCAAGCTGGTTGCTGCCTCGTCGCCCGCGGCCGGCGTCACGGAAGTCCATGAAATGAAAATGGAAGGCGATGTGATGAAGATGCGCGCCGTAACTGGTGGCCTCGACATTGCTGCGGGCAAGACCGTGGAACTCAAACCCGGTGGCTACCACGTCATGCTGATGGACCTGAAGGCTGCGCTCGTCAAGGACAGTACCGTGCCACTGACGCTGACGTTCAGGGACGCCAAGGGCACCGAGAGCAAATTGGAACTCAAGGTTCCGGTGGCAACCACTGCGCCAGCTGCAACTGGCGCCAAGGCCGGTGACATGCCGGCGATGGACCACAGCAAGCACAAGCCCTGAGCACTCGCTCAGGCGCAGGCACCGCATCACTTCACGGCGACAGCGTCCGTGATGCGGTAGTACAGCCCGTAGGGATCATCCTTCA
>QYPX01000232.1 GCA_007280205.1 Comamonadaceae bacterium
CACATTGCTGAGGTAAGCGGCACGCCCATCGACACCGCTACGCTGCACGCCAACGGCCTTGAGCATGTTGTCAAGCAATTGACCAGCCTGCCCGACAAAAGGTGCGCCCAGCCGTTCCTCGTTATCGTCGGGCGGCTCCCCCAACACCAGCCAGTCCGCTTGACGCGATGCAGCGTTGCCACCAAACACCGCGGCACGACGACCCTGGCACTGGCCGCAGGACTGGCACTGGGCAACGGCCTGGTTCAAGGCTGACCAGTCCATCGTGACGATGTCGGCTGTCGGTGCGGTCGCTGTGCCGGGCTTGACCTCCAGGGACGTGCACGGCGTCATCGGTGCAGTCGGCGTGATCAGCACCGGCGGGGCAGTTGCGCTCTGGGGCACTGCCTCAGGCCACCAGACGTGCACGCCCATCTCCTGCAACATGGCACGCTGGCGGCTATCAAGATCGAGGCTCATGGCTGCATTCTCACCGAATCACAGGCGCAGGTTCATCACCACCGCGTCTTCACGCTGGCCCTGCGCCGCCGGGTAATACGATTTGCGCTCACCGACGCGTCGGTAGCCGCTCGCGACATAAACGTCCATGGCACGCTGGTTGCCAGCTCGCACTTCCAGCCATAGCCACAGTGCGCCCTGCCCTTTGGCCCAGATTGCAAGTGCATCGAGCATGACGCGGGCCCAGCCTTGACGCTGGTAGGGCGGCGCCACGGTGATGTTGAGCAGGTGCACTTCGTCGACACCCTTCATGGCCACAAAATAGCCGAGCAGGGTTTCATCGGCGAGCAGCAACTGGGCCTGGTAGCCCGACTGTAGCGAGTCAACAAAATTGGCCCGTTGCCAGGGGTGCGCGTAGGCCTGCTGTTCCAACTGCAGTACGGCCTCCAGATGCTGCTCGGTCAGCGGCTCAAAGCGCGCTTCAACGGCCTTGAGCACAGCACTCACAAAACGACCCTCAGCGCTGCACGCTCCAGCGTGGTTTGCGCCACCTTGTCGCGCAGATAAAGCGGTAGCGCCTGCGCCGGCTCCAGTGCAGCGCCGCCAGCCAGCAGCGCGGGTGCGAGTCGCAACAGGGCAGTAGCAGTGGGCAGTGCGTTGAAGCGCTGTGTGAGGGCCGCCGGCAATCGCGCTGCGTAGCTGCCAAATACATTGCCCGCCAGGAGGCGCTGTACGTCGCCCCGCAGTCCTTCCGGGCGAATCAGCTCGTAGTCGCCGCTCTGTGCCCATTGCCCACCGTGAAACGCATAGTCGGCCAGGTACATCTCATCCATCCGTGCGTCGAGCAAGGCAGTGACCTGGTAGCGATCCTGCGTCGGGGCAAATTGAAAGCGTGCTTCTTCGGCCAGCGCCAGCAAGGTGTCTATCGGCAGCACCTTGAGCTGCGCGCCAAATGCCAGGCCCTGCGCCACCGAACAGGCCGTGCGCAGGCCGGTGAAGGACCCCGGGCCCCTGCCGAAAGCGATGGCATCAAGTTCACCAAACTGCAGGTCGGCCTGCCGCATCAGATCCTGAATGACCGGAATCAGCTGGATCGAAGTTTTTGCACCCCCCTCGCCGCTGTGCTGCCAGGTCTGGCAGACCCCCGATCCGGTACGCTGGACTGCCACCGACATGAGCTCGGTGCTGGTATCAAAAGCCAGCAGCTTCATCGCCTGGCCCCGGCGCGCACGCCGAACAGAATGCCGAGGCTTACCCGTCCCACCGTGCGTGCTGAAAAGCCACTGGCTGGGAGTGTGGACGTGGAATGCATGGCAGCCATTATCCGCGGCAGCCATGGCTCGGCCTGAAAACGACAACTCTGGGCACTGCGCGCAGGGGTTTACCCCGATTTTTTCAGCTTTCAATGGGTTATATGATTTAAATCAAAAAATCGCACGGGCGTTCTATTTTGCATTTCAGCCTCATCTAACCGGAGAACACGAATGATCTATTTCAAGGCTTCATGGGCCGCACTGGGCGCGGCCCTGCTGGTCGCCGCTTGCGGTGGCGGAGACGGAGGACCCCTGGGCACCCAGGACGCAAAACCGGCGCGCGGGGCACTGATGCAGAGCCCGCCGCCACGCATCACTTCGATGACCGCGGCTGACTTCACCGCCATCCTGACCGCCAAATCGGCCAGTTTGCTGCAGCTTGCCGGCGCACCGGTCTGCGGTGTCGATGTGCAGTACATCAAGTACGGTACCGTCGGTGGCGCCGGCGAAGCAACGGACGCCTCGGGCGCCTTGATGGTCCCGACCGGCAGCAACGCCAAGTGCACAGGCGCGCGCCCGATCGTGGTCTATTCGCACGGCACCAACATCACCAAGAGCTACAACCTGGCCAACTTTGCTGATGACACCAACCCGGCGTTTTCAGAAGCCGTGCTGCTGGCGGCAATGTACGCCGCACAAGGTTATATCGTGGTGGCTCCCAATTACGCCGGCTACGACAGTTCCAGCCTGAGCTACCACCCCTACCTGAATGCCGATCAGCAATCCAAGGAAATGATCGACATCCTGGCGGCAGCCAAGAAGGCCTTGCCGACCCTGATTTCACCGACCACGGCGAGCGCCAAACTGTTCCTGACCGGCTATTCGCAAGGCGGCTTTGTCGCGATGGCGGCACACCGCGCCATGCAGGCAGCAGGAATACCGGTCACCGCATCGGCCCCGATGTCGGGTCCTTATGCCCTGGCAGCGCAATCGGATGCAACCTTCTATGGCAACGTGAATGCCGGCGGGACCATTTTTTCGCCAATGATTTTCACCAGTTTCCAGAAAGCCTACGGTAATCTGTACACAGTGCCGTCTGACATTTACGAGGCAGCCTACGCCACCGGCATTGAAACCCTGCTGCCAGGCGCTTACGATTTCACCACCGTGGTGACGAGTGGCAAGTTGCCGCAACTTGCGCTCTTCAGCAACACACCGCCAGCGCCGGCCTTTGCCGCCATCACACCGCCCACCGGCACGGGTGCCACGGACGCCCTGTTCGCCATGGGTTTCGGCCCGAACAACCTGATCAAGAACAGCGCGCGCGCCGCCTACCTGGCCGACGCCATGGCCAATCCTGACGGTGTGGTTCCGGCCTTCACCACCGGAGCGCCATCAGCGACCGCCAAGAACCCGATACGCATCGCCGGAGCAAAGAACGACCTGCGCGGCTGGACGCCAGCCGCACCGGTGCTGCTGTGCGCCGGCAATGGCGACCCGACCGTCTTCTACAGCCTCAATACCGCTTTGATGAAGGCCTTGTGGGGCGCTCTGCCCGCAGGTCTGGTCACGGTGCTGGATGTGGATTCCGCCGTCACCGGCGCAACCGATCCGTTCGCTGCAGCCAAGATGGGCTTTGCTGCCACCAAACAGGCCATGGCAGTGGCTGCCGGCGCCAACGCGGCAGCGACCATAACGGCTGCCTACCATGGCACTCTGGTCCCGCCCTTCTGCAACGCAGCAGCGCGTGGCTTCTTCTCGCAGTTCTAATTCGACGGAGCAAACCCCATGAAACACACACTTCTTTCGGCATCCGTCACCGCCGCACTGACCTTGGGCGTCTCCAGCGCCATGGCGCAGGGGATCACCGTCAAACTTGGCTGGGTCAATATTGACCCCAGCTCGTCGGCGACGCCAGCCGCTGGTCCCTTTACTCCGGTCGATGCACTGGGCCTGAAGGTGCAGCCACAATCCACGCTGTTTTTCAGTGTGGCAAAAGACATCAACGCCAACATGGAAGTCGAACTGGCCGCCGGCGTTCCACCGAGGCACGATGGGACCCTGGTGATACTCAAGCCCACCGGTGTGCCGGGCAGCGTCGCCGCACTCGATGGCCAACTCATATCGCGAGTCCGGCAGGTGGCACCCACGCTGTTTGCCAATTACAAGTTCGGCGACAGCAACAGCCAGCTTCGTCCTTTTGTCGGGGTCGGCCTCAATTTCACGCGCTTTGACCAGACCGAATCGACCGCTGTCAACAACGCCGTCAACGGCGGGCCAACCACCATCAAGATGACGGATTCTTTTGGTCCGGCAGCGCAGCTGGGGCTCAGTGTCAAGCTTGGCGGGCCCTGGTCTGTCACTGGCTCCTGGTCCACAGCGCGTGTCAAGAGCACGGTCACCACCAATACGCTGGGCATTGAGCGGACTTCGCAAATCACGTTCCATCCCTCCGTAGCCACCGTTGCTGTCGGCTACAGTTTCTAACCCGAAAAGAAGACGCTGGCGGTAACGCCGCGTTGATTCGCTCCTTCGGTCAGGGTCATGCGCGCTTTGTGTAGATCAGCGATGCGCCGGCAAATCGCCAGACCCAGGCCGGTGCCGGGTTGGTCCTGGCTGGCGATGCGGTAAAAGCGCTCAAACACACGTTCGCGCTGCGAGGCCGGGATCCCAGGGCCATCGTCACTGACCTCGATCATCAGACCAAACAGATAGTGGCTCAGCGCCACATCAATACGGCCACCGCTGGGCGTGTAGCGGATCGCGTTGTCCACCAGATTGGAAAGCAGCATGGCCAACATGTCTGCATTGCCTGGCAGCAGCGGCAAGTCAGGCTCCACCGCAAGCTCCAGCGTCTGCTCGCGCTGCAATGCCAGTGGCGCCAGCTCGGCACATACCGCCTCGGCGAGCGCACCAAGATTCACCTGATTGGAGTCGGGCAGCGGCTGGTCCGGATCGAGCCGCGCCAGCGTAAGCAATTGTCCGACCAGACGTGTGCTTCTCTCCACGCCGCGCTGCAACTGCTCCAGGCCCTGTTTGCGCTCCTCGGCGTTGTCGGCTCGGTGCACTGCATGCAACTGCGCCTGTATCGCCGCCAACGGCGTTCGCAGTTCGTGCGCCGCATTGGAGGTAAATCTTCGCTCGCCCTCGATCGCATGACTGACCCGTAGCAACAATTCGTTCAGCGCCAATACCATGGGACGTACTTCGCGCGGTGCACTGCTGGCATCGAGCGGTACCAGGTTGTCCGGCTTTCGTCTCAAAATTTCACGCGTCAGCACCCCCAGCGGGTTCAGACCCCGGTTAATGGAAAACCAGAGCAGCACGATCAGGACCGGCAGTCCCAGGGCCAGCGGACTGGCAAGGTGCCAGACAATCGTGCGCACCAGCCGGTTACGAAGATCGTAGGCTTCTGACACCACAATCCGGAAATGCCGGTCCTGATCCCAGACCGCATAGTGACGCCAGGTCCGGTCCTGCGGATCGGTGGTCTCGGAATAGGCCTCCTGCAGTGTCATCGGTGTTGCCGGTGCATTGGCGGATCGCAACAACAAAACGCCTTCGCCATTCCAGACCTGATAGCGAAGATTCTTCTCGTATTCCTGTTGCATGAACCGGATCGAGCCGGTCACTACCGGCGCTGCGACCGTCCCCGAAGCGCCCTGAGTTGCCTTGCCCGATCGGGTCTGGGACAAGCGCTCGGGAAGGTGCGGCCACTGGTTGAGAATTATCTCGAGTGCCGGCGCCGCAGCGCGCTCCGGGATCGTGACCGGATCGGTGTCGTCCGGATCGACCACGCGCAGCAAAGCGAGTGCCGTTTGCGCCAGATGAACATCGAACAACTCGTAGACTTCGGCAACACTGTCACGCACCGTGAGCCAGGCAACGACCGCCCAATAGACAAAACTGACGACCACCAGACCCACTAACAGGCGCCGACTGAGCGAGTGCGGTGACTGGGTCCTCACGCCTCGTCCCTGGCGATGGTGTAGCCAACACCGCGCACAGTTTTCAGGATGTTCGCACCAATTTTGCTGCGCAGATTGTGGATATGCACTTCAACCGCATTGCTGTCAACGCTGCGGTTCCAGCCGTAAAGCGACTGTTCCAGTTGGGAGCGTGTCAGGACCCGCCCTGCGCCTTCCATCAAGACTCTGAGCACCTCGAACTCGCGTTTGGAGACGTTGACCGCCTCGCCGCTCAGGGTCACGGCACGGCTGTCCAGGTCCACGCTCAAGGCGCCGACTGACAGCATTCCACCGCCACGACCGGAGCGCCGGATCAGTGCGCGCAGACGTGCCACCAACTCCTCCATGTCGGTCGTCTTGACCAGGTAGTCATCGGCCCCGCAGTCCAGACTCGTGACCTTGTCGTGCGTTGTATCGCGCGCAGTCAGAATCAGAATGGGCAGCTTGTTGCCCGTTGCACGAACTCGGCGCAGCACATCCAGGCCACTGATGTCCGGCAAGCCAATGTCCAGCACCATGGCCAGAAACTGCTCCGACTCAAGCACGTCAAGAGCGGCAGCACCGTGACGCACCCAGGTCACGGTAAAGCCCCACTTGCCCAACGCAGCGCGCAATCCGGCGCCCAGCAGAGCGTCGTCCTCAGCGATAAGAAGTCTCATGGTTCCCGATCGAATACTTTTGACTGTCACCAAATTGAAACACAGTGCTTACCCTGAGAAGCGCCAAAAAAGCTAGGGTTAACACCAAGAAAAACGCCGGAATCATGTCGATCCTGAGCACATCTTAAGCTTCCGGGAATTACTTAAGACCATTGTCAGTCCAGCACCTTACGCTGTCCCTTCAATGCAGCCATTTACGGCTTCGCTGTGGCAAGAGGTGTTTCACGCATGGTAATAAATTACGCAGTCCCCTTTCTCCGCTTGTGCCGGATCGCCGGTGCGGCCCTGCTGCTGGTGTTCTTTCCCGGTCATGTAGAACTGGCCGACGCAGACCCCATGGCCAACGCCAGGGTGGTTGGCGAGAAGCGATGCAGCGATTGTCATGACACCGAGAAAGCGCTGTTCGGCCACACGCAGCACGCCAAGGTGTTCCGGGAAAATCCACGCAACGACACTGAAAAAGCGGTCTGCGAGGCCTGCCATGGCAACGGCTCCCTGCACGTTGCAGACAGCAAGGACAAGAGCAAGATCATCGGCTTTTCCAAGGAATGGAATACACCGATCGAGCGGCAGAATGCCCAGTGCCTGAATTGCCACTCGGGTGGCCAGCGCCTGCATTGGCCGGGCTCCATTCACGCCACCAACAAACTGGCCTGCTCCGACTGCCACAACCCGATGGCGCGCTTTTCAGCCAACGGCCTGCTGAAAAAAGCCGGCATCACCGAAACCTGCCAGACCTGCCACCAGCAGCAACGCGCGGAATTCCGCAAGAAGTCTCACATGCCGGTACCCGAAGGAAAAATGACCTGCGAGGATTGCCACAACCCGCACGGCTCCAGCGCCAAACGCCTGCTCAAGGCCGACAGCATCAACGAGCTTTGCTACACCTGCCACGCCGAGAAGCGCGGGCCCTTCCTGTGGGAGCATGCGCCAGTGCGAGAAAACTGCATGAACTGCCACAGCCCGCACGGCTCCAACACCGACAAACTGTTGATTCAACCACGGCCCCACCTGTGCTCCGGTTGCCATAGCACCACCGGCACCATGGGTCACGCGCTCTGGGGCAACAACGCCACCGGCAATACCGGGTCTGCGGTCTCACCGATCAACCTCAATGGCGCCGCCCTGGGCAACCTGCCGAACAAACGCATGACCGGTCGCTCGTGCCAGAACTGTCACTCAACAATTCACGGCAGCAACAGCCCTTCCGGCGCCCGCTTCCAACGCTGACCTGACAAGGAAGTACCGCAAATGGCTCAGATCAAGATTTCCGGGAGTTATCCAATGACCGCGCGTCCCCGCATGAAACTATTCGCTGCCTGCATTGCTGCTGCAC
>QYPX01000193.1 GCA_007280205.1 Comamonadaceae bacterium
GGCCTGCACAGCCTCTGACCATGGGTCCGTCACCATGTGTTCCTGGTGCACGTTTCTGGCCAGGTCTTCAGCCTCCCGGTACTCCACACCCAGCAGTTCAAACAGGTCCCGCGCCTCGGCCCAAAGCTGCAGGCGGTCACGCCGGATGCCATCGGTATCTATGCACTCGCCCACCTTCACTGGCAGCCAGCGCCGGTTGCCGGTCCGGTCGGCCAGAAACTCTTCTTCATTGGTGGTGCCGACAAACACCAATCGTCGTGGAAACTTGGTTGCGAACTCCCGGTACTTGGGAATCCAGTTCTCGTGGGTACGAGTGATGAAGGCCTTAATCGATTCAAGCTCCTTGGTGTGCAGGCCGCGCAGTTCACCGATCTCTGCCACCAGACGGCCGCGCATCTTGCGCGCGAGGTCGTCATCCTTCTCATCAAAGCTGAGCTCAGTGAAGAAGGCCTCATCGGGCACCATGTCCTTGACCGCAGTACTCTTGCGCGCGCCCTGCGCACCCATCAGGATCGGCACCATGTCTGCCTTTACGCCCGGCTGCATCACACGCCCTGCCATGGCCGTCCACAGGTAACGCGATACCGCTCTGGCATAGGGCGAATCCGGCACACCGAAATAGGTGCTGAGAAACATCTCAACCCGACTGATGCCATCCCAGTGCTGCTGGCTGAGCCATTCAATGGCCGAATCAAACGGGTTGTCCATGGCCACTAGCAAGACCGTGTCGCGAATCAGCTCACGCGCCACCGGTTTGAATTTCTTCTTCTCCAGCGTGATGCGCAATCGCGTGTAGTCAGCGTCCGTCAGGGGCAGCCACTGCGCATTGGCCGGTATGCCAACCTCACTGCGCCTGTTGGGAGCCGCGTACATGATCTCGTCACGGAACTGGTCAAAGCGGATATGCATGCCGCAGTACAAGGGATGACGCAAAGCCTTGGTCACGTTATCGACCGTTGCCAGGTACCCGCCCCTGCCCTTGCGGAGAATCGGTCCTGCGTTCTGCACTTCCAGCATTTCCGCGGCATCCAGAACCACCGGCTCAAATTTGTCGGCCGACTCGACATAACCGACGGCTGCAAAGAAGTCACCGTCAGCCTTATTCTGACAATGACCATGCAAACACTTGAAATGGCCACGCTCATAACCCTTGGTGCCAGCCCTGAACCACATCGTGGAGCTGTCACCAGCCTCACCGGTGGTGTGATCTGCGCTCCAGGGGCAAGCCACCAAGAGAGAACCATCGCGGTCCGTGCCCAGGATCAGGCCTTCGGTTTCCAGAAAGTCTGCCACCGGGTCGGGCGCCATTACGTTGTCGCCCTTCTTGCGCGCACTGAGCTCAGAGCCAGTGGGCTCACCGGTGGCGTAGACCTTGATCAGTTCGGCCCACACCTCCTCGAACTCGACCAGGGATATCTCGGGTATCTCAAAAGGTAGCCCGCCGGCCCAGTCGTAGTGCACACCGCTGGGGTGAGTGCCGATGGCCACAAACTGATTGCCGGTGCCCAGGAACTCGATCACACCATCCTGAACTGGAATCGTGCGTTTGGCGATCTCTCCACTGAGCCGGAAAGCCAGCAAGGTCTTGCCACTGTTGGGGCGCTGGCGCGTTGGCAACTTGCGCATCAAAAAATTGCTGATGAAATCCACCAGCGCCTTGGATGCCTGTGGATCAGGCACATCGATGTCGAAAGCCCTGACCTCACGGGTTTGCAAGCAGATGCCGTAATCGGGTTTACTGGCCCACAGGGTGATTTCCTGAAAGCTGGCCTGCTTGGCCGTCCAGTCCGTGATGCCGACAACCTTGTCCTGTCGGTTGTAGCGACTTGGCGTCTTGCCAATATCCTTGATCTTGGACTGGGCAGAGATTTGCGCCTTTGGATTGGAGACAACCGGTAGCAGATCGGCGCCAAGACCGAGCACCAGATCAAAATGATTCCAGTCAGATGTGCTTGCGCCCCACACAGTTGCAGCAGATGGCATGGTCAATCGCAGCTGCGTTAAGGCTGCTTGCCATCCTGCGCAGCGGCCAACTCAATCAACTCAGGCCATATTTTTTGCCAGTCCGTGGGATGCAGGTCCTTGCGGCTTACAACTCGATTGGTTGCCGCCTCAATCGCAACGGCAAACCGCACGGGGACTGGCCTGAGACCTTTGCCCCAATCAGAGACATCTGATGGAAAGGCACCGATCTCAGCAGCCAGCCTTGTGGCTGCTCCTCGCCCCTGCTGCTTAAAGTACTTAAATAGGTTCATGTCCGTACTATAGCGTAAGGCTAAATCACAATCAAGCCTTTAGCTATATACTTTTTGTTAGCCTTATGCTATAAATACAAAACGGACACCAAGGTGCAACATGAAACTGATTGACGACATTCGACGGGAAAATCTTGCTCATTTGAGAGAAGAATTAGGCGGACTGCGTCCATTGGCCCAAAGAACCGAGCGCAATGATTCGCAAGTAAGTCAGTGGATTCAGGGATCAAAAAACTCCGGGACTGGAAAGCCGCGCGGGATGCGAAGCGACACGGCAAGATTCATTGAGAGTAAATGCGGCAAATCTCAGGGATGGCTAGACACGGATCACACAAGCTTTTCCACGACAGGATCGACCACCCAGTCATCAGTTGGCAGCGTCACTCTGACACCTGCCACATCGCTCCTGCAAACCTTAGAAAGACTTGGCTTCTTTTTATCAAATATTGCGGATGGCCAAAGGGACTTGGTGTCACGAAAGCTTGCCGCCTTCGCGATGGCCCCTGACAGTGTGCAATTAATGCACTCCTTGTATCAAACTATGGATATTGGTAGCGATGATTTCCCCATCCCTCAACTGACCCAGGACGAGCTGGACAGAGGACAGCGTCTGACTGATGCCGCCCATGCTGCTGCTGCTGTAAACTTAGCAGCAACTAAGCATGGCAAACAAAATACAGCCTGATTTTCCGCCGCTGCTCGTCACACCCGGAGCAAACGTATTGACGCTCGATACGTTGCACCGAATTTGCGTGCAACAACAAGAAACCGACCGTCGAAAACAACTGTGGGACGGGTTTGCAGCGCTTTACACCCGCTTTCTTGACGCGGGGTTGGCCGGACTAGAACTGTGGGTTGACGGAGCCTTCATGACCTTTGTTCCCTCACCACGACATGTGGATTGCGTTTTGTGGGTGCCTCAATCGCACGTCGACCAGTGCACAGACTCCCAATACAAAGATCTCCAGCAACTGCAAGATGGCCCAGCCGTAAAAAACAAATATGGAGTAGAGTTGTGGGTACAACCACCGGAAGCGCCAAACAGCAACTTTTGGACGAGTTGTTTTTCGACCACCGGGGACGGCATTACTCTTAAGGGGTTTGCGAGACTTGCGCTATGACTTCCTCACGGACTGATCATTTTTCTGAACAGACGAATGCCTGGAAACGTCGTGCTGAACAGCAGCCTAATAGTCGTGGTGCAGCCTTTTACGCTGACGGCTTTGCCAACTACGAACGGGCAAGTCGCAACGACCAAGCGCTAAGTACCGCAAAAGATGCCGGCGAAATGCTGGATCTTCGTTTCATGGGACCTCGCACAGAGCGAGGAACTTTGCCAATGGGTCATTTTCTGGACATCATGACCCCGCTAAACCGCGCTTTTAACCATGCTGCATACAGACTGCGTAGTGGAAAAGTGACCAGCCGTGTCAGTTCTGACATCAAAGGGGAAATTGCATTGCAGATGGCCGGTACCGGGTATGGCTCTGCCCGGATATTTGTAACTGGCGATGCCCGTGAAGACCTAACCGGGGTAAGTTTACTGGGAGCAACGTTCAAGCAAACTTTTCAGTTATTGAACGCAAAATCTGAAGACTTTTACGATGCTGTTGATGCCGTTGGCGGGACTGCAGCGCGTCACTTTGGTGAGGCGCTCCACCAAACTGACCGCCATGGAATGGCGGCCGAGTTCACCTGGATACGCCCACAAGATCCGCTGTCGTGGAAGGGGACACCTGCCGAAATAGATCGGGTTTGCTCACTGATAGACAGCACCGCAGAACCGGAAACTTTCGAGCAAATTCTGACGGGTCACGTCTCTGCGATGGCAGAAACTGGCAATCTGCAACTTCGCGTCGGGGCGGAAAAGACAAAAGTTCGCTTCCCTACGAGATTGATCGATCAAGTGCAACGCTTGGCCTTAGGGCGGGACGCAAGACTTCTCGTTCAGACCGCCCGCTACTGGGACGCTGTTTTGCAGAAGGACGTCTTTAAGCACACCCTGCGTGAAGTCACCTAGCTGATCCATTTTTATCGTGCTCGAACCGCCCTTGTAGGCGGTTTTTTTTCGCGCAAAAAACATTGCTGGATTCAATGCGATCTTTGACCGTGAACATTTTTTGCTCTTAATGTAGCTTTTGGCTTGTATTGCATTTAGCTTTCGGCTATATTAACGGCTATCCAAGAAATGCCGCAAAGGATTACCAACATGACATCACTGCAAAAAGCCCTGTCCGAGCTCAACCAACGCATCCACCTTGGCGCTGAGTTCCCCGACGCCGGCTTTGTCGTCGCCTGGTTGTTCAAGGTCTGTCATCACGACCTGGCTGATGCCTATGACGCCCAATTCCAAGGGACGCATTCGTGAATTTCCGCACTACCGCCCTGTTCCTCGCCTACATCGGCGGCGCAGTCGTCATCGCGCTGGACCTACTGGTCTGGCGTCCTTTTTAACCACTCCTGAAAGTTCACTTATGACATTTGAAGCCATCCCCGGCCTGTTGGCCGATTTGCTGCAAGAACAGCGCGATACCCGTGAGGCCATCACCAGTCTGGCCGAGGCCATTGCCGGCATTCGTGCCAAGACCGTTGCCACCCCAATCCCCGCCACGACCGATGCAGTCAAGGCCAAACCAGCCCCAAAGTCGGCGGCACCGGTGGCGGCACCAGTAACTGCTGCCTCCACTGCCGAAGCCCCGGTGCCGAGTGCAGCAGTGGTGCAGACTGCCGAATCCGCATCTGAGCCGCCAAGCTACCAGAGCGTCGCGACCGTGATCACGCAGTTGTCAAAGCTCAAGAC
>QYPX01000078.1 GCA_007280205.1 Comamonadaceae bacterium
ACTTGTCTACAGATTTTGTCGGTCTCGGTTTTTGAGAAAACCCATATTTCATGCGCCTTGCAGGCCGACGACTACAACAACCAACCACCACCCTTCGCTAACCAATTGATTTTGTTCGGGTTTTGACCGGACAGCACTGGTGGCTGATCGGAGTTCTGTGACCCCGTTTTTGACTCTGAATGCTATCAGAGATGCAGGAACTCCTCGCCGACAGGCTCCCGGTGTTTAGTTGTCCCAGTCACCCCCACCGCCGGCGTCACCGCCGGCATCATCCCAGGAGGCGGTGTCGTTCACGCCAAAATTCTCGCCACCCATGTCCGGATTGCTGTTGGCACTCTGGAAGTCGTTGCCCGCGGGAGTGTCTGCCGGCTTGGTGCCCTGATCATGATTGCCCGTCAGCGTGCGGCCAATCGCCTGCGCCGCCATCATGCCGGCACCCAACGCCAGGCCGGTGGCCACACCGCCCATGATCTTGCCGCCAAGGCCGCTACCGGCTGGTTGGCCATAAGGTTGCTGCATCGCTCCAGGCGCTGCGGCGTTGTTTGTGCCAAACCCCTGTGGACCCGTCAAACCACCGGCAGCCATGCCGGGCTGCGCGTAGGGCGCAGGCTGTGCCGCGTAGGACGGGGCCGGCTTTTTGCGCCTCAGGTAGATGGCCAGACCGATCGCGCCGCCACCCAGTGCCAGCGCCAATCCCCAGGGGAAGGAAGAAGCGGGTTCAAGGTCCCGTGCGACGGCAGGCTCAGTGCGCTGCCTTGTGGCGCTCTTGGCTGTTGGCGGGGATTCTCTGGCGGTGAGCTGCGTGCGCAGGCTTTGCAGGGCCTCGATCTTGATGGAGGGCAGACCGGGCGCCAGCTTTTCAGCGGTGGCCAGGGATTCGCGCGCCAGGCCCAGCTTGCCTTGGCGGGCAAACAGTTCGGCCTGCACAAAGTGCGCCTTGCCGCTGCCTGGGTGCGCCACCAGCACCTGCTGCATCATGGTCTGCGCCTGCTCCATGCGCCCGCCCTTGGCGGCATCGTAAATCTGGTTCAGCGTCGGCTCGGGTTGCGCCATCGCCAGGCCAAAACCCAGCAGTGCGCCCACCAGCAAGCATCTGCCAAGGTTTCGTACGATAGATCGGTTCATATGGGTCATGTCCTGAGAAGTTAAGAGTAAGAATCCTGCCCGGCCGAAGTTGTGCCGTTCGCAGCCAATTCAAGTGCTGGCGCACTTCACGCGCTGCTCAAACTAATTGCAGTTGGCGGGCGCCTTCTGTCAGCTGCGCGCGGAAGTCCGGGTGCGCAATCGCAATCATCTCCTGGGCCCGTTGCCTGGCCGATTTGCCGCGCAACTGCGCCACACCAAATTCGGTGACAACATAATTGATGTCGTTCTTGCCGGTCGTTACGTGGGTTCCCGGCGAAAGCGTGGGCACGATGCGCGTCAGACTGTCGTTTTTGGCCGTTGCGGGCAACACAATGAAGGCCTTACCGCCACGCGAGCGATTCGCGGCGCGCACAAAGTCGAGTTGCCCACCGGTACCGGAATAGGGCAGATGCGCCAGGCTTTCTGAGCCGCACTGTCCCATCAGATCGATTTGCAGCGTCGCATTGATGGCGACCAGCTTGTCGTTCTGCGCCGCCACATAGGGGTCATTGGTGAAGTTGGCCGGGTGCATTTCAAGCGCCGGGTTGCGCTGCATGAACTGGTACAGCTTCTTCGAGCCCAGGGCAAAGGTGGCGATCATCTTGCCCGGCATGAAAGACTTCTTGCGGTTCGTCACGGCGCCGCTTTCAACCAGGGTCAGGATGCCGTCACCAATCATTTCGGTGTGGATGCCCAGATCGTGTTTGGCTGTGAGTTGCATCACCACCGCGTCCGGAATGCCGCCATAGCCGATTTGCAGCGTCGAGCCGTCTTCGATCATGTCGGCCACGTACTTTCCGATCGCTTGCTGCACCGGTCCGATCTTGGGCAGTCCGACTTCCATCACTGCTTCACTGCTTTCCACCAGCGCCGTGACCTGGGAAATATGAACCAGGCAATTGCCATTGGCAAAAGGCACGTTCGGGTTGACTTCCAGCACGACGGCGCGTGCCTTGGCTACTGCCGCCATCGTGTAGTCTGCGCCCAGGCTGAGCGAGAAGTAACCGTGCTCATCCATGGTGGATGCCATCGAAAAGACGACGTCGGCCGGGATCTGATCGCGTTCAATCATGACCGGGATGTCGGAGAAACTGCAGGGGATGAAGTCGAGCCAGCCAGCTTGTCCACCAGCGCGCGAGGCGCCGCCAAAGAAAAATGCCACATGGCGCACGTGTTCAACCGTCTCTGGGTCGAAATAGCCATACTTGCGCACGGCCAGGATCTGCGCCACCTTGACATCGTGCAGGCTGCGACGCTGCTCGGACAAGGCCGTCAGCAGCGTTGGCGGTTCGCCGACACCGGTCGGGACGATGATGAAGTCGCCGTTTCTGAGCAGTTGGATGGCGTCTTCAGGGCTGGCGCGTTTTCTTTGATAGAGCTCTTGAAAAGACATGGGGTGGGGACTTTTGGGTTGGGGCGCGGCTTGGGGCTGCCGCATGTTAGCCGGTTTGCCCTGGCGCGCTGGATTACCTGGTCCAGAGCCGTGCAAAACTTGTGACCGACGCCAAAGCAGCAAAGCCCGCCGCCAGTCCCAGCGCCAGCACCGGGCCGCGCGCGCCAGCCAGACCAAAGCAAAGTGCCACCAGGGCTGCGCCGGTGGTCTGACCAAGCAGCCGGGCCATCGCGATGACGCCACTGGCGCCGCCGCTACGCTCGGTCGGCGCACTCGACATCAGGGCTTTCATATTGGGTGCCTGGAACAGACCAAAACCGACACCGCACAGCGCCATGCAAAGCACGATGACGGTGGTCGACGGATGGCTGGTCAACAGGGCAAAAGAGACCAGACCCGAACTCAGCAGCAGGAGTCCGAAACCGCCCAGCAAGCCCGGTGGGTAGCGGTCTGACAGGCGCCCGGCAATCGGTGCGGCCAGTGCCACCACGATCGGCCAGGGCGTCATCAGAAAACCGGTTTCGATCGGGTTGCGCTGCAGTACCTCTTCGAAATAGAAAGGCAGAGCGACGAAAGCCAGGCCCTGCGTCGTGAAAGAGGCCATGGAAGTGATGGCCGAGAGCGCAAACAGCGGGCGGCGCAGCAGATCCACTGGCAGCATGGGCGCCGGGTGGCCGGCTTGACGCCAGAGCAGCAGAGCGGCTGCCAGCACCGCCACGCCGAGTGCCGTCAGCGCCATGGAAGGCGGCTCCCTTTGCGCCGCAGCACCCAGCGCCAGTACCAGGGCGGCAAAGCTGAGCGCTGTCAGCACGGCGCTGAGCCAGTCAAAGCCATGACCGCGAGTGGCCGCGCGCGGCAAGGCCGGCAGCGCAAAGCCCAGCGCCAACATGCCCAGCGGCACGTTGATGGCAAACAACCAGGGCCAGCTGGCCACTGACAGGATCAGCGAGGCGACGGTCGGACCGAGAGCAAACGAGACGCCCACCACCAGCGCATTCAGGCCAACGCCGCGACCCAGGCGTGAGGCAGGAAAGATGAGCCGGATCAGCGCGATGTTGACACTCATGACGCCGCTGGCGCCAATGCCCTGCAAGGCGCGCGCGACGGCCAGCGCAGGCAGCGTGCTGGCAAAAGCGCATCCGAGTGAAGCGATCGTGAAAAAGGCCAGACCGGCCAGAAAGACGCGCCGCGGCCCCAGCAGATCACCGAGCGCAGCAAACGGCAGCAGGGTAGCGACGATGGCCAGCTGATAGGCGTTGATGACCCAGATCGAGGCAGCCGGTGAAGCCTGCAGATCGGCCGCAATCGCGGGCAGGGCGGTGTTGGCAATGGCGGTGTCGAGTGAGGCCAGCGCCACGCCGAGCAGGATCGCGATCAAGGCGCGCAGGTCCAAGCTGTCGGCAGTCTTGCGGGGCGCAATCAAGGTAAAGTGTTGAAATCGCAAATCACCCGCTGCACTGTAGCAAAGATTCAAAGCCCTGGAGGTATCCATGCACAAGGTCCGCTCGGCCGCTGTTGCCGGCGCTTTCTATCCGGCACAACAGCAGATCCTGACGCAGGATGTGCTGGCACTGCTGGCTGCCGGCAGGCCGCCAGCCGATGCACGCAGCCCCAAGGCCCTCATCGTGCCGCACGCCGGCTACATCTACAGCGGCGCGACGGCCGCGCTGGCTTACGGGCGACTCTTCAAACTTCGTGACAGCATCCGGCGTGTGGTCCTGCTCGGGCCGGTACACCGGGTGCCGGTCCGTGGGCTGGCCTTGCCCGATTCAGACTTTTTTGCGACTCCGTTGGGAGAAGTTGAAATTGACCAGCAGGCGCGCTCGGCCATTGCCGCGCTGCCTCAAGTCGTGGTCAACGCGGCAGCGCACGCGCAGGAGCATTCGCTGGAAGTGCATTTGCCCTTTCTGCAGACGGTGCTGAAAGACTTCAGGTTGCTGCCCCTGGCGGTGGGTGACGCCAGCGCCACCGAGGTGGCAGAGGTGCTGGAGGCGCTCTGGGGCGGCGCGGAGACGCTGATCGTGATCAGCTCCGACCTCTCGCACTTCCTGCCCTACACCCAGGCGCAGGCGATAGACCGTCAGACGGCGCAGCAGATCATGAACTTCCAGAGCGTTATCACACACCAGCAGGCCTGTGGCGCAACACCGGTGAATGGACTGCTGCTGGCGGCGCAGCGCCACGGCTTGAGGCCGGAACTGCTGGGTCTGTGCAACTCCGGCGACAGTGCGGGTGACAAGGCGCGCGTGGTTGGTTATGCGTCCTTCGCGTTCACCGAGCCATCGGTTGGCGAACTCCTGCTGCCGATTGCGCGCGCCGCCATCGCCAGCGCGCTAGGCCTTGGCGCTCAGGCGCCTGAACATGCGTCGTGCTTGCAGGAGCCCGGTGCCTGCTTTGTCACGCTGACGCAGCGCGGGCAACTGCGCGGCTGCATCGGCTCGCTGGAAGCGCGGCGCTCGCTGCTGGCCGATGTCAAGGCCAACGCCGTTGCTGCCGCGCTGCAGGATCCGCGCTTTACACCCTTGACGGCGGGCGAGCTTGGCGTGACGCGCGTCGAGGTGTCGCTGCTCTCGCCGCTGCAGGAAATGCACTTTGCCAGCGAAGCCGATGCGCTGGCGCAGCTGCGCCCTGGCATCGATGGCCTCGTGTTTTCGTTCGGCCGGCATCGCAGCACCTTCCTGCCTCAGGTCTGGGAGCAGTTGCCGGGCGCAGCCGAGTTCATGGCGCAACTCAAGCGCAAGGCCGGCCTGACAGCCGATTTCTGGGACCCGGCCGTCCAACTGCAACGCTACAGCGTCGCCAAGTGGCAGGAGGCTTTGCCGACATGATGCAGTCATCCGCTTACCCGGCGCGCTACTGGCACAAGCATGAGGATGGGCGCATCCAGTGCGACCTGTGCCCGCGCGACTGCAAGCTGCACGAGGGCCAGCGCGGCGCCTGCTTTGTGCGCGCGCGTCAGGGCGAGCAGATGATCCTGACCACCTACGGCCGCTCTTCGGGCTTTTGCATCGATCCGATCGAAAAGAAACCGCTGAACCAGTTCTATCCGGGCAGCAGTGTTTTGTCCTTCGGTACTGCGGGCTGCAACCTGGCTTGCAAGTTTTGCCAGAACTGGGACATCAGCAAATCGCGCGACATGGACCGGCTGATGGATCAGGCTTCACCCGAAACGATTGCCGACGCCGCCAGGCAACACGGTTGCAAGAGTGTCGCCTTCACCTACAACGACCCGGTGATTTTTGCCGAGTATGCGATGGATGTGGCCGATGCCTGCCACGCGCTCGGCGTGCAGACGGTGGCGGTAACCGCGGGCTATCTGCACGAACAGGCGCGGCGCGACTTTTTCAGCAAGATGGACGCAGCCAACGTCGATCTGAAAGCCTTCACCGACGATTTCTATTTCAAGCTCACGGGCGCGCATCTGCAGCCGGTGCTCGACACCCTGGTTTACCTGCGCCACGAGACCAGCGTCTGGTTTGAAATCACCACCTTGCTGATTCCGGGCTACAACGATTCAGACCCCGAACTGACCGCCATGTGTCGCTGGATCGTGCAGCATCTGGGGCGCGATGTGCCGCTGAACTTCTCGGCCTTTCATCCGGACTACAAAATGCCTGATGTGAGCGCGACACCACTGGCAACCCTGGTCAGGGCGCGCAACATCGCATTGCAAGAGGGACTGCACTTTGTTTACACCGGCAATGTGCGCCATGAGGCGGGCGATACCACTTATTGCGCGAATTGCCAATCGCCGCTGATCGTGCGCGACTGGTACCAGATCAACCATTACCGTGTTGATTCTGAGGGCCGATGCACTAACTGCGGTACGGCGTTGGCCGGACGCTTTGATGCGCAGTGCGGCAACTTCGGGCGTCAGCGTATTCCGGTCACGCTTCATCAACCGGGTACTTCTTGAGAGTTCTGTCATTCGCGATACCGTTTGATGCAGAGTTTTTTCGCGAGTCTGGAACTGGAGGGCAGACGTCTGTGGGCCGAGGGCGACGCAATGGGTGCCTCCGCGAATGTCCTCCGGCCTGCGGCCTCCCCCTTTTACAGGGACTTCCCACAAAGTCAAGCAACGGTTTTTGGTTTTCGTGGTTTTGGTTATCTTCCTTGATAAACGGTATTCCTGCATTTGCGTTCTTCGAAGTGGCTGTAAAACTCGGAACAGACTGCACATCTACAGA
>QYPX01000245.1 GCA_007280205.1 Comamonadaceae bacterium
CGAGCAGATCCGCGAGCAGATCGAGACGGCGCGTGCCATCGCCGGCCGGGGCTGGACGCCCGAACATCTCGACGCGTTGATGAACGCAACCTTAAAAAAATACGAGAAGGTCATCAATTTGTTACTGCAGAAATTCGGCGCGTCTTTTGCTATTAGAGGCATGGGCGCCAATTTTCGAGGTGCTGCACCTCGAAGTGAATACGGCTTACTGCTTCGCGGTAAAGATGTTTCGGTCGAGGGTGGACCGCCTTCTTTTGCGACTGCACTGAGTGAAGGTGACAAGCGGACGTTGGCATTTGCGTTCTTCATCGCAAGCACGTTGACCGACCCCAAGCTCGCGACTAGAACAGTAGTCATTGATGACCCCATGTGCAGCTTGGACATGAACCGCAAACATCACACCCGGGCCGTACTAAAGGAGATTCACACCAAGGCGGCGCAGCTCGTCGTCCTCGCGCACGACCTTTACTTTATCCGTGATCTTCGGGATGCTTTACTTAAAGGGGACAAATCTGCCCAGATAGCCATCTTTCAGTTAGCTCTTTCTGCGTGTGATTACACGGGCTTCGCACCACTAGACCTGGAGAAAGAATGTGAATCAGCCTATTTTCAACACCACCGATTACTCAACGAGTTTGTCGCAGGTAGCGGAGGTGAGTTAAGGTCGGTGGCAAAAGCCATTAGGCCGATGCTTGAGGGCTATCTCCACCGAAGGTTTCCAGGTGTGGTGCCAAGGGAACTTCTCTTTGGGGAGGTTGTACTACTAATTCGAAACGCTTCAGTTTCAAGCCCTCTTCACCATGCTCAAGATTTGGTAGACGAATTGAATGAAATCAATGGGTACGCAGGACAGTTTCATCACGACACCAACGGCGGCGCTGATGCCGTTGCAGTGGTCGCAACCGAATTGAAAACCTTTGTGGACCGCGCTCTAGGCGTTGTCCACAAGGGGTCTGCCACATTGGGCGTAGCGTTATGACAAATATTCCCGATGGGTCATTTGCTGACTGGGTTATCTGATGGCGCAGGCGAAACTTGAACTCACCTGGATCGGCAAGGACCAGCGTCCCCGGCTGGAACCGCGCATTTTGCTGGAAGACCCGAAGCGCAGTTACCACTCGAAGCAGCGGGTTACGGACAAGGACCTGTTTGATAACCGGCTCATCAAGGGCGACAACCTGTTGGCGCTGAAGGCGCTGGAGGCGGAGTTTGCGGGCAAGGTGAAGTGCGTGTTCATCGACCCGCCGTACAACACCGGCAGCGCGTTCACGCACTACGACGACGGGCTGGAACATTCGATTTGGCTGGGGCTGATGCGAGATCGGTTGGAGATCATTCGGCGTTTGCTGTCTGACGATGGGTCGTTGTGGATCACGATTGACGACAACGAGGCGCATTACCTCAAGGTGGTGTGTGATGAGGTGTTTGGACGGGGTTCATTTGTTGCCTCGTTTATCTGGAAGAAAGTAGATAGTCCGAACGACAACAAGGTGGCGATAACTCCGGACCACGAATACGTTTTTTGCATTAGCAAAAGACCAAATGCAGCGAAGTTCAAGCAACGTTTCGATGAATCAATTCTTGATGCTTATCGTCCCGCTGACTCCGAGTCGGATCGGCCATATCGTGATCGTCTATTGAAGAAAAACGGAAAGAATAGTCTGCGGGCGGATCGTCCATCAATGTTTTTCCCAATCACCGCACCCGATGGCATCGACGTCTTGCCCATTCACGATGATGGAAGAGAGGCCCGATGGGCAATGGGCAGCGCAGGTGTTGCTGATCTCATTGCCAAGAACGAACTGGTGTGGAAACTACGTGACGATGGCGTCGGAAAGAGGTGGGTTCCCTACACCCGTGAATATGCGCCCACAAGCCCATCGCGTCCTCATCCAACCATTTGGAGCGATTTGGATACAACTCGGCAAACTAAAGCCCATCAGAAAGTCTTATTTGGCGAGGAGGGAGTTTTCGATACACCGAAACCGGAAGACTTGATTCACCGTGCCCTAGATATGTCCACCAACCCCGGCGACCTCGTCCTCGATTCCTTCGCCGGTTCTGGCACCACTGGCGCGGTCGCGCACAAGATGGGTAGGCGCTGGATCATGGTGGAACTGGGCGAGCATTGCCACACGCACATCGTGCCGCGTGTGCAAAAAGTCATTGACGGGCAAGACCCTGGGGGCGTAACGCAGGCCACCGGTTGGCAGGGTGGTGGTGGCTTTCGCTATTACGAACTGGCGCCCACGCTGCTGGCCACCGACGGCTGGGGCAATCTGGTCATCAACCCCGAGTACGACGCGGCCATGCTGTCTGCGGCCATGTGCAAGCTCGAAGGCTTTGCCTACGCGCCGTCCGAGCTGCTGTGGTGGCAGCAGGGGCGCAGCAGCGAGAGTGACTTTATCTACGTGACCACGCAAACGCTGGGGCCTGAACAACTGGAGGCACTCAGTGATGAGGTAGGCACCGACCCCAACAACCCGCGCAGCCTGCTGGTGTGCTGCGGCGCTTACCGCGGTGTGAGCGCCGCGCAGGCCGCCCAGCGCTGGCCCAACCTCACGCTCAAGAAAATCCCCAAGATGGTGAAAGACCGCTGCGAGTGGGGCCATGACGACTACAGCCTGAACGTGGCCAACCTGCCGATGGCGCAGAAGAAGGTGGATACGCCACCCGCGCAGGAGGATTTGTTTGGTGCTGCCACCGGGGAGGGGGCATGACGCAGTCCAAGATCATCATCATTGCCGGGCCTAATGGCGCGGGCAAGACGACATTTGCGCGGGAGTTCTTGCCCCACGAGGCAGGTTGCCCAGTCTTCGTCAACGCCGACTTGATTGCCGCCGGGCTCTCTCCCTTTGCCCCGGAGCGTGCGGCCATCCAGGCCGGGCGATTGATGCTGGATGCCATCGCGCAGCATGTGGCCAGGCTGGAGAGTTTTGCATTTGAAACCACCTTGTCCGGCAGGGCATACGCACGTCAGATTCCGCAATGGCGGCAGTTGGGCTATCGCGTTGAGTTGTTCTTTTTGAGTCTGACCTCTGCGGATATCGCGGTTCAACGTGTGGCCGAGCGAGTCCGTCAAGGTGGGCATGACATTCCGGAGGCCACGATTCGTCGTCGCTTCGACGCTGGTAAACAATTGTTTTTCGATGTTTATCGGACTTTGGTGGACCAGTGGGTTCTGTATGACAACTCGGGCGACGAACCCCTATTGATGGACTGGAGCGGTAAGCCATGACAACACCCAAGCACGTGAATGAGCCGGTGCCCAGCTATGGCGAGATGCTGCCCGGTGCGGATACTGACTTGAAGGGGTCGCTACTGGCGATTCGTCGGGCAGCGCTCCGTGCGCGTCAGGTTGCGCAGCAGACCGGCACAGACCTTATCGTGGTGCGTTCCGGCCAGGTGGTACGTGTGTCGCCACAGCAGAAAACCACGCCATGAGCCAGCGCGAAGTCAACGCCATCGTGGGCCGCTTGAGCTTGCGCCCGCCACAAACCGAATCGCTGGCCAAGCTGGCGAGCGCGATTGAGGCGTCACCCGCCATGCTGCTCCCGAACCGCGACGCGGCGGAGGTGGCGGCCATTCTGCACACGCTCAAGGGTCTGTTCCCCACGCTGCAAGACTTTGAGCGCGACTTTCCGTCGATGTGTTTTGCGCTGGCCACCGGTGTTGGCAAGACGCGGCTGATGGGGGCCTTTATCAGCTACCTGTTTCAGGCGCATGGTATCAAGCACTTTTTTGTGCTGGCGCCGAATCTGACGATTTACGACAAGCTGATTGCCGACTTCACGCCCAACACGCCCAAGTACGTGTTCAGGGGTGTGGCCGAGTTTGCGGCTTACCCGCCCGAGATCATCACCGGCGACAACTACGAAGAGCGCGCCCAGGCGTTGGGCGATTTGCTCTCGCCCGTCACCGTCAACATCTTCAACATCGCCAAGATCACTTCGGAGGTGCGCGGTGGCAAGGCGCCGCGCATCAAGCGCCTGAGTGAGTACATCGGGCAGAGCTATTTTGACTACCTGGCGGCTTTGCCGGATCTGGTGTTGCTGATGGATGAGTCGCACCGCTACCGCGCCAGCGCCGGCGTGCGGGCCATCAACGAGCTGCGGCCGCTGATGGGGCTGGAGCTCACGGCCACGCCCTTTGTGGAGAGCACCAAAGGGCCGGTGCCCTTCAGAAACGTGGTGATGGACTACCCGCTGGCCCGCGCCATGGAAGATGGTTTTGTGAAAGAGCCCGCCGTGGTGACGCAGCGCAATTTTGATGCGAAGAACATGCCGCCTGAAGAGGTGGAGCGCGTCTAGCTGCAAGACGGCGTGCGCATGCACGAAGCGACCAAGGTGGAGCTCAAAACCTATGCCCGCAGCAACGGCGTGAAAGAGGTTAAGCCCTTCATGCTGGTGATTGCGCGCGACACCACGCACGCGGGTGTTTTGCTGGCGCTGTTGCAGTCTGATGCCTTCTTTGGCGCTCGCTACAGCCAAAAGGTGATTCAGGTGGACAGCAGCAAGAGTGGCGCCGACGAAGAGGAAATGATTCGCCGCCTGCTGGCCGTGGAGAGTGTGGACGAGCCGACCGAGATTGTGATTCACGTCAACATGCTCAAAGAGGGCTGGGACGTGACCAACCTCTACACCATCGTGCCGCTGCGTGCTGCCAATGCGCGCACGCTGGTGGAGCAATCCATTGGTCGCGGCCTGCGCCTGCCCTATGGCAAGCGCACCCAAAACGCAGCGGTGGACCGGCTCAGCATCATTGCGCACGACCGGTTTCAGGAGATCATTGACGATGCGAACCGGGCTGATTCACCGATCAAGCTCAAGACCTTGATTCTGGAAGCGCCCGATGCGGGCGACGACCGGATGCAGAGCGTGACGGTGCAGCCCAATCTGGCGGGTGCCTTGGGGCTGAGCCAAGGTGCGGACGGGTCGGAACCCGTTGCCGCTGCCCAGGCTGCGGCCAGCGGTTTGCCGGTGACGCCGCCGATGTTCACCACCGCGCACGAGCGGCAGGCCGCGCATGCGGTCATGCAGGTATTAGCCGAGTACGAAGTGCGGCCGCAGGACGCACCCACGCGCCAAGCGTTGTTGACACCCGAATTGCAAGCGCGTATTGCCGAGGCGGTGAAAGAACGACTGCCGCCCGTGCAGACCACTTTGCTCACCGGCACGGATGCCCAGACGGAGTTGAATTTGACCGACGTGGTGCGGCGCACGGTCGAAGTGGTGGTGAAGCAAACCATAGACATCCCACGCATTGCCGTTGTGCCCAAGGGCGTGGTGACCAGCGGCTTCAAGCCGTTCAAGCTCGATGTAGCCGGCCTGCACCTGCAGCCCAAGGACCGCTCTCTGGTGGGGCAGGCCTTGCGCACACATGAACAGTTCACGTTGTCTGCGCAAAGCGGGAGAACGGAACAGCGGCTGGAGGATTACATCGTCCACGCGCTGATCGACTTTGACGACATCGACTACACCGTACACGCCGACTTGCTGTACGAGTTGGCGGGACAGATGGTGGCGCACTTGCGCGGTTATCTGGCGGATGAAGCAGAGGTGCGCAATGTGCTGGACCTGGACCGGCAACTGATCGCGAAGAACATCCATGCGCAGATGATGGTTCACTTTTATGAATCGGCCACCGAATACGCGGTCGAGGTGCGGCGCGGCTTTACGGCGCTGAAGGAACCCACCTACACCGTGGGCGCCGGCCAGACGGTGCGCGATTACCGCCAGACGGTGGATGAGCCGAGCCGCATCAAGCAGATGGTGTTCGGTCATTTCTCGCGCTGCCTGTACCCATTGCAAAAATTTGACTCCGACACCGAGCGCCGCTTTGCCGTGATTCTGGAACGCGATGCCGACAAGTGGTTCAAGCCCGCCAAGGGGCAGTTTCAGGTTTTCTACAAGCTCGGCGTGGAGCAGCCCGAGTACGTGCCCGACTTTGTCGCGGAAACCGCGCACTACCTGCTGATGTGCGAGACCAAGGCGCGCAATGAAATGGGCACCGATGAGGTCAAGGCCAAAGCCGAGGCGGGCGCCCTGTGGTGCAAGCACGCCTCAGACCATGCGCGGACCCACAGCACCAAGCCCTGGAAATACCTGCTGGTGCCGCATGATGCGGTGACGGAAGACAAGCGGCTGGTGGATTACTTGGCGTTTGCGATAGCGCGTGAAGGCCGGTGACATGGATCGCCACGGCCTGCGGCCTCGCGATGACGGAAATTGCAATCGCGATGATGACGGCCGCGGGATCAGGCCAGCAATTCCAGGAGTCGGGCCAAGGCATGCCGCACAGTAGCCGCACGCACTGCGGCGCGGTCACCATCAAAGTGACATTTTTCTGTGACGACCTGACCCGGCACGGCAAAGCCGAACCAGACCGTGCCCACGGGCTTGGACGCGCTGCCGCCGGTGGGGCCAGCCACACCGGTCACGGCCACCGCCACCTGCGCCTTCGAGTGCGCCAGTGCGCCTGTCACCATCGCGCGTGCCACGCCTTCGCAGACGGCACCGGCCCGGCGCAGCAGGCGCTCCTCCACGCCCAGCAGTTCCATCTTGGCGTCGTTCGAGTAGGTGACAAAGCCGCGCTCGAACCAGGCGCTGGAGCCGGCCAGATCGGTGCAGGCGGCGGCGATCAGGCCGCCGGTGCAACTCTCGGCCGTGACCAGCATCAGTTTCCTTTCCAGCAGCAGGCGGGCCAGCGAATCCACTTGCGCCGATGTCGACGGTTCCTTGCCCTCGCTTGCAGTACTCATTGAAAGAATCTCCAGGTCGCGATGACCAGCAGCGTGCAGGCGGCCGCCACCAGGTCGTCGAGCATGATGCCAAAACCGGCCTTGCGCCAGGCGTAGCGGTCATTGACGGTATCGAGACGATGAAACAAAGCGTCAGCCCATCCCACCGGGCCCGGCTTGACGGCATCGAAAAAGCGAAACAGGGCGAAAGCCAGCAACTGGCCAGAAAAGCCGGTGGGCGTGACCAGCCACAGCACCAGCCAGAAGGCAACGATCTCATCCCAGACGATGCTGCCGGGGTCGGCCGTGCGCATGTTCCTGGCGCAGACGCTGCAAGCCCAGCAGCCCATAGGCAGGGCGGCAGCGATCACCCATGCCCATAGCAGCTCGTTCATCCAGGGCTGCAGGACGGTGAAGGCGGCCCACGCCCACAGGGTGCCGGCGGTACCGGGCGCGACCGGGCTCAAGCCCGAGCCAAAACCCAGCGCGATCAGGTGCGCCGGTTGCTCCAGCAGGAAGCGTGCACTGGGGCGTATCGGATATTCAACGGGGGACGGGTTCTCGGGCATGACGCGATTATCTGTGCCGCCCTAAGCCTGCTGCGGATCGGCAAAGCGCTGCCAACTGATGCAGCGCACGCCGTCACGGGTGTAGTTATCTGTCGCGCCGTGAATGAGCCAGGGCGCGGGTGCGGGTTCGGTCACAAAGCGGGAGGCGCGCTGACCGGCGCGTACCAGGTCTGTCGTAATGGTCTGGCTGGACTTGATCTCAACACACTGCAGGCCGTCTTCGGTTTCAAACACCAGATCGGCTTCCAGTCCATTGTTGTCGCGCCAGAAATAGAGGTCGGTGGGCAAGCCCTGGTTCAGCCGATACTTGCGAAATTCGTTAAGTACCCAGGTCTCAAAAAGGGCGCCCCGCATTGGATGAATGGCCAACAACTGGGGGTCACGGATGCCGACCAGCCAGGCGGCAAGGCCGGTGTCGGTGAAGTACAGCTTGGGCGCTTTGACGAGGCGTTTGCCGAAATTGCGATGGTAGGGCGGTAGCAAGAACAGCAGTTCGCTGGATTCCAGCACCGAGAGCCATTGCCGCGCCGTGGTGTGACTGATGCCCGCATCCGTGGCCAGTGACACCAGGTTCAGCAAGGTGCCACTGCGCCCCGCACACAAGCGCACAAAGCGTTGAAACGTAGTGAGATTTTGTACCTGCAGGAGCTGGCGCACGTCGCGTTCGATGTAGGTGAGAACGTAGGAACCAAACCAGTCGCTGGCGTCCATGACGCTGCACTGGCTTTGCCAAAGTGCCGGATAGGCGCCGCGCCAAAGATGGGTGTGAAGGTCATCGCTGATCCCCGGTTTTATCTCCGACAGGGCCAAGGGCAGCAAGCGGGCGAGCCCAACGCGCCCAGCCAGCGACTGCGTGATACCCGCCATGAGTCCGAACTGTTGCGATCCGGTCAGAACAAAGCGACCTGGCACGCGCTCGGCATCCACCATGCCTTGCAAGTGTGAAAACAGGTCGGGCCAGCGCTGGGCCTCGTCGAAGATGGCGCCGCGCGCAAATCGTTGCAAGAAGCCGCGCGGGTCAGTTTGCGCGAAGCTCAGCTCTACCGGGTCTTCCAGGGACACGTAGGGCTTGTCGCCAAACAGCTGCCGCACCAGTGTGGTTTTGCCCGATTGCCTCGGGCCTGTCACAGCCACGATGGGAAACTGCAGTGCCATGCGCTGCAGCGCAACGGACAAGTCTCGGGAAAACAAATTCATACAAATTGAATAAATAATATTCAGATTGTATAAAAATCACGCAAAGTGGTCAAACGAGCTGTAGTTGTTGGGTAACTTCCGGCCGTCCGCATCGACCAGACGCAAGCCGCTTTCCCGCTCGATGGTGCCGATCCGCGTGACGGCAGTCTGACTCGACTCGGCGGCTTGCGCTACTTGCGCGCGGGTCGAAGCGGGAGCGCTGAACAACAACTCGTAATCGTCGCCGCCGGCCAGGGCCAGGCTGCGCCACTGATCGATGCCGATGGTC
>QYPX01000259.1 GCA_007280205.1 Comamonadaceae bacterium
GATAGCGCACCCCGCCGTGAACCAGTTTGGTAGAACGTGAAGACGTGCCCTTGGCAAAATCGTGCGACTCGACCAGCGCCACCTTGAAACCACGCGCGGCGGCGTCGAGTGCCACGCCCAAACCGGTGGCGCCCCCACCGACGATGGCGATGTCGTAGTGGCAGTCCGCAGCCAGACGGGTGGTCAATTCATCTCGGCGGGTCGGAATGGCTTGCGGATAGCTGGACATGAAGGGGATTTTCGCAAATTGCGGTCCGGCTTGCGTCGACTTCGGCAAGATTGCATCTCGATTAATAATGCTTCTCCATTCCCATTCCGGCAGTATCCCATGACCTACCTGCTCGCCCTGGACCAGGGCACCTCCAGCTCCCGCAGCATCGTGTTTGACGCTGCCGGGAAAATCAAAGCGATGGCGCAACAGGAGCTGACGCAAATCTACCCGCAACCGGGCTGGGTCGAACACGACCCGCTGGAAATCTGGCGCACGCAGCTGGCCACGGCGCGCGAAGCCCTGCAGAAGGCGGGCATTTCAGCGCGCCAGGTGCGCGCCCTCGGCATCACCAACCAGCGTGAAACCACCGTGCTCTGGAACCGCTCGACCGGACTGCCGATTCACAACGCCATCGTGTGGCAGGACCGCCGGGCCGAGCCGGCCTGCCTGGAACTGCGAGAACGCGGCTTGGCAGCAACGATTCAGGCCAAGACCGGCTTGCTGGTCGACGCCTACTTTTCTGGCACCAAGCTCCAATGGCTGCTCGATCACGTGCCCGGAGCACGCCAGCAGGCTCAAGACGGTGAATTGGCCTTTGGCACGGTCGATAGCTGGCTGATATGGCAACTCACCGGTGGCGCGGTTCACGCCACTGATGTCAGCAACGCATCCCGCACCATGCTGTTCAACGTCCACAGCAACCATTGGGACAGCGAACTGCTGCAGGCACTGGACATCCCCGCCAATTTGATGCCCAAGGTCAAGCCGTCGAGCGCCTTGTACGGCGAGGTCAGAGCTGACTTGCTCGGGCACAGCATTGCCATCGGTGGTGTCGCCGGTGACCAGCAAAGCGCTTTGTTCGGCCAGGCCTGCTTCAAGGCCGGCATGGTGAAGAACACTTATGGCACCGGCTGCTTCATGTTGATGCACACCGGAGGCAAGTTCGAGACCTCCAGCAACGGGCTGATCAGCACCAGCGCAGCACAAACCACAGAGCGCACGCAGTTCGCGCTGGAAGGCAGCGTCTTTATCGGCGGCGCCGTGGTGCAATGGCTGCGCGACGGCTTGCGCGCCATCTCCCACAGCGCCGAAGTGCAAAAGCTGGCGCAAAGTGTGCCGGATTCGGGTGGCGTGATGGTGGTGCCGGCGTTTACCGGACTCGGCGCGCCCTACTGGAAGCCCGATGCGCGCGGCACCATCACCGGCCTGACGCGCGGCAGCAGTCTTGCACATATTGCCCGCGCCGCACTGGAGAGCATCGCTTTTCAGAGCGCCGCCTTGCTGCATGCCATGAGCCGCGATGCGGTCGAGGCCGGCGGCTCCCGGGTAAGCGAACTGCGGGTGGACGGTGGTGCCTGCGTAAATGACCTTTTGATGCAGTTCCAGGCCGATCTGCTTGGTATTCCGGTGGTCCGGCCGGCCATCACCGAAACCACCGCACTGGGTGCAGCCTATCTGGCCGGTCTGGCCACGGGCGTCTACAGGAGCACCGACGAACTGACCGATTTGTGGCAAGTCGAGCGGCGCTTCCTGCCCACACTCGCCACCAGCCGTGCCACCGAGTTGATGGAGCAATGGGAGCACGCAGTCCGGCAGGCCGTCCTTTAGACTTGGGACTTCAAACGGCGCATTGTGGGAAGAAAAATCATGAGCAAACGCATTGCATTCATCGGCGGCGGCAATATGGCCAGTGCCATCATCGGCGGCCTGCTGGGTCAGGGTTTTTCACCGAGTCAAATTGACGTGGTGGAGCCCTTTACCCCGGCCCAGGAAAAACTCCAGAGCAGCTTCGGTCTGACGGTGCAGGCGCAGGCCGGCTCCTTCTTGAGCGCGGCCGACCTGGTGGTCTGGGCGGTCAAGCCCCAGGCCTTCAGGCAAGCCGCGAAGCAGGTTCAGTCCCACACCCAAGACGCCCTGCATCTGAGTGTGGCAGCGGGCATTCGCAGCGACAGCATCGCACGCTGGCTCGGGACCGAGCGCATTGTGCGCGCCATGCCAAACACGCCGGCCCTGATAGGCAAAGGCATCAGCGCCCTGTTCGCACGCGAGCCGGTGAGCCTTGCCGACAAAGCCTGGGTTGGCGAAGTCATCGCCAGTACCGGTGAGTTTGTGTGGCTGGATGCGGAAGAGAAACTCGATGTGGTCACGGCGCTCTCGGGCTCCGGGCCGGCCTACCTCTTTTACTTTATGGAGGCCATGACCACGGCCGGCGTCGAGATGGGTCTGACGCGTGAGCAGGCACACCAGTTGACGCTCGCCACCTTTGTCGGGGCGGGAGCACTGGCCCAGGCCAGCAGTGAGTCGCCCAAGGTATTGCGCCAGCGCGTCACCTCCAAAGGCGGCACCACCGAAGCCGCCATCGCCTCCATGGAAGACGAAGACATGCAGGCTCAGTTGATCAACGCCATCTATGCGGCCCGCCAGCGGGCCAAGGAACTGGGCGACGAATTTGGCGCGGATTGAGCGTCAACCGCCGCCTCTGGGCAAACGTTACGGTACAGTGAATCACTTCCGCTTCATCCACAGGATCTCCACATGAAAAAGCTTCTTACCGCGCTCATCAGCGCCGCCATCATCGCCATGCCATTGGCCCTGATCTCCAGCCCCGCATCCGCCCAGGGCACAAGCCAGGCTGAGCCGGCCAAAGCCAAGAAGGCCAGCAAAGCCAAGGCCAAAGCCAAGAAATCAAAGGCCAAAAAAGCCAAAAAATCGGCTGGCGCGGCGTCTCAGTAAGCCGTTTGCAAGCCCTGCAGGTCCAAGCCGCCCATCGGGCGGCTTTTTCATTGCAGCGCGTAGCTGGCAGCGATGCCGGCAAACAGGGTGAAACCAAGCCAGTGGTTCAAACGGAAAGCCTTGAAACAGCCGTCGCGCGAGCGCTCGCGAATCAAGGTGTAATGCCAGGCAACCTGCCCGAAAGCGAGCGTCACGGCAACGTAGAACGGCGTGCCCTGGGCATAGGCCGACAGGGCGACATCCCAGCTGACGATGTAAACCAGATAACAAAGCAGAATCACTGGAACGTCCCAGCGACCCAGGGTGATGGCGGACGTTTTCATGCCGATCGCGAGGTCGTCGTCGCGGTCCACCATGGCGTATTCGGTGTCATAGGCCAGCACCCAGAACAGATTGCCCAGCAGCAAGACCCAGGCCAGCCAGGGCACGCTGGCGCGCATGGCCACCAGGCTCCAGCTGTCTTGCCCCTGCACGGCTGAGAATGCCATCGGAATTCCGAAACTGAAGGCCACACCCAGCACCGCCTGCGGCATCGAAACAAAGCGTTTGGCATAGGGGTAAAAGAGGGTAATCAGCAGCGCCACGAACGACCAGGCAATGGTGACGGCGTTGGTAGTCAGCACCAAGGCAAAAGCCAGCAGCGCCAACCCTGCACCCAGCCACAAAGCCTCTTTGACCGACACCGCGCCGGTGGTCACCGGACGCGCCGCCGTGCGTTTGACGTGCCGGTCAAACTCGCGGTCGGCAACGTCGTTGATACAACAACCGGCACTGCGCATCAGGATCGTGCCAAGGGTGAACACCAGCAGCAGATGCCAGCCCGGAAATCCGTTGGCCGCAACCCACAAGGCGCTCAGGGTGGGCCAGAGCAGCAGCAGCCAGCCAGCCGGGCGATTCCAGCGAATCAAATCCAGATAAAGGCTCAGCCGCAACTTCAGGGAATTCACTGGTCGCAGCTCAGGAAAGTCTTGTCACGCCCGGCAACTCGCAGGCATAGATGGCATTTCTCAAGGCCGCAATCGCCTCGTAGCGGGTAAAACTGCGCCGCCATGCCAGCACCACCCGACGCGTTGGCGGATCGCCAGCAAACGGCAGGTACTTGATATGCGGCTCTTCATCACGCTTGCGTCGCGGCTTGCTGGCAAGAGCTTCCTTGGGCACGCTCAGGCGCGGCACCAGCGTGACGCCCATGCCGGCAGCCACCATGTGCTTGATGGTCTCCAGGGAAGAGCCCTCAAAGCTCTTGCGAATGCCGTCGGCGTTGCTGGAAAAACGGGCAAATTCCGGGCAGACCTCCAGCACATGATCACGAAAACAGTGGCCACTGCCCAGCAGCAGCATGGGCTCCTGCTTGAGTTCCTCGGTTGTCACCTGCTCGTGCCCGGCCAGACGATGGCCGGACGGAACGGCTGCCAGGAAGGGCTCATCGTACAAGGGCGCGACGGCCAGGCCAGCGTCCGGAAACGGTTCGGCCAGAATGGCACAGTCAATTTCGCCGGTGCGCAACATGTCAAGCAGCTTGACGGTGAAGTTTTCCTGCAGCATCAATGGCATCTGCGGTGTGCGCGCCATCACCTGACGCACCAAGTCGGGCAACAAATAGGGGCTGATGGTGTAAATCACACCCAGCGTGAGCGGCCCGCTCAGTGGATTCCTGCCCCGCCTGGCAATTTCGCGAATCGCAGCGGCCTGCTCCAGCACGCTTTGCGCCTGACGCACGATTTCCTCTCCCAGCGCCGTCACGGCAACCTCGTTGGCGCTGCGCTCGAACAGCTTGACCTCGAGCTCTTCTTCAAGTTTCTTGACGGCGACCGAGAGCGTGGGTTGCGAGACAAAACAGGCTTCCGCCGCCTTGCCAAAATGCCTCTCGCGCGCCACTGCCACAATGTATTTGAGTTCAGTCAGAGTCATTTTTTGTTGAGTCCCGGCGAGCTACGCTCAGGCCTTCAGGTATTCTAGTTGCGCCCCCAGCCAGCGATCGATGTGCTGCCGCGCCAGCATGGGATAGTGGTCCAGCAGCAAGGGTGCCTGGTGCCGCGCCCAGTCGAGCAGCGCGGTATCGGTGAGCAGATCGGCAAACCGCAGCAGCGCCGCACCGGACTGGCGCGCACCCAGAAACTCGCCCGGTCCGCGGATCTCGAGATCGCGCCGGGCAATCTCAAAGCCATCGTTGCTTTGGGCCATGGCCTTCAGGCGCTCGCGCGCCATCTCACCCAGACGCGGCGCGTCCCCTGTGGAGTACAGCAGCACGCAGGCAGACGCCGCAGCGCCACGTCCGACACGACCCCGCAGCTGGTGCAACTGCGACAAGCCAAACCGTTCGGCGTGCTCAATCACCATCATGGAAGCGTTGGGCACATCGACCCCGACCTCAATCACCGTGGTACTGACCAGTACGCCTAACTGGCCACTGGTAAACGAAGCCATCACGTCCCTCTTCTCGGCCAAGGGCAAGCGCGAGTGCAGCAAACCCACTGTCGCCTCCGGCAAGGCGGTGCTGAGCTCGGCATGGGTCGCCGTCGCATTGCTCAGGTCAAGCGCTTCGCTCTCTTCAATCAAGGGGCAGACCCAGTAGACCTGCCGGCCAAGCGCGAGCTGATCCCGCATGCGCCTGATCACCTCGTCGCGCCGGCCGTCGCTCACCACCTTGGTCGTGATGGGGGTACGTCCCGGTGGAAGTTCGTCCAGCGTAGAGACGTCCAGATCGGCGTAGTAACTCATGGCCAGCGTGCGTGGAATGGGTGTCGCAGTCATCATCAGCAGATGGGGCTCCAGCACGGCTCCCTGCAGCTTGCTGCGCAGCGCCAGGCGCTGTGCCACACCAAAGCGGTGCTGCTCGTCAATGATGGCCAGAGCCAGATCCTTGAACACCACCTTGTCCTGGATGATGGCGTGCGTGCCCACCACCAGAGAGGCCTCGCCACTGGCGATCAACGCCAGCATGGCGCGCCGCTCCTTGATTTTCTGACTGCCGGTCAGCCAGGCGGTTTTGACGCCCAGCGGCTCAAGCCAGCCAACGAGCTTGCGAAAATGCTGCTCAGCCAAAATCTCCGTCGGTGCCATCAGGGCGCATTGCCTGCCAGCGGCTATGCACAGAGCGCCGGCCAGCGCAGCCAGCACGGTCTTGCCGGAGCCAACGTCACCCTGCAGCAAGCGGTGCATCGGTATGGATCTGGCCAGATCCGAGGCGATTTCCTCGCTGACACGGCGCTGCGCCCGCGTCAACTGAAACGGCAGCGCCGCCAGCAAGCGATGATGCAAGGGCGAACCATCGTTCCCCTGCGGACTCAGCGCCGGTGAGCGCAAAGCGGCGCGCTCACGTTTGGCCTGCAACTGCGACAACTGCTGGGCCAGCAACTCCTCAGCCTTGAGCCGCTGCCACGCCGGGTGGCTGTGGTCTTCCAGCGTGGCCAATGCCACGTCAGGCGTCGGGTTATGCAGAAAAGTCAGCGCCTGACGCAGATTCCATGCGGGCTGTGCCCCCAGGGCGTACAGATTTTCAGCTGGCACGGTATCCGTCAGATCCGAACGGGCCAGGCCGCCCTGCACGGCCCGGCGCAAATAGGCCTGCGGCAAGCCTGCCGCCGTCGGGTAGACGGGGGTCAGCGCCAGCGGCAAGTCACCCTGCGCGGACTTGAAGGAAGGATGCATCATTTGCCAGCCAAGCAAGCCACCCTTGATCTCGCCACGGGCCCGGATCCGGTTCCCAACGGCCAGCGCTTTTTGCTGTGAGGCATAGAAACTGAAAAAGCGCAGCAAGCAGGTGTCGGAACCATCAGCCAGCGTCACCAGCAACTGACGCTGGCCTCGCTGACGGACCTCGCAAACCGTTACAACGCCCTCGATTTGCACCAGATCACCGTCGCGCACATCGCACAAGCTGACGATGCGCGTTTCGTCCTCGTAGCGCAGCGGCAGATGCAAGGCCAGATCGATGGGCCGCAACAGCCCCAGCTTGCGCAGCGCCTTTTGTGGACCGCTGATGGCCGGCGATGGCGGTTTGGCAACCTGCAGCTTCATGTTGGTATTTTGCCGGCTATCCATCGATCAGGTGTTCAGACATGGGACAATTCTCCTCTGTTCTTCCAACTTGGTACGGGTTTGTCCAACCCTCAAGCACCATGCCAGCACCATTGCCTGACGCCAGTCGCCATTATTCGCTGAGCGACTTCGACTTCGATTTGCCAGAAACCCTGATTGCGCAGCACCCCGCAACCGAGCGCAGCGGCTCACGCCTGCTCGATGGCACGGGTGAAACCCCGGTGAACCGGATCTTTCGGGATCTGCCCGGCCTGCTGCGCGCCGGCGATCTGCTGGTATTCAACGACACCAAGGTCATCAAAGCCCGTCTTTTCGGCGAAAAACCCACGGGCGGAAAAGTTGAACTACTGATCGAGCGGGTGCTCGGCGGCAACCAGGTGGCAGCCCATATGCGGGTCAGCAAGAAGCCTGAAGTCGGCACCACGCTGGCCTTGCTGGGTGCGCCGGGTACGCACGATGGTTTGCGCGCCACCCTGTTGGGACGCTGGCCGGATGCCGATGGCGCGCTGTTTCGCCTGGTTCTGTCCAATGACGCCGGCGACGACCCGCTGACGCTGATGGAGCGTCATGGCCACGTGCCACTGCCGCCTTACATCAAGCACAGCGACGATGCAGAAGATGCAGCGCGCTACCAGACCGTGTTCGCCAAGAACCCTGGTGCCGTCGCAGCCCCGACAGCGGCTCTCCACTTTGATCAGGCACTGCTCGCCGCACTTGACGCCGCCGGAGTGCAGCGCAGTCAGGTCACACTGCACGTCGGCGCCGGCACGTTTCAGCCAGTCAAGACCGAGAACCTGTCCCAGCATCAAATGCACAGTGAGTGGTATGAAGTCCCCTCTGTCACGCAGCAGGCGATCATTGACTGCCGTGCACGTGGTGGGCGCGTCGTGGCCGTGGGTACCACCAGTGTGCGCGCACTGGAATCGTGGGCAAACGCCCGGAGCGGTGGCGGCACCGATGAATCAGTTCCAGCCGCCTTTGCCGCCGAAACGCGGATCTTCATCACACCCGGCTTTGAGTTCAAGATCGTAAATTTGCTGATAACCAACTTTCACCTGCCCAAGTCCAGCCTCATGATGCTGGTCAGCGCCTTTGCCGGTCATGCGCACGTGATGGCGCTGTACCGCCACGCCATCGCGCAGGAATACCGCTTCTTCAGCTACGGTGACGCCATGCTGCTCAGACTGTGCGAATCCTGAAAAGCGAGGTAAGCCCTAACGGTGGTGTTCGCGCCGCCGCTCTTCAAAAACGAACTCTTCAAGGTCCGGATCCATCGCGTTGCGTGAAGAGACAATGCCGATAGGGCGCCCATTTTCGACCACGGGCACATGACGGAAACCGTTTTCCTGCATCAGAAGCAGTGCGTGACCATAGGATTTGCCGGGCTCCAGCGACTTGGGATCGGCAGTCATCACCTCGGACAAGATGGTGGTCTTGGCATCAAGCCCTTGGGCGATCACCCGAAACACCACGTCGCGTTCGGAAAAAATGCCGATCAGGTGCTCGTTCTCAACGACCAGGATGGCGCCTACGTTCTTGCTTGCCATCAGCTTGGCAGCCTGGCTGACAGTGGTCCCTGGGGGGGCGGTAAGAAATTTCTTACGCTCCATCAAATTCTTAATTGGTTGTTCGAACATATCAGCCTCCGGAAGGCAAATGCTATAGGTGTTTTGAATTACTTCTTTGACCTGCATCAACCCAGAAGCGAAGCAAGTCCCTGGGGTAACCCGTATAACCCGCGGCTAGCAAGCTCTTTGTGCGTTGCGCCAATTTCTCTGGTCATCTACGACGCCTGGCCGTAAGATGTCGGCGTCAACTGGAGAAAGCAATATGTGCAATAAATTGATACTGCGCGCTGCCCTGCTGTCCGGTGCAGCCATGCTGATGGCTTGTTCGCTCAAGAGCGTGAGCTTCAGCAAGGACGTTCAGCCGATTCTGAGCAAGAACTGCTCCGAATGCCATGCAGCGGGCAAGCCCGGCTTTGAGGCCAGCGGGCTCGACACGACCAACTACGCGTCACTGATGAAGGGCGGGAAATTTGGCCCACTGGTCAAGCCGGGCGATGCCTTCACCAGTGCCCTGAACATGCTCGTGGAGGGACGCGCGCATCCTTCGATCCGGATGCCCCATGGCAAGGAAAAACTGCCTGCGGCGGACATCGAAACGCTAAAGAACTGGGTCAATCAGGGCGCGAAGAACGATTAGTCGAGTTAGTGACTGGTGCGCTGGCGGGGATCGAACCCAATACTTTCGGCCCCTCTAGATCACCAGATAAGGGTCAGATTATGTATCAGACTTTTGTAGCAATCACCCTTGCCTAAGGCCAGCTAGAAATTCCAAACGTAGCGGTCAGCGCCATGAATCATCATGACTGATGTCCGTGTTGCTTTGCAGTGCCACGTTTGTTGCGTCTTGCCTTGATCTACCATCTCCAGTGCTTCGACATCGAGGACCGCAGCACATTGCTCTGCAGGGGCTCGCACGGATTCGTAGCAAATCCACTGCACACCCCTGTCCCGTGCAGCATCTGCCAACGCCTGGGTTTCGGTGTAGTCACTGCCATGCGTCCAGGCCGCGGAAGCTGCAACCCACGGGGCGCCCATTAAGGAAATGGCAAGGCCCTCGACCTTGGCTTGGTAGAAAGTATGTTCAGTAAGCAGGTCTGTGTTCAACAATGGCACACTGTCCATGATGAAGCGATAGCGCCAATAGGCGACCTCCGCACAGGATGCATATAGCGTCTCAGCACCGTACCAGAGACCGAGCGTTCCCGCACGCCGGAAACGGCTGGGGTGTTGTGGTCGATAGCGAAATGGCGTTGCAAGCAGGTAGTGCTTCGGCACTTTCATTGCCGGCATGGGTGGCTTGCTGGCCTCCAGAAGTTGTTCTAGCATATATTGCTCGTCAGTGTCATCGACCAAGCGCATCGTTGAGACTACGTGCTGCGCTTCAACGCCGCGCCAAGCCAACATTGTTTTTTGTGCAACCCCGCTGTCAAACCAGGATGTGCTCCATCCGGGGTCGGTCACGCGGGTGCCCGCATTCCATCAAGGTAGTTCAGGGTCGCGACTAGGCCATCAGGTCGCAAAATGAGTTGCAGGGGCACGCCGCCCAGCGCCTTGTTCATTCCCCGCATCCAATCCTTCCGCTTTTGATCGTCCGTCCCGACCAGGGCATCCAGAGAGCGATAAACCCGAACCAACAATAAGGACAGCTCGCCTTCCTTTGAGTCGGGGTCAAGAGAGTATTCACCCTTGCGGATGCGCGAGACAGTCGGCTCGCTCACACCGATGATCCGAGCCAACGCGGCACCCGACAGGCCCAACAAATCGGTCGCGCGAGCTGTAGCTTTTGAGAGAACGTAGCCTGGGTCAACCTTGGGCGAAGTTTGTGTGTTCATTTGTCCTCTTTTATATTTCAGTGGAAAGATTCTTGCATATTTATAGAAAATTTGCACTAATTTATTGAAAAGATCTTACATCCGCAGCAACTTGCGCGCTGATTGCCCAAACTTAGGCCCCCGGACTTGTAAGTTCCAGCGAGTCAAACGGTAGATCATGGCCCACCACCTGCACGAGACGGTAGAACAGCTTCAGCGAACCCCCTGCGGCAGCTCGCAGCAACTGATTTTGACTGATGCCAGCAGACCTTCCGCCTCTGCCAATGTCGTCCACCCCCCACCAGTGAGAAGTGGCGATCCTTCGACAAGTTTCAGAAAATCGATACTCATGGGTACTGACTCTAGCCGCAAAAGTAGGCGTCGCCAGTCGGCGAGAAAGACAGCGGTGACCAACTTGGCGATTGCAAGCTCATGAGTGCGGCACGACCGGGTGAATTCCCTTCGTCCTGCGGCCTCCCGTAGCCTTGTCGGAACGACTAGCCGCGCCCACCAAATCCCGCCGCGACGAACAAAGATGACTGCCCATAAAACACTCGCCTTTTGTAGCAAGGCGATGTAGCAGTCGGAACTAACCAAGAAGAATTGTTTATAATAAAAATCCCCGCCCCAAGGGGCGGCGTATTCAGAACAGCCCCTGCTGCGTATCCGAATGTAGTTGTTGATATTCGTCGCCTTGATTCTTCACGTACTTGCCAATCATGCCTTCATCTCCATGCTTTCCCACCGTGC
>QYPX01000165.1 GCA_007280205.1 Comamonadaceae bacterium
ACGCCGGTGTATGGGTACGACGTGTGCGTCGTGCTGATTTCTTGACCATCGGAAACTCCTATCTGCCTGACCAACATAGTCAGGACTTTATGCCCAGAGTTTCCACTTAAAAAATTGTTCAAATTTGCGCGGCCACTTCTAGGACTGCTCTTTGAACTGCGCGGCATTCTGATTGGTACGGCTGCCGCCTCCCTGGCGGTTTGGGGGCTGATCCTGGCAGAGAATGCCGGCTGGCTGCGCCAACCCGATTACGATGTTGGCGTCACGCAATGGATCACATTCACAGCCCTGTTCGGATTCACTAGCGGTCTGACCTATTACATCATCCAGGGCACCGAGAGAACCTTGTCAAACGCCAAGCGGGAAATCGAGCAGCGCAAGCAAGTCGATGCGGCCCTGCTTGACAGCGAACAACGCTACCGCACTCTTGTGGAGTGGACGCCCGATCCACTATTTGTTCACCGTGACGGTAAATTCATATATGCCAACCCCGCTACTTTAAGAATGTTTGGGGCGGACTCTCCCGACAAACTGGTCGGCGCAGCGATTCTGGATCGAATTCACCCGGACTATCACCAAATCGTATTGGAACGGCTGAAGCATTTTCTTGCGCATGGCGGCAGCGCTCCGTTGATTGTGCAGAGGATGCTCAAGTTGGATGGAACCGTAATCGACGTAGAAGGCCAAGGCACGAATATTTCCTACGACGGTGAACCTGCCGTCCAGGTAGTGATGCACGACATCACCGAGCGCAAACGCATCGAAGCAGCTTTGAAAGGCAGTGAGCAACGCTATCGCACCCTGGTGGAATGGACAATGGAAGCGATCGTCGTACATCGCGAAGGCAAACTCCTGTATGCCAATCCCGCGGCAGTGAGTTTGTTTGGAGCGGGCGCCGCCAGCGATCTGATTGGCCTATCGATAAACGACCTGACTCATCCAGAACATCGTGATTTGGTTGTGCGTCGGCTAATGCATTACGGCGACGATGGCCCGGATTCCCCGATGATGGAACAGAAGTTAGCGAGGTTGGATGGGGCAACCATTTACGTTGAAGTAAAGGGGACCTCCATTTCCTTCGATGGTAGACCTGCCCGTCTGGCTTCTTTGCGCGACATCACGGAACGTAAGGTCATTGAGGCCGCCATCGAAGCTACTCGTTTGAAGGCCGAGGAGCTGAGTCGGGCCAAGTCGCGTTTCTTGACCTCTGCAAGCCATGACTTGCGCCAGCCGGCCCATGCGCTGGGAATGTTTGTCGCGCGAATGGCTGATTTGCCGCATGACGCGCAAACCAGACACTTGGTGTCGTCGATGGACGCGTCGGTTCGCGCTTTGCAAGACATGCTCGATGGATTCTTTGACATCTCCAAGCTCGACTCCGATCAGACGCAAGTCAGCATAGCTGCATTCTCGATTCAAAGTAAATTTGAGCAATTGCGCAATAGTTTTGGCCGTGCTGCAAGCGACAAGGGCTTACGCCTTCGGTTTCGACCCTCAGATCATTGGGTCGAAAGTGACCCCACTCTGCTGCATCGAATCCTGCTCAATCTAGTCAGCAACGCCGTCCGGTACACCCGGCAGGGCACGGTCCTTGTCGCCTGTCGAACTACGAACGACGGCACTCGACTTCGCATTGAGGTGCGCGACAGTGGGGTTGGTATCCCCGCGCGTCACCATGAGGACATTTTCCAGGAGTTCTTTCAGGTAGACAATCCCGAGCGTGATCGCAGCAAAGGTCTGGGCGTCGGCTTGAGCATTGTCGAGCGGGCATGCCGTCTGCTGAATCATCCATTGACTATTCGTTCGGCTCCTGGGGCTGGGACGTGCATCACCTTCACAGTTCCACTTGCGTCAGCGCGACCTGGCCCGGCACAGGGAGATTTGAGCGAATTGGTGGCACAAACGAGCTTCGACGGTCTGCGCGTATTGTTGATCGAAGACGACGCACTGGGCAGAGAGGGCCTTGCGAGTTTGCTGGCTTCGTGGGGTTGTAGAGTGATGACGGCGGAGGGAGCACGGGCTGCGTGTGATCAGTGTCGGCAGGATCATGCGCCCGACATTGTCATCAGTGACTTTCGACTGGGTGGCGGGATAAACGGCATTGAGGCGATTGAAGCGTTGATCGCACTTGTAGGACGACCCCTTGCCGCCTGCCTGATCAGTGGGGACACGGATGGGAAAGTAAGAGAACAAGCACAAGATGCTGGGCTCACTCTTTTGCACAAGCCGGTGCGACCCGCCAAGCTGCGAAGTCTGATACGGCACCTGGTTCAGAGCAGGCCGACACTCTGATTCGCGGGATAACCCTAGCTGCCCTGGTCCTGGAAATTCCATGGCTCGGAAAAGTTGGTCACCGTTTCTGTGAATTACTTTGTGGATAACTTGAGGAAACTGTGCCAGACGTGGCGTTGCTGTGGGGTTCTCTTACTGTGCTCAATAAGTAGGCAACACTTCGGCCACGAGGGTTATTTATAAGTGCTACCGTGCAAGCAGGCATGAGCCTTTACGCGTGATGTTCATGGCGCGTAGTCTCCTAGGTAACGTTTTGGCCCAGCCTCACCCGCTGGGTTTTTTTTTGGGAGATGCCAACAACAAGGCGGCGAATGCCCCTTTCCGTTCTACAGCGGGAGCTGACATCGGGCTGCCTAGAAATCTCACTTCATACCCGACATTCACATCCGTGCCCAAAGCGATCGTGGTGATGTATGCCTGCCGGATGACGGGGCCAATTCTTCTTTCGCCACACCATAGCACTTGAGCTTGATATTTATCAAGCGCACCTTCGCTAGCATCCACGACATTGTTGTCGTGGAGGGGAATTTATGGCAGAGCGATCGATGTGGGGCCCGCCGTTTTGTTCGGCATTTGACCCATCGGACAAGGCCGAAGCAAGCCTGGATCCCCGCCTGCGTTGTACCCGCGCGACGGCTGTTGCCGGCGGTCGGCTAGCGCAGTGCTGAATCTCAAATCAAATAGAGGGATCAATCATGACAGAACCCACCACCAAACAAGAATCCGGGCTGGCACTGACCCTGCCCAGGCCCCAACTCGCCAAAGCGCCTACCGGCATACAGGGGCTGGATGAAATAACCGGTGGTGGCTTACCCAAAGGCCGACCGACTCTGGTGTGCGGCAGCGCGGGGTGCGGCAAGACGCTGCTGGCCATGGAGTTTCTGGTGCGCGGCGCGCTGGAGTTTGATGAGCCTGGCGTGTTCATGGCTTTTGAAGAAACCGCCAAAGACCTGACCCAGAACGTCGCCTCGCTGGGTTTTGACCTGGATGGCCTGATCGCCAACAATAAACTGGTGCTGGACTTTGTCTATATCGAACGCAGCGAAATCGAGGAGACCGGCGAATACGATCTTGAGGGTTTGTTCATCCGGCTGGGGCAGTCCATAGACTCCATCGGCGCGAAGCGCGTGGTGCTCGACACCATCGAATCGCTGTTTGCGGGCCTGCCCAACCCGCTCATTTTGCGAGCCGAACTGCGCCGCCTGTTCCGCTGGCTGAAAGAAAAGGGCGTCACCGCCGTCATCACCGGCGAACGCGGCGAGGAGACCTTGACGCGCCAGGGGCTGGAAGAATATGTCTCGGACTGCGTGATCGTGCTCGACCATCGGGTGAGCGACCAGTCCTCCTCGCGTCGCTTGCGCGTGGTCAAGTACCGCGGCTCGACCCACGGCACCAACGAGTATCCCTTCCTGATCGACGAAGACGGAATCTCTGTCTTGCCGGTCACCTCGCTAGGCTTGCAGCATGATGTCACGACGAATCGAATTCCGACCGGCATCGCCCGGCTGGATGCGATGTTGGGCGGCAAGGGCTTTTTTCGGGGCAGCAGCGTGCTTGTTTCAGGCACGGCTGGCACGGGCAAGAGCAGCATCTCCGCTCACTTTGTTGATGCTGCCTGCCGCCGTGGCGAGCGCGCGCTGTATTTTGCTTTCGAGGAATCTCCCAGCCAGATCATCCGCAACATGCGGTCTATCGGGATCGACCTCGAACAGTGGGTAGATAGTGGCATGCTGCGATTTCAGGCGACCCGCCCCGCCTTTGCCGGCCTTGAAATGCAACTGACGATGATCCACAAGGCAACAGTCAATTTCAACCCACAGGTCGTGGTCGTCGACCCGCTGAATGGCTTCATCATCGGGAGCAATGTGACCGAAGTTAAGTCCATGCTGACGCGGCTCGCGGATTTTTTGAAGACCAGGAAGATCAGCAGCATGTTCACACAGTTGATTTCAAGCGGCGTAACGCAGGGGGCCGACGACATGGCCGTTTCTTCAATGATCGACTCTTGGCTATTGTTGCGCGACATCGAAATCGGCGGCGAGCGCAACCGCGGCTTGTACATCATCAAATCCCGTGGCATGGCGCATTCGAACCAGGTACGCGAATGCCTGCTGACCGATCGAGGCGTGGAACTATGCGAAGTTTATGTCGGCGCAGGGGGCGTGCTGACAGGCTCTGCGCGCCTGGCGCAAGAGGCGCAGGAGTTGGCCTTGAAATTGACGCGCAAGCAGGAGATCGAGCGGCGTCAAGTCGAGCTGGAAAGCAAGCGGCGGGCGCTGGATGCCCAAATTACCGCCTTGCGCGCCGAATTCGATGTGCGCGAAGCAGAGGCGATGAAAATCATCGAGCAAGAACAGGCGCAGGCGACGCAGTTGGTGCAGGAGCGCGTGGAAATGGGTGTGAGCCGAAGCGCGGATCTGTGATTTTGAACAGAAATGATTTTGAAATTACCGCAAGAGGATCCCATGAAAACAAAATTAACCCCGCTCGCAGAGACGTATCTCCTGCGCCTGTATGTCGCAGGGCAAACGCCAAAGTGCATGACGGCCTTTGTCAACCTGAAGAAAATATGCGAAGAACATCTGGCGGGAAAGTACCAGATCGAAGTGGTTGATTTGCTGGAAAACCCGACGCTGGCAAGTGGCGATCAGATCCTTGCCATCCCCACGCTGGTGCGCAGGCTACCGGAGCCAGTGCGAAAAATTATCGGCGACTTGTCCAACACCGAACGTGTTTTGATTGGTCTCGATCTCAAGCGCAAAGGCTAGGAGAAGTCCATGGCAGACAAGAAAAGTATCGATTCGAGAGCCGCGTTTGAACAAGCGCTGAAAACTTCTCAGAATCAGTTCTATACCTTGCGTTTGTACGTCATTGGTACCTCGCCGCAATCGGTAAGCGCCATCAATAATATCAAGAACATCTGCGAAGAACATCTGCAAGGTCGCTACGAGTTGGAAGTCATCGATTTGTACCAGCAACCTCAACTGGCACAGGGCCAGCAGATCATTGCTTCGCCCACGTTAATTAAAAAATTGCCGCTGCCGCTTCGCCGCGTCATAGGCGATATGTCAAACGCAGAACGGGTGCTGGTAGGACTTGATTTACGTCCGAGGCCAAAATGACAAGATCCGGCAGGGAACTCATTGTCGAAAACGAAGACCTGCGCGCGAGGCTGGAAGAAACGGAGGAAACGCTGCGCGCCATTCGCAGCGGCGAAGTCGACTCTCTGGTGATCATGAGCGAAGTGGGCGAGCAGATATTTGCGCTCACGGGGGCCGATCAGTCTTACCGGATATTGGTAGAAGACATGAGCGAAGGTGCGTTGACGGTGAATGCCGAGGGCCTGATCATTTACGCCAACCGGCGCTTTGCCGAGATGCTGAAGATGCCGCTCGAAAAAGTGATCGGTGGCTCCATCTACCTTTGGGTAGCGCCAGACAGCCAGCCAATTCTTCGGTCTCTGTTGGGGCAATCCGCAGATGGAAAATGCCGCGATGAACTTGACTTGGTCTCCAACGAAGGTGCCAAAGTTCCGATCCAGTTTTCTGCCAGCTACCCGCTTGTAAAAGGAATGGAGGGTGTTATTTGCCTGCTGGCAACCGACTTGTCCGAGATCAATGAATTCAAAAGAAACGAGCGGGAACTCAAGCTCGCTGCGAGCGTCTTCACCCACGCCAGCGAGGGCATCCTGATTACCGATGCGCATGGCCACATCATCAACGTCAATGACGCCTTCACCCGCATTACCAGCTATAGCCGAGATGAAGTGCTGGGACGGACCCCTAACATCCTCAGTTCCGGCCGCCAAGACAAAGGATTTTTCGCTGCCTTGTGGCACGATCTGACAGAAAAGGGGCACTGGTACGGGGAAATCTGGAACCGCCGCAAGAATGGCGAGGTGTATGCGGAAATGCTAAGAATAAGCGCATTGTGTGACAGCGATGGCAAGGTCACGGAATATGTCGGGCTGTTCTCCGATATCACCGCGATGAAGGAGCATGAAAAGCAGCTTGAACATATCGCGCACTACGACGCGCTGACAAATTTGCCCAATCGGGTGCTGTTCGCTGACCGCATGCAACAGGGCATGCTTCAGTCGCTTCGACGCGCGCAACCTCTGGCGGTGGTCTTCCTCGATCTCGATGGATTTAAGGCAGTCAATGATACGCATGGCCATGCGGTGGGCGATAGATTGCTGATCAATTTGTCCTCCCGCATGAAAGCTGCTTTGCGCGAAGGTGACACGTTCGCGCGCATAGGCGGTGACGAGTTCGTGGCTCTGCTGCTCGACATCGGTAGCATCGCCGCTTGCCAACTGACGCTTAACCGCCTGCTTGCAGCTGTTGCGCAGCCGGTGCAAATAGATGATCTTGTGCTCCATGTCACGGCCAGCCTGGGCGTCACTGTCTACCCGCAGGGGGACGGTATCGAGGCGGATCAACTCCTGCGTCAGGCCGACCAAGCCATGTATCTGGCAAAGATTGCGGGGAAAAACCGTTTCCATGTCTTTGATCCAACACTGGATATCAACCTGCGGAGTTATCACGCAAACCTGGAGCAGATTCGGCGCGCCCTGGTTCAGCGCGAGTTTCTCCTGTATTACCAGCCAAAAGTGAACATGCGCACGGGAAAAATAGTAGGTGCAGAAGCGCTGATCCGCTGGCAGCATCCTGAAAAAGGTCTGTTGCTGCCGGCAGAATTTCTACCGTTGATTGAGGATCACCCACTGAATGTGGAACTCGGAGAATGGGTGATTGATAGTGCTCTGACGCAGATGGAAATATGGGCTGCGCAGGGATGGACCTTGCCTGTGAGCGTCAACATCAGCGCGCGCCAATTGAAGCAGGCAAACTTCGTTGATCGGCTGCGCATCCTGCTGGCAGCGCACACAAAGGTCAACCCAAATGATCTTGAGATGGAGGTGCTCGAAACCAGCGCGCTGGATGACCTGATTCGCGCATCCGATGTGATCGAGAAATGCAGGGCACTTGGCGTGCTGTTTGCTCTGGACGATTTCGGCACAGGCTATTCCTCGCTGACTTACCTGAAACGCTTGCCGGTAAGATGGCTCAAAATTGACCAGAGTTTCGTGCGCGACATGCTGGACGACCCGGATTACCTATCCATACTGACGGGTGTGCTGAGCCTGGCCCTTGCTTTTCGCCGCGAGGTTATTGCCGAGGGCGTGGAGACGGCCGCGCACGGAGCGATGCTGCTGCAACTTGGTTGCGATCTGGCGCAGGGCTTCGGTATAGCGCGTCCCATGCCGGCGGGCGAGTTACCCAATTGGATGGTGAATTGGCACAAGGAACCTGAATGGAACAATCTGCCCACCGTCGTTCACGCAGATTTGCCACTGCTCTTTGCCAGAGCGGAGCATAAAGCCTGGGTCGTGACGATCGAAAGCTTTCTCAGGGGCGAACGGGCAGCGCCGATGCAACTGGATCATCACGGCTGCCGATTCGGCGCCTGGCTGGACAGCGTGTCCACCGCCCGCCATGCAATGCAACCCGCCATCAAAGCCATCGAACCCTTGCACTTGCAATTGCATGAACTTGCGGCAGATCTCTGTGCGCTGCATGACCAGAACCGCAACGAGGATGCGCTTGACAAGGTGGGCGAGCTCAAGGAGTTGCTCGCAGCAATGCTTAACCAACTGAAATCGCTGGACATGCATTGAACCTGCTGCATGGTTCTTGCTCTTGCGCCGAAGCTTGACCTGCGACGTGAAAAATTGCCATCAGATTGAAGGGCTGATGTCACCAACAAAGCAAATGCTCAGATGTTTCACCTCGGGTCGGCAATGGGCACGATACCAAACGCCATGATCGGCTTTTGACTGGAGTTGAACTGGCCGACCGAAAAGCAGTCTGACGTGTACGCCCGCAATGTGTCATTGATCGCCGGTGAGTTCTCTCCGAAGCCGACGGTCGTCCCTGCCCGCGCCTATTGGGGCAAGCCATGAAACCGGATTACATCGCGACCTGCCTCTTTGGCTCCGTACATTGCCGAATCAGCCCATTTCAGGAGATCGCTCTGACTGGCTTCATGGTTTAGGAACAAGACCACGCCAATGCTGGCTGAGCAACGGTGTTCAACCACACAGCCTGCCAGACTCCCTTCGTCCAGAACCAACCGGTAGGGAGCGGCCAGACTGGCGCGGATTTTTTCAGCGACCTCAGCGGCTTGCCTGGCAGACTCTTTGGGGTCGGCATTGAGTTCGCCAAGCACCACCACAAACTCATCACCACCAACCCGCGCAACGGTGTCGATCTCGCGCACGCACTCGGTCAAGCGCCTGGCGACCTCCACCAACAGCATGTCACCGGCGTGGTGCCCGTGCGCGTCGTTCAGCGGCTTGAAGTTGTCCAGGTCGAGCATCATCAATGCGCCGTAGTTGCCACTGCGCTTGCTGGTTGACATCGTCTGGCTGATTCGATCACCAAGCGTGTGCCGGTTGGGGAGTTGGGTCAAGGGGTCAAAGCAAGCCAGTTGGTGCAGCTCTTCTTCCATGCGCTTGCGCAGTGAAATGTCCCTGGAGACCACATAAGCGCCGTCGTACTCGCCTGAGTCGGTGTAGCGAAAATTGGTGCTGTCTTCTCGCCAAATATAGTGCCCGGACTTGTGTTTGGCCCGGTACGAATAAGTCAGTCGTGCTTTCTTTGTCTGGATCGCTTCGTTGAGTTCCTGGAACAGAGCATCTCGCCCCTCTGGATAGACGAGGGAATAAACATCTGCGGCTGAGCGACCCAGTTCCTCTTGCTCGGAGTAACCCAACTGCTTGCAGACCGACGGCGATACATATTGAACATGGCCGTCCTTGTCAAAAATGGTAATGCCATCGGATGTGTTCTCGGCAATCAGTCTGAATTTTTGCTCGCTTTCTTGCAGTGCCGCTTCAATGCGTTTGCGCTCGGAAATATCTGCGATAAAGGCGGTAAACCGGTAGCTGTGGCTGGTCTGGAAGGACAGGATGGAGAGCTCGACCGGAAATTCTTCCCCGCTGCGGCGCAGGGCCGTAATCTCGATGCGCCGATTCAGTACATCCGACTGCCCGGTCGTCAGGAAGCGGGCCAGACCCAGCTGGTGCTCTGCACGACGGTGCGCTGGAGCCAGTGTGTCATGCAGCATCCGGCCCACGGCTTCATCCTTGCGCCAGCCAAAAATGGTTTCAGCCCGCTTGTTCCAGTCGGTGATGCAGCCTTGTTCGTCCATGCCGATCACCGCATCCAGCGACGCATCAAAGAGGGCGCGCAAATAGCTTTCGTTTTGGTGAATGCACTCATCGGCAAGTTTGATCTGGTTGATGTCGTTGACCACCAGTCGCAGTTCCTGCCGCCCCGCTTCGTCTTGTGCCAGCGTGATCGCCAGATGCACCCAAAATGACACGCCGTTCTGCCGCGTCAGTCGCAACTCGCAAGAGCGTTGTTCACCGCGCCCAAGCAGAGGGAGGCATAACTTGTAGAAAACGTCCTGGTCTTCTTTGAAGATGAAACGGGTGATGGGCTGCGTGATGAGTTGACTGCGTGGCACACCCAGCAGGGTGGAGATGGTCAGGTTGACCTGACTGATCAGGCCTTTTTCAGTGACCGTGCAGTAGCCCATCGGAGCCAGGTCGTAAAGATTCAAATAGCGCTCGCGCGAGGTGTCCAGTGCGGCCTGCGCGCGGCGCAGTTCCTCGTTTTCCATCTCCAGCTCAATCTGGTGCACTTGCAGCTCATGCAGCAGTTGTTGTGTGGTCTTGGGCGAAAGTGACTCGGCTTGATCCACTGAGCCCCTGATCCGGTCCGCCAGCCTGGCCTCGGCGCGCTGACGCAGCCCCAGGACAGCCTCAACTGAAGGTTGGGGTGGCGGGCGAGCGTTCGCGGGTTGCATGAAGCGACTCCTGCGTCCTGATCTTGTTTCTGTGTGTCTGACAACACACTGGCTCAAGTATGACGACGTCTATGGGATCTGTAAACCCCACAAATGGGGGAAGGGATAACCCTTGCTGGTCTCGATGTAGGGTGTGGAGCAAGCAAGTCGTTCAGAGTCTATGCCGGCACTACCCCAAAACCGCCTCGGCTCTGGCGGCATGGAACTGCACCCGGTTGCGCCCTTGCGCTTTGGCCTCATACATGGCGACATCGGCTCGCATCAGAATACCATCCAGGTTCGCATCGCCGTCAATGAACAGCGTCACGCCAATGCTCGCCGTGCAACGGTGCTTCAGCGATACAGCGTCGGCACCCTCGCGCGCCATGTTCAGGGCGTAGGGTTCAGCCAAAGCAAGCCGTATCTTCTCGGCAATGACGCCGGCCTGCGCCATCGACTCCTGCGGGCTGAGTGCCAATTCACCCAGCAGCACCACAAACTCGTCACCACCAAAGCGTGCCACGGTGTCGATCTCGCGCACACAGCACTTGAGCCGCCTGGCTACTTCGACCAGCAACAGATCGCCGGCCGAATGTCCATGCTGATCGTTCAGGGACTTGAAATTATCCAGATCCATAAACATCAGCGCGCCATGAAACGCGCTTCGCTTGCTCGCCAGCAGGGTCTGGCTCAGTCGATCATTGAGCAGTCGCCGATTCGGCAGATGGGTCAGCGGGTCATAAAAAGCCAGTTGACGCACCTGATCCTCCATGCGTTTGCGCTCAACAATGTCGGCTTCAAGTTCACGCTGCGTGCGAAGCAGTTCCTCGGCCTGCAACTCCAGTTCGACCTGGTGCACGCGCAGTTCATACAAAACCTGTAGCGCTTTGTCAGGCGTCAGAAACTTGTCCCCGCGTGATGCTTCCGTCAGGAAATTGCGCGCCACCGCTTCGGCGCGCCGGTGCAGTAGCTGGGTTCTGGTCTCGGGCTTGTCAACTGCGCGCGTCATCGGAAGAACCTGGCTGGGCCACTCGACAATGATGGCGCTCTGATCGTCCTGCGCCGGCGCACCGCCGGTAAAGCCCTTGAGCGTCTGTTGAATGGAGTCGAGCAAGGCAAACGGCACCAGCGCAGCCTTGCGGCCAGCCTCGAAAGCGGCAATCAATCGCTCCTGTCCGTACTGCTCGCCGCCAGCGTTACAGGCCTCGGTGATGCCGTCGGAGTAGACCAGCAGGCTGTCGCCCGGGCCAATCGGGACGCAGACCTCGACATAGACTTCATCGGGCAAAACGCCGATGGGCATGTTGTCACCCATGATGGTCAGCACCTCGCCCTGCCTGGCAGAGAGCAGCAGTCCCGGTGTATGGCCGGCGTTCACGCAGGTCAGCGTTCCGGCTTCCAGGTCAAAGCGGTACAGGGCGAGGGTGACAAAGGAAGACAACTCCACCAGGCGCGGTGTCACCACCCGGTGCAACTCGTTGACGATTTCGGCCGGTGTCGGCAACACCGTGCCAAAGGCCTTGACCACCTGCAGATCCGCCAGTACCTGGTGGTAGGCTGACCGGACACCGGCGCCAATCAGCGCCGCACCCACACCCTTGCCCATCACATCGCCCACCAGCACGTCAAAGCTGTTGGTGTGCAGGCGCCGGATGTCGGAGAAGTCGCCGTCCACCACTTGCGAGGGTTCGCTGAAGCTGCTGACGCTGGCACCCTCGATGCCCTTGGGTATCACACCCTGCAGCAGCGTGTGCTGGATGGCGTTGCCAAATTCAAGCTCACGCTGGCGCGAGGCCTGCAACAGATCGGTGGCCTGTTTGAGTTCATTGAACTGGGTCTGGATTTCCTTTCGTAGCGCCTCGCGCTCAAGCAAGTTGCGAATCCTTTGCTGGGCGGTATCGACATTGACCGGTTTGGCAATGTAGTCGGCAGCGCCTAGCGACAGCCCGGTACTCTCGGCCTGCACATCACCGAGCGCGGTCAAGAAGATGATCGGAATATCTCTGAACCGGGCATCGGCCTTGAAGCGCCGGCAGGTCTCAAAGCCATCCATCTCGGGCATCATCACATCGAGCAGGATCAGGTCTGGTAGGGTCTCAGCGGCAAATTCCAACCCGAGTACGCCAGAGGTCGTAATTTGAAGATCAAAATCAAGCTTCAATGCCGCCAGCAGCAGTTGAAGATTGATGGGCGTGTCGTCGATGGCCAGAATTTTCGGTCTTGGCTTGGTCATTGTGCAATTCTCCATTCGTATTTGGCTGCCATCTGGAGCAGTCGCTGGCGTGTCAGATCGAAGCGAAATTCCTTAAGCGGCAGGCCGGCATCGGCCATTTCCGGCGCCAGTTCACTGCCGGCAACCAGTTCCTGCAAGGCCTGGAAGCGGTCAATGGCGTCGGCCTTGCCTCGCGCCAGCATCGGCAGGATTTCATTGATCAGGATGCTGATGGCCTCGGGGTCAACCGGCTTCAAGACAACCGGTGTTGGTGCGCTCTGTGGGGTAACGGGTGCTGCCGGGAGCCATTTGACCAGTGCTGCCCACAACTCGCCCTGCAGCACGGGTTTGCTCATTACCTCATCCATGCCTGCAGCCAGGCAGCGCGCTCGCACGCCGGCGTAGGCATCGGCACTGAAGGCGATGATGGGGCGGCGCTTCTGCTGTGCTTGCGCCTCCCACTGGCGGATGCGCTGGGCGGCGGTATAGCCGTCCATCACTGGCATTTGCAAATCGGTCAGTATCAGTTGCGCGTTCTCGCCGCCCATCAGGGCCTCAAGACCTTGTTGCCCATCGTCAGCCAAGGCGACTTCCAGACCCATCTGCCCGAGCAAGACCTGCATCACCTCCTGGTTGATCGGGTTGTCCTCGATCACGAGCACGCGACCGATCAGTTGCGGGGTCTGCGCGGCAGCGCCCGGTGTGGTGCCGAGGAGCGCCTGCGACGATACGGCCATCGCATCTACCGTCAGTCCAACCTGGACGCGAAACCAGAAGCGCGAGCCGACGCCGGCCTGGCTCTGAACGCCCGCCTCGCCGCCCATCACCCGTGCCAGCGTGCGCACGATGGAAAGGCCCAAGCCGGTGCCGCCGTAGTTGCGCGTGGTGGAGCTGTCTGCCTGCGAGAAGGTCTGAAACAGCAAATCCTGTTTGTCCTTTGCAATCCCGATGCCGCTGTCGAGCACGGCGAACTCAAGGGTGGCGCCTTGCGTGGTGCAGGCCACCTCGAATGCCTCGATGCGGACGCTTCCCTGCCTGGTGAATTTGATGGCGTTACCGACCAGGTTGGAGAGCATCTGGCGCAATCGGTTCGGGTCGCCCAGGTAGCGCCGCTCGGCTCCGCTCCAGTGCGCCGCTATGCTCAAGCCCTTGGCGTGTGCCGTCTGGGCAAACAGGGTCTGCGTCTCATGGATGAGTTGCGCCGGGGCTGTCGCAATGGATTCCAGATCAACCTTACCGGCCTCGATCTTGGACAAATCCAGAATGTCGTTAAGCAGCGCCAGCAGGGTCTGGCCGGAATTGAAGATGGTGCGTGCGTAGTCAAGTCGGTTCGCCTCCGAGATATTGGCCTGCATCAGCACCTGCGCCATGCCCAGCACCGCGTTCATGGGCGTGCGGATTTCGTGGCTCATGGTGGCCAGGAAGCGGCTCTTGGCCAGATTGGCCGATTCGGCATCGTCCCTGGCGGTCGTCAGTTCTACGGCGCGTTTGCCTTTTTCTTCGTTCTGGAACTTCAACTCGTCGTTGGCGGTGACCAGGTCAGCGTCGGTTTGCCGTTGCTTTGAAATATCTTGAAGAACCCAGATGCTGCCCGCGTGGGCGTTGTTCCGATCGATGCTGGTGCCAGACAGACTCACCCATAGCAAGGAGCCGTCCTTGCGTCGCATCTCCTGGGATGTGCTGAATTGCCCGTCACGCGCCAGGGCCGGGTAGGCGGCAGCAACGAATTTCTTTTCCGACTGCAGCGACGGATAGACCAGGCCCGGATCCTGTTTTTCAAATTCAGCAGGGGTATAGCCAAACATCGCGCACAGGCGCGCGTTCGACCAGACCTGCTTGCGCTCACGTATAAAGATGATGCCGACACTGGAATTGGCCAACACCGTCACCAGCAACTGTGCGTTCTCTGCCAGCGCGGCCTCGGTCTTCCTGCGCTCTGTGATGTCGGTAATAAAGCCGTGCCAGAGCGTGCCGCCATCGGTTTGGCGCTGCGGCAATGCACTGCCCAGCAGCCAGCGCACCGTGCCGTTGTCAAACTTGACCCGGTACTCCTGCTGCCAGAGTGTCTGGTCGGCCGCCGACTGCTGAATGGCAATCACCACAGCGTCGTGATCGTCCGGATGCAACATGGCAAAGACCGCGGCTGCATTCTCGAAAGCCTGTTGCGCGCTGACGCGGTAGATCTCGCGGATCGCCTCGCTGGCATAGGGGAAATGGGAACTGCCATCGAGGCGCAAGTGGTACTGGTAGACCATGCCGGGCAAGCGGTCGGCAATCTTTTTCAGCAGAGTGAGGGACTCTTTGCGCTCCAGTTCCAGTTGCTTGTACGCGCTGACATTGGTCAGCACAAGGCGCAGCACGGGCGCGCCTTCTTCATCCTTGGCGGCCATGGCGTCCAGATGCGCCCAGAAGGGTGTGCCGCCCTGCTTGAGCAGGCGCAGTTCGCAGGACAGTGGTTTATCAGTGTCCTGCAGCTCGCGCCGAAGTTGGTAGTAGAGGCCCTGGTCGTCCTTGAAGATAAACTTGCCGATGGGCTGCTTGATCAATTGGCTGCGCGGCACATTGAGCAGGGTGCTGGTGGTCAGGTTGACCTCCTTGATCAGGCCCTTGTCGGATACTGTGCAATAGCCTACCGGCGACACGTCATAGAAGTCGAAATGGCGTGCCTTTGAGGTGTCGAGTTCGTCTCGTGCTCGACGCAACTCCTCGTTCTGCGCTTCCAGCTCGATCTGATGTACATGCAGTTCATGCAGCGCGTCGCGTTCTGCCAGCAAAGCACGCTGCGCTGCTTCGCGCCTCACCTTGTTTGCTTCCTGCAGACGCACCGCCAGCGCGATTTGCATGATCAGCGTCACGGCCAACGGTCCCCAGCGCTGCAAATGGACTACGTTGACGACCAGCGCGCCCGGAAGCAGGCCCAACGAAAACAGAATACCGAAAATGCGCGTCAGCAGGACCAGGACGGCAGCCAGCAGCAGGTACCGCGCTTCGCGCCGGCCGTCACGCAATAGTCGGGACGACAGGTACAGGATCAGCAGTGCCGACAGCCCGGAGAAACTCACGGCAATGCGCGTCGCCTCGGGTGGATAGTGACCCGTGAAGAGCGAGACCAGCAAAACGCAGGGCAGCGCCACCATGGCGCGAAAGAAGTAAAAATAGAACTTTTGATCGCGCTCAACGCGCAGCATGCGCCGGTAAAAGGGCGCAGTGGCTCCCAGAAAGATCAGCACGCTGGCCTTGACGGCAGCATCGGCAAGCAGGGGCATCTGCGGTAGCAGGTACTGGGCCACCAGGCCGGTGAAGGCGAAGTAGAGCAGCAGATTGGCGCCCACTAACAGGCTGAGCCAGCCGTAAAGCGGTTCACGCGTGCCCAACCAGAGCGACAGGTTAAGCAGCAGCACCAGCATAAAGACGCCGAGCAAGAACCCCATCACGACATAATCAAAATCCTTAGCTCCTTCAAACCGTTCGGGCTGCCAGAGTTGCAGTGTCACGAGCGAGGAACTGGTGGTCTGCAGACGCAGGTAATAGGTGTGCGGCGCGCTATCAGTCAAGGCGAGTTTGAAGATGAAGCCACGGTAGTCTTCCTCGCGGCTGGCAAACGGCAGGCGGTCACCGGTACGCCGCTCGACAAAGCTGGCACCGTCCGGGATGAACAGGCGCAAGTCGTCCAGAAATGGCGGCATCACCTCCAGCAACCAGGAGCCGGCCGTTGGCGCCTGCACGCTAAAGCGCAGCCAATGCACCTTGCGCGTGTAACCGGCGCTAAACAAGCCGTCCAGCGACCTGAAGCGCTGCGCGGCACTCGGCGCGCTGACGCTGGCGATGGTTTCACTGCCGTCGGCATCGACCAGCACGGCGAGATCCTGCACCGCAATCGGCTGGGCCTGTGCAGCGACTGGCAGGCCAAAGGCCAGCAGCAACAGCAAGGTGCCGATGTACAGCCGACCGGCGTCCAGAAGCCTGGCAAAACCCATCGCTAACACGCTGCGCTTGCCGGCGTGCTGCTCACGACCGTCAGGTCGTGCAGCCCCCCCCCCCCGGCGCTACGGATGGCGGGGACCAGGCGGTCATCAACGGTCTTGGCAGCCAGCATTTGTCGTAAGCCCCCGTAATGCGTCAGGTCTAGGCACGTGTTCTCAAATTGAAGCCTCAGTGGCTCACCCTCGGTACATCGCCCCAGGTCGGATCAGGCTTCCATCGCTTGACCCATCCAGGCAATTCATCAGCCGACATCGGGCGCGCAATGCCATAGCCCTGCGCCAACTCGCAGCCGAGTTCAAGCAGCATGGAACCATGCTGCGCGGTCTCCACCCCTTCGGCAATCACCTTCAGGTCAAAGGCGCTGGCCAGTTTGAGCACACCGATCAGAATCAAGAGGCTGTCGCTGCTGTCAAGCATGTCGCGGATAAAGTCCTCGTCGATCTTGAGATACTTCATCGGCAGTTTCTTCAGCCCCGTCAAGGAAGAGTAGCCGCTGCCAAAGTCGTCGAGTGTGCATTCAACACCGATGCTCCGACATTCCTGGATGATGTGGGATACGTGGTCCAGATCGTTGACTGCGCTGGTTTCAAGCAATTCAAGTTCCAGGCAGTTCGGCTGCAACCCCGGGTGAGCGGCCAGCGCTTCGCGCAGTTGATGGACGAAGTCAGCCTGCACCAAATGGCGCCTGCCGATATTGACACTGACTGCCATGTTCAGTCCGACTTCGCGCCAGCGCTCCATCTGCGCCAAAGCGCTTTCAATCACCCATTGCCCCAGCTTGACGGCCAGCGGGTGGTCTTCGATCATCGGCAGAAAGTCTGCCGGTGGCAGCAGCCCTTGTTGCGGGTGCAGCCAGCGGATCAGGGCTTCGACGCCGATCACAGCCCCTGTGCGCAGG
>QYPX01000234.1 GCA_007280205.1 Comamonadaceae bacterium
GCAATGACACAGACTGCGGCAATGACACAGACTGCGGCAATGACACAGACTGCGGCAATGACACAGACTGCGGCAATGACACAGACTGCGGCAATGACACAGACTGCGGCAATGACACAGACTGCGGCAATGACACAGGCTGCCGCAATGACAGTCAAGGTCAGGTATGCGCCAATGCATCGACCACCGGCATATTGACAGTCTTGCGTGCTACCCAGATGGAAGCCAGCACGGTCAGGGTGACCATGGTCAGCATGGTGGCCAGGTACATCGTCAGGTCAAACGAGATGATGAGCGGGTAGCCTTTGGATTGTCCGGGGGGTGGCGGCATTTCCATGGGCACGACCAGCAGAAATACGGTGACCGCGATCGCCACAACAGCTCCCGCCATCGTACCGACACCGCCCAACACCATGCCCTCCAGTCCCAGCGTGCGCAGCAACTGCGAAGGTAGCGTACCCAAGGCACGCAAGGTGCCGATTTCGCGCGTCCGTTCAATGATCGCCATCGCCATTGCATTGGTCACGACAAAGACCACGATCAGCCCGATGATCATGCCCAGCGCACCGAAGATGCGGTTGTACAGATCCTTCACCGACTTGTAGAAGAAAGCCTGATCGAGCCAGGTCTGCACCGTCAGCGTCGGGTTGGCGTTGGCAAAGCGCTGCCGCGCTGCGTCCGTCATTTCCATGCGAGCCAGAAACACGCCGAGACTGGATACGCGCTGCGTGTTCAGCAGCTTTTGCGCCGTCGCAATGTCGGTGTAGATGAAGCGTCTGTCCATATCCGGCACGCCGGTAGAGAAAGTTCCTTTGACAATAACGTCCATCGCGTTCAAGGCGCCCTCGGTGGTGCTGGCCAGCAGGGTCAGGCTGCTGCCCGGTTTGGCCTTCAGGCTTTTGGCCAGACCTTCACCGAGCATGACTTCCGGCTCTTTGCTGCCGCTGGACAAGACCTCGCCCGCGGTAACGGTCAAGAACGGCCCCTTCACGGCGAACTCGCTATCAGGGTCGATGCCGGTGGCCATCATCACGGTGGATTTTTCGCCATTGCTGATGAGGCCGCTGAATTCGACGCGCGGCAGCACCTGACGCACTTGCGGGTCCGCCAGCAACTGCTTGCGCAGTTCCTGCGCGTTATCCAGGCCATGCTGCAGCGGTGTGTCCTCGTCCTTGTTGAACTGATCGGGCTTGGCCATGATCAGATGGCCGGTACTGCGCGCCGCCATCTCCGACAAGCCCTGGTAAGTGGACAGCGCAAAACCGCCCGCCACCAGAATCGCCGCGGTACCGAGCGCCGCAATCGACACCGTCACCAGCGAGCGGCGCCGGTTGCGCAAGGTATTGAGTACTGCAAACTTCATCCACATGAAATTTCCCGACGGGCCGCCCCTAGGGCTCACGAAGTGCGGCGAAGCCAAATTAGCCCCCTCGGGGGGCAGCGCAGTACGCGAAGCGACAAGCGTGGGGGTCGTCATACTAATCTCCCATCCAAGAGCGCCAGAACGCGGTCGCAGCGGCTTGTCAGCCGGCTGTCGTGCGTGGCAATCACAAAAGCGGCGCCCTCGGCATGGCCGAGTTCGCGCATCAGTTCCAGCACCTGATCCGCCGTGTGCGAATCCAGGCTGGCAGTGGGCTCATCGGCAATCACGAGTCGCGGCCGTTTGACCAGCGCGCGGGCAATCGCCACGCGCTGACGCTGCCCACCGGACAAGGCGTCGGGCCGGTGCTGCGCGTGCTCAAAAAGACCGACCGCCTTGAGCTGCGCTGCCACCCGCTCGCGCCGCTCGGCGGCGGGTACACCGGCAATGAACAGCGGGTAATCCACGTTCTCGGCCACCGTCATCACCGGCACCAGGTTGAAGTTCTGGAATACAAAACCGAGCGCGTCACGCCTGAGCAGCGTGCGCTGCATTTCGTTCAAACCGGTGACGGATTTCCCGCCAAGCACGATGTCACCCGAGTCCGGCGTATCGATCAATCCGCAAAGATTGAGGATCGTGCTCTTGCCACTGCCCGAGGGGCCGGTCAGGGCCAGCAACTCGCCGCTACGCACGTTCAGGTCAATGCCCTGCAAAGCCGGAATCACGTGCTCGCCCAGGTGGTAGGTCTTGTGCACACCATGCATCTCGACCACGCTTGCCGCAGCTTGACTCATGATGCGAGCGCCTTGAGCTGTGCGCGTGCTACCTCGGCCTGCGGCGCCTTGGCCTTGATCACTTCATCCAGAAACTTGCGTGCATCGTCCTTGCGCTTGTCCTTCAGGGCCAATTCGGCACTAACCAGCCAGACATCACCGCGGAAAGCCAGTGGGCTGGTCGCGAACAGCGGGCTGGCGAGAACCTCGCCCAGCAGTTTCGTCCCACGCGCGCCACGGTTCATGAAGCCCGGTACCGCCAGAAAGGTATTGGCCGCAACAAATTTGACCTCCAGTGCTGCGGGCAAATTGTGCTGCAGTACCGCATCGTGGGCTGGCGTCAGCAGCGCCAGTGCCTTGTCCAGCAGCGCCAAGCCGTCCTCGGCGTAGCTCATCTTTTTCCACGGCAGCCAGGTGGTGGTGGCCTTCATGCTGGTGGCGGCACCGGCGTAAGCCATCAGCACCGGATTGGTGGGTTCGCTCTTGAGCAGGGTGCCAAAGGCGTCGGCCGATTTTTCGATCGCGCTCTCACTGCCTTTGTTGGCCTGCTGGAACTGGGCAAAAGCCGGTTCGAACTGGGTCTCGGGCGTGGCGTGAACAGCGCCAACCAGCAAGGCGGTGGCGGCGAGTGCCAGCAAATGGCGGGAAAGACGGGATAGCGATTGAAGTTTCATGGGTAAGTCCTCTCTGTGAGAAATTTGTGGGAACGGGCTGAAGCGTATTCAGCCCGTTCCACCCATGCACCCGGTTTGCGACAAATCAGCCCGTCGCTGGCGCCAAACGCCTAAACAGCGGCGTGAAAATCGGCTGACCTAGCCGCCTCGATCATGCTCACCACGGTCAGAATGCCGTCCTTCCCCGCGCTCCTGCCGCCCTGGCCAGCCGTGGCGATGGCCCGCGTAACGCCAGTCGGCTCGAATGTACTGCGGTGGTGCCACATGAACCGGCGCTGGCCGAACGTAGTAGACAGGCTGCGCTGCCACGTACACAGGACGCCGCTGCAGGTACACCGGCTGATAGCCGGGCTGATAGCCGGGTTGCAGCAGCAGCACGGGTGGCGCACTCCCCACACCGAGTTGGACACCCGGCGCGGACAAGCCGACCGACCAGTAAACCGTCTGCGCTTGTGCCGTCCCGCTCAGACCAAGCGCAAGCAGGGCTACCACGCCTGCACAAGCAGCAATAAATCGGGTCTTCATACGAGTTCTCCTTGGAAAATCCATGGTGCAGCCATCTGCCCCTGCATCTTCAACGCGCAGGGCTGGCTGCGGATGTCAGCGTTGGTGTGAAGTTCGTTGCAAGACGTAAGCGTTGCTGGCCAAGCGCCGACTAAAATCAACTCATGAGCGCACCTACCCCCGTCGAATCCGCCGCCAAGCCCAGCAACTTTCTGCGCCAGATCATCGAGCAGGATCTGGCCAAGGGCACTTACGCCCAGCGCCGCTGGGGTGGTGGCCCGGGCGATGCGGCGCACCACGCCAAGGGTGAGCTTGACCCGGCCAAAATCCGCACCCGCTTTCCCCCGGAGCCCAATGGCTACCTGCACATCGGCCACGCCAAGAGCATCTGCCTGAACTTTGGCCTGGCACGCGACTACGCCGGCGTCTGTCATCTGCGTTTTGACGACACCAACCCCGAGAAGGAAGACGTCGAGTACGTCAACTCGATCCGCGACGCCATCCAATGGCTGGGTTTCGACTGGAACGGCTCACCGGACGCTGAACCGTATCAGGCCAGCGACTATTTCGACTTCATGTACCGCGCCGCCGAGTACCTGATCGACGCCGGCCATGCCTATGTGGATGAGCAAACGATTGAGCAGATCCGCATCAACCGGGGCGACTTCGGCAAGGCTGGTGTGGACAGCCCGTTTCGCACGCGCACAGCAGCCGAGAACCTGGCACGCTTTCGCGAGATGCGCGATGGCAAGCACGAGGACGGTGCCATGGTGTTGCGCGCAAAAATCGACATGGCCAGCCCCAACATCAATCTGCGCGATCCGGCCATCTACCGCATCCGCCGCGCCACGCACCACAACACGGGCGACAAATGGTGCATCTACCCGATGTACACCTACGCGCACCCGATCGAGGATGCGCTGGAGCAGATCACGCACAGCATCTGCACACTCGAATTTGAAGACCAGCGCCCGTTTTACGACTGGCTGCTGGAACATCTGATTGACGGCGGGCTACTGAGCGCCCCACCACCCCGTCAGTACGAGTTTGCGCGCCTGAACCTGACCTACGTGATCACCAGCAAGCGCAAGCTGGCGCAACTGGTGTACGACCACCGCGTCAGCGGCTGGGACGACCCGCGCATGCCCACCATCGTGGGCCTGCGCCGGCGCGGCTACACGCCCGAGGCGATGCAACTTTTTGCCGAACGCATTGGCGTAACCAAGAGCGACAGCTGGATCGACTACAGCACACTGGAAGGCTGCCTGCGCGAGACGCTGGACGTCTCGGCACCGCGCGCCATGGCCGTGCTGGACCCGGTGAAACTGGTGCTCACCAACTGGGACGAACTCATGGGTGCGGGCACGCTGGACGACTGCGCGGCGCCCGTACATCCGCACCTGCCCGAGCTGGGACAGCGCCAGTTCCGAATAGGCAAGGAACTCTGGATTGAGCGCGGCGACTTCGAAGAGACACCGCCCAAAGGTTTCTTCCGACTGTTCCCTGGCAACAAGGTGCGCCTGAAGTACGGCCACGTGATTGAGTGCACCGGCTGCAGCAAGGATGCCGATGGCAAGGTCACCGAAGTGCAGGCGAATCTGGTGCCCGACACCAAAAGCGGCACCCCTGGCGCCAGCGCCATCAAGGTCAAAGGCGTGATCACCTGGGTTGCCGTCGCCGATGCCCTCAGCGCCGAAGTCCGGATGTACGACCGCCTGTTCAACGACGCGAATCCCGACGCCGGCGGCAAGGACTTCATCGAAGGCCTGAACCCGAACAGCCTGAAAGTGGTTACCGCCATGGTCGAGCCGACGCTGGCAAGCGCCAAGGCCGATGACAAGTTCCAGTTTGAGCGAGTCGGCTACTTTGTGGCAGATCGCATCGACCACACGCCGGGCAAGCCGGTGTTCAATCTGGCGGTGGGGTTAAGGGATGGGTGGGGGAAGTAGCAGGCAAAAATAGCGGACTGATGCGGTTGGCGTGCTCGTGCCCGCGCCCGTGGAAGAGTTGAAGTCGAAATTTGGCATTAATACCCAATTCGGGTATTATCAACCCCAATATGGGTACTGAATCAAATTTGCCGGCATCCGCGTCGCTCGCAAACGCCCTGTTCCCCAAGGTGCGTCAGCGCGTTCTGGCGGTCCTGTTCGGTACTCCAGACCGCAGTTTCTACGCCAATGAAGTGATTGCGCTTGCCCAATCGGGTACGGGCGCTGTACAGCGC
>QYPX01000088.1 GCA_007280205.1 Comamonadaceae bacterium
ACTTCAACATCTTCGGCAACATCTTCGAGCAGGTGTGCAAGTTCCGCGCCGGTCGCGGGCTGTGGGCCAAGATCATGAAGGAGCAATACGGTGCGGAGAAGCCCGGTTCGATGTGGCTGCGCATGATCGCCGCCGGCGGCGGTGGCGGCCTCACGTTCGAGCAGCCCGAGGTCAATATCGTGCGCGGCGCCTACTACGCGCTGATATCGGCGCTCTCGGGGACACAGACCATGGCACTGTGTTCCTACGACGAGGCCTACACCATACCGACCGAATATTCGGCCCGCATCTCGCTACGCACCATGCAGTTGCTGGTCGAGGAGATGGGTCTGACCGAAACCGTGGATCCGCTGGCCGGTTCGTTCTACGTCGAGACCATGACCAACGAAATGCGCAAGAAGATGGAGGAGATCATGGCAGAGGTCGATGCGCAGGGCGGCATCGTCAAGATGGTCGCCGAAGGCAGCATCCAGTCCAAGGTCTCGGCCCAGGCCTATGGCATGCTGCGCAAGATTGAGTCGGGCGAATTCCCCAAGGTCGGCGTCAACTGCTATCGCAACGAGCAGGAAGATGACCATCCGGTCGAGTTCCACGCTTACAACGAGCAGGACGCGCAGGTGCAGATCGACGCCCTCAATCGCATCCGGGCCGAGCGCGACAACACGGTCGTCGATGCGGCGCTGAGCCGCTTGCGCGCGGACGCCGCCGCCAGCCGCAACGTGATGCCGGCGCTGGTTGATGCGGTGAAGGCCTATGCCAGCGTCGGTGAGATGACGAAGGAACTTGTCAATGTGTTCGGTCGCTATCAGGAACCGATCCGCTTTTGAAGGCTTGGACAGATAATGAAAGAATTGCAACACTACTTGAGAATCGAGAGCGGACCATGCAGGAGATAAAAACCTACCTGGCGCCGCGCCGCCTGGACGAGGCATTGCAGGCGATGGCTGACGGCGATGCCACGGTATTCTGCGGCGGTACCGATCTGGCGCCGCAGACCGAATCCGGCGCGCGCCATTACACAGCGAAACTACTGAACATTCGTCGCATCGAAGGGCTGGGCGGGATCGCGGCCCAGGGTGCCCAGGTTCGCATTGGTGCCATCACGAGCATCAGCGAAATCCGCCGCAACCCAACGCTCGCGGAAATCGCGCCGGTGCTGGTCGAGGCGGCGGAGCATTTTGCCAGCGACCAGATTCGCAATGCGGCTTCGGTCGGCGGCAACCTCTGCAACGCTTCGCCGGCCGGCGACATGAGCCCGCCCCTGCTGGTGCTTGGTGCATCGGTCGAACTGGCCTGCTGGCAGGGCGGTGCTGTGCAGACTCGGTGCGTGCCGCTGGATCAGTTCTTCCTCAGTCCCGGCAAGACCGTCAAGCGGCCGCAGGAGTTGCTGACCGCGGTGCTGTTCGACCGGCCTGCGGCCGACTTTGTCGGCCGGTTTCGCAAGTCAGGCCCGCGCCCCGCGCTTGAGATCTCCACCGTATCGGTGGCCATCGGCGCTCGCTTCGGCGACGGCAGGCTCAGCGAGGTGCGAGTGGCGATGGGCTCGGTTGCGCCGACGCCCTTGCGGGCCCGCCATGTCGAGGCTGCGCTGGAAGGCAAGCCGCTCGACGCCCCAACCATCGCTGCGGCAGTCGCCGCAACGGTGGACGATGCCAAACCCATTGATGACGTGCGTGCCAGTGCCTGGTATCGCGGTCATCTCGTTCGTGTGTTCGTTGAAGAGGTGCTCAATGATGTCCGTGGAAACTGAAATCCGCTTCAAGCTCAATGGCCGGGAGGTTGGCCTGAAGGTGCCGGTCACCATGAAGACGCTGACCATGCTGCGCGACAAGTTCGGCATGACCGGAACCAAGTATGCCTGTGGCGAGGGTGAATGTGGTGCCTGCACGGTCAAGGTTGACGGCCAGACGGTCAACAGTTGCCTGATGTATGCCGTTGATTGTGATGGACGGGAACTGGTGACCATCGAGGGACTCCATACGCCGCAGGGCCTGCACCCGATGCAGCAGGCCTTCGTCGATCATGGTGCCATTCAGTGCGGTTTTTGCATGCCGGGCATGATCATGCAAGCCGACTACCTGGTCGAAAATAATCCGGCGCTGACGCGGGAAGAAGCGCAACGGGGCCTTGAGGGGAACCTTTGCCGTTGCACCGGCTACACCAAGGTGCTGGACGCGGTGCAAGCCGTGGTCGAGACGAAAAAATGTTGCGGTCGCTGTTAGGCGCGCGCCGTCTCCCACCTCGTGCCGCATCCTCCTAAAGAGAGCCAAGTCATGGAAAAGAACGCCAGCATTTCATCACCCATCAGCAAGACCACCTTGATCGGTCAGCGCGTCAAGAAACCCGACGCCCCCGACAAATCAACCGGCAAAACACGTTACATCAACGACATGGTGTTGCCGCAAATGCTGATTGGCAAGGTCCTTTTCGCCGGACGGCCGCACGCCAGGATCGTGAGCATCGACACCTCGGCGGCAGAAAAGCTGCCTGGCGTCCATGCCGTGCTGACTGGCAAGGATGCCGCCGGACTCAAGTTCGGCTTCGTCCGCGATAACGTCGCGCTCAAGGACAAGGTGCGCTGCGAGCACGATGAGATTGCGGCCGTGGCGGCGGAAACGCAGGAGATTGCCCTGCGCGCGCTTGAACTCATCGAAGTCGAGTACGAGGATCTTCCGGGCGTGTTTAGCCCCGAAGCGGGCGCCATGGAAGGCGCAGCGCTGGTCCACGACAACTTTGCCGGCAACAAGAGCCTGCATTTCGAGTTCAAGCACGGCGACCTTGCCGCGGCCGAAGCGCTCTCCGATTTTGTCGTGGACGAGGTGTTCCGTCCGCACCACGTGACGCACTGCTGCATGGGCACTTCCTGCGCCATCGCCGACTTCGATCACAACGGCAAGCTGACCATCTGGACGCAGACCCAGTATCCTTACAACTACAAGATGGATCTGGCGCCAGCGCTCGGAATCCATCCCGGCGACATCCGGGTCATCCAGCCACCCGTCGGCGGCGCCTTCGGTTCCAAGCTCGACGTCTACCCCTACGAGCCGATCGCGGCGCTGCTGGCCAGGAAGACCGGCCGGCCGGTCAAGGTCATCTATTCGCGTGAGGAGGAGTTCAAGGCCTCGCCGACGCGCCAGGCGGCGATCATCCACATGCGCACCGGCTGCACCCGCGATGGCGTGCTCACCTTCCGCAGCGCCGATGTCGTGCTGGACAACGGCGCCTACACCTCCTGGGGCCCAACCATCCCGGTCATCATGATGCGCACCATCTCGGGACACTACCGTATACCGGTAGTCGACTTCAAGGCGCAGGCGATCTATACGAACAATCCTTACGCCGGTTCCTTCCGGGGCTACGGCAACGTGCAGACCACTTATGCGACCGCGCAGCAGATGGACATGCTGGCCGACATGGTGGACATGGATCCGCTGCAATTCCATCTCAAGAACGCGCAGCTATCTGGCGAAGTCACGCCGCAGAAATCGTTCCTGCGCGAATGCGCGCTGGTGGAATGTCTGGAGACGGCGGCCAAAGCCAGTGACTACAGCGCCAAGCGCAAGGCGTTCGCGGCGGAGCGGGACAAGCCAGGGCGCTACAAGAAGGGCATCGGCCTGGCCTCGTCGATCCACAACGCGGGCGGCGCCAAGATTCACAAGTCCGACGGTATTGGCACCATCCTCAAGATGGACGATTACGCCCGGGTGACGGTCATTTCCGGCGCCTCCGAAATCGGTCAGGGCATCGACGCCGTGATCACCCTGATCGTCGCTGAAGAACTTGGCGTACCACTGGAACACGTGACCCTGGTCAACAACGACTCCGACATCGCTCCCTGGGATGTCGGCGTGCACGCCTCGCGCACCACCTTTATTGCTGGCAACGGAACGCGCCGTGCTGCGCTAAAGGCGAAAGCGCAGATCCTGCGCGCCGCCGAGACGATGCTGGGTGAACCAGCCGATCAGCTGGACCTGCGTGGCGGCTCGGTCGTGCGCACGTACGACGGCACGCCGCTCATCAAGCTCGATCGTCTGCTGCGGCAAATGCATTTTCAGGCCGTGCCCGAACTGGTGATGGTGACGGACTATTACGAACCCAAGAGCGAGCCCGAGGGAGCCAAGCACATCTCCGACCACTCTGCCGCCTATTCGCACGCCGTGCATGTTGCCGAGATCACCGTCGACACCCTGACCGGCGAGATCAAGGTGGACAAAATCACGCTGGCGCAGGATGTCGGCCGTGTCATCAACCGCCTGGGTCTCGAAGGTCAGGTCGAAGGCGGCATCGCCATCGGTCTGGGCTACGCCCTGAGCGAGAACATGCGGCTCCAAAATGGCATGTTGACCAATCCCTGCTTTCGCGATTACAAGCTCATCACGGCGCCAGAGATGCCACCCCTGGATATGCACTTCATCGAGAGCAACTGCGCCGAAGGACCCTATGGCGCCAAGGGCATTTCGGAACTGCCGACCATCGTCATTGCACCGGCGATTGCCAATGCGCTGTACAACGCAACCGGCGTGCGCATCTTCAATCCGCCGATGTCGCCGGAAACCGTGGCCCGCGCCATCCACGAATTGAAGCAGTCCCGCCATTAGGGCGGATCAAACACCAATGAAGCTTCAGTACTTCGCCTGGCTCAGGGACAGCATGGGATGTGACTCCGAACACATCGCTGTGCCAGAGAAGGTCAAGAACGTGGGCATGCTGCTCGACTGGCTGTCGAGCCGGGACGAGCGCTTCAGGAAGGCGTTTGAGTACATTGACGTCGTGCTGGTCTCGGTCAATCTTAGCTACGCAGATCGCAACCATCCCGTGCACGATGAGGACGAGATCATCTTGGCCCCGCCGATCGCGGGCGGCTGATCGGCCAGCCTGACATTCCTTCAGCTATGAACATGAACCACATTACGGAAATTGCATGAAACGTCGCACCGTCCTCTCCATGGAGCAGGCGCTGTCCATGCCCTATGCCACGCTGCGCTTTGCGCAACTCGGTTGGCGCGTCATCCGCATCGAGGCCACGCCCAGCGGCAAGGGCTTGCCGGGTGATCCGAACCGCTACATCGGCAGTCGCATCGCCGACGACGACCGACGCAGCTATTTTGTCGCGCCCAACGTCGGCAAGGAGGCGATCGCGCTGAACCTGAAGGATCCGCGCGGCCAGCAAGTGCTGCAGCGCCTGATCCTTGAGCTCGACGTCGACGTGTTCTGCTGCAACACGGTGCCCGCGCGTTACCAAAGTCTGGGGATCGATCCCGCTACCCTGCGCGCCGTCAAACCCGAGTTGATCTGGGCCGGCATTTCGGCCATGGGTCCACGCTACCCCGAGGCTCCCGGCTACGACCCGGTGATCCAGGCCATGAGCGGCTATATGGAGGTCACGGGAGACCCCAAGGGGCCGCCCATGCTGGCAGGGATTCCGGTGATCGACCTGAAGGCTGGCGACGAGGTTTATGCCGGCGTGATGCAGGCGCTGCTGGAACGCTACGAGACCGGCGTCGGCAAGGAGATCCACGTCTCCATGCTGCAGGCTGCAGCGTCGTGGCTCATCACCGTGCTGCCACTGATCGACTATGGTTGCCAGCCGAACGAGATCACGCGCGCCGGCAACGAGCACCGCAAGTTCATCCCGACCAACGTCTATCCGACCAGCGACGGCTTCATTTTCCTGGCCATTGGCAGTGACGTGCAATGGCGCCGCTTTACCGCCATCCCCAAGTTCGCCGGCGTCGCCAACGAGGTGCGCCAGACCAACGAAGGTCGGCACCTGCAGCGCGAAGCCATCCATGCCGACATCGCGCAGGTCAGTCGCCAACATGGGGCCGCCGAGATTCTGGAGGACCTGCGCGTTGCAACGATTCCGGCGACGCGCATCCACGATATTCGCCAGGTGCGCGAACTCGAACCCCTGAGCGACCGGCTGACGCATACGACTCTCCCCGATGGGCGGGAGGTGAGTATGCAGCCGATGGCAGTCGATATCGACGGTGCGCAAGGCAAGCTTGCCTTTGCACCGAAGTATGGCCAGCACACACGCAGCGTGCTGGCACAGGCCGGGCTTGTCAACGACGAGGTGCAGGCGCTTTATAGTGCCGGCGTGGTCGCATGAGTTCGTCTGCTTCCCCGCGGGTCTGCGCGGTCGCCATCGGTGGCCACTTTCACATATCAAAACCAATGGAGATTTTATGAAACAGTTACGCTATGCAGTACTTGCACTGGTCAGCACTCTGGCTGTCAGCGCCAGCCAGGCCGAGATCACGATCGGGGTCTCGCTCGGCACCACCGGACCCGGCGCATCGCTGGGTGTGCCCTACAAGAACGCGTTCCAGTTGGTCCCCAAGACCCTGGGCGGTGAGACCGTGCGTTACATCATTCTGGACGACGAATCCAAACCGGATGCGGCGGTCAAGAATGCACGCAAGTTCGTCAGCGAGGACAAGGTTGACGCGCTGATGGGCTCCAACGGCGTGCCCTCCGCGGTGGCGATGGCACAGGTGGCCGCCGAAACCAAGACGCCCATGATTGCGCTGACGCCTTTGCCACCTTTGGCGGCGGACCGTGCACTGTGGACTTTTGTCATACCGCAACCGACCGAACTGATGATGGGCGCGGTGGCACAGCACATCAAGGCGCGCGGGGCCAAGACGGTGGGTTACATCGGCTTCTCCGACACCTGGGGCGACATGGTCCACACCGCCATTACCTCGCTGGCGGACGCCAACGGCTTCAAGGTCGTCACCAACGAACGCTATGCTCGGCCTGACACCAGCGTGGCCGGACAGGTTCTGAAGGTGATGGCAGCATCGCCTGACGTCGTTGTCGTTGGCGGCTCCGGGTCACCTGGTGCTACACCCCATATCGCGCTGGCCGAGCGTGGCTACAAGGGACCGATTTATCACAATCACGGTACCGTTAATCTGCCCTTTATTCAGACCGGCAAGAAGGCAGTCGAAGGGGCCATCGCGCCCACCGGTGCGTTGATCGTGGCTGAAGAGCTTAGCCCCAGTTTTCCCACCAAGGCAGTGTCGCTGGATTTCGTCAAGCGCTATGAAGCCGCTTTTGGCGCAGGCAGTCGCAACGGCTTCGCCGGCTACAGCTATGACGGCGTGATGGTACTCGACGCGGCTGTGGCTGTGGCCTTGAAGAAGGCCAAGCCCGGTACGCCCGAGTTTCGCGCTGCCTTGCGCGATGCCCTGGAAAATGTCAAGAATGTGGTCGGCACCCACGGCGTCTACAACATGAGTGCCGCCAACCACAATGGCCTGGACGACCGCGCGCGCGTGCTGGTGCAGGTGGTCAATGGTGAATGGCGTCTTCTGAAGTAACGACATGAACGGTGACATCGCGCTGTGGCTGATTCAGGACGGCGTAACCAGCGGCGCCATCTATGCGCTTCTTGCGCTGGCGCTGCTGCTGGTGTTTGCCGTTACACGCATCATCTTCGTTCCGCAGGGAGACTTCATTTCCTACGCAGGGCTTACCCTTGGCACCTTGCAACTCGGTCAGGTGCCGGGGACGATCTACCTGCTCGCGGGGGGCGCGGTCCTGGTTGCCGGGATGGATGCGGCCGAAGCGCTGCGTGCCAGGGCGCCAGCGCGCTTGCTGCGCATCGGCGTGCTGAAGCTGGCCCTGCCACTGGCCGTTGCGGCACTGGCCGCCTGGGCCGCGCCGCGCAAGTTTGCACCGGTATTGCAGATGGCGATCACGCTGGCCATTGTGGTGCCACTGGGCCCGATGCTCTACCGCATCGCCTACCGCCCACTGGCCAACGCGTCGGTACTGGTGTTGTTCATCGTGTCCATGGCTGCGCATTACATGCTCACCGGCCTGGGTCTGGTGCTGTTCGGCGGCGAAGGCTTGCGCTCGAACGCGATCTCTGATTTGAAGTTCAATCTGGGCGTGCTCAACATCAGCGCGCAAAGCCTGTGGGTGATGGGTTCCAGCCTGGTCTGCATGACCGCGCTGTGGCTGTTCTTTGAACACACGCTTTACGGCACGGCATTGCGCGCGACTGCCATCAACCGCATCGGAGCCCGCCTGGTGGGGATTCCCAGTGTCCTGGCAGGGAGTCTGGCATTCTGGCTGGCAGCGGCCATTGGTGCCCTCTCCGGCATTCTGATTTCGCCTCTAACCACCATCTACTACGACACCGGTCTGATGATCGGTCTGAAGGGTTTCGTCGGTGCCATCCTGGGCGGCATGGTGAGCTACCCGCTGGCGGCGCTGGGTGCCCTGGCCGTGGGTCTGATCGAGGCCTTTGCCTCGTTCTGGGCCAGCGCACTGAAGGAGAGCATTGTCTTTACCTTCATCATCCCGGTGCTGCTGTGGCGTTCGCTGGTATCGCGTCACGCGGTCGTCGAGGACGAGGAAGAATGAGCGCTGCATGATGAATCCTTCACAACGTTTGCTCATCATCTGCCTGCTCGCTCTGGGCGTGGCACCACTGGTCTTGCCCGAGTTCTATGTCACCTTGCTGTGCTACATCGGTCTGGCAACGCTGGTGGTCTTGGGCCTGGTCGTGATGACCGGCGTGGCGGGCATTGTTTCCTTCGGGCAGCAGGCATTTGTCGGCGCTGCCGCCTATGCCACCGCCGGCCTGACCACGCTGCTCGGATGGTCGCCCTGGGGCTCGCTTGCAGCAAGCATCCTGCTGGTTGCCGCCATGGCCGTGCTGATCGGCGCGGTCACCTTGCGGCTGTCGGGGCATTACCTGTCAATCGCGACCATCGCCTGGGGCATTGCGATTTACTACCTGTTCGGCAATCTGCCGCAGCTCGGTCAGTACAGCGGCATCGACAACGTGCCGGCGGTCTCGATCGCCGGCTGGGAGTTCAACACCGGACGCCGCGCCTACTTCCTGATCTGGACCATTACCGCAGCGGCCTTGATCGCTGCACACAACCTGCTCGACTCGCGCGCGGGTCGGGCCGTGCGTGCGCTGCGCTTTCGCAGCGTGATGGCAGAGAGCTTTGGCGTCAATACGGCGGCACTCAAGCTGGTCATCTTCGTGCAGGCCGCGGTTCTGGCCGGCCTGGCGGGCTGGCTGCACGCTCACTATCTGCGCTTCGTCAGCCCGCATGCTTTTGGCGTGAATGCCGGTATCGACTACCTGTTCATGGCGGTCATCGGCGGTGCCAGCCAGGTCTGGGGCGCGGTGGTGGGTGCTGCCATCCTGACCATTCTGAAAGAGTCCTTGAAGGAGATCGTCCCCTTCGTGCTTCACACCACGGCAAATTACGAGACCATCGTCTTTGGCGCGCTGATGCTCCTGCTGTTGCACCGCACACGTGACGGCATTGCCCCGGCGGTCAACCGTTGGCTGCCCAAAGGCGCCAAGCCCGCACGACCCGCACAGGCGCCGGTACCCAAACTTCGCCAACGCCCGGGCAGCGGAACACCGCTGCTTGTCGTGGACGGGCTGAACAAGCGCTTCGGTGGCCTGATCGCCGTGAAAGAGATTTCTTTTTCCATCAACGCGGGTGAGATTTTGGGCTTGATCGGGCCCAACGGCGCCGGCAAGAGCACGGTCTTCAACCTGCTCAGCGGTACCCTGGCTGCTGACAGTGGTTCTGTCAAATTGCTCGGCGCACCAATCGACGGCTTGCCGGCACGCACGATTGCCCGCAGTGGTCTGGCACGCACCTTTCAGCATGTCAACCTGGTCTCCAGCATGAGCGTGCTGGACAACGTTGCGCTGGGCGCGCACCTGCGGGGCGCCAAAGGCACGCTGGCGGCCATGCTGCGTGCGGATCGGTCTGAAGAAGCACAGTTGCTGGCCGAAGCGGCACGGCAAATCGAGCGCGTCGGTCTGGGCGAACACATGCACGACGCTGCCGGCAGCCTGCCACTCGGACAACAGCGCATCGTAGAGATTGCGCGCGCTCTTGCCGCCGACCCCTTGCTGCTGCTGCTTGACGAACCTGCAGCGGGTCTGCGCTACGCAGAAAAACGCGCCCTGTCCGAGTTGCTGCAGCGTCTGCGCGGCGAAGGCCTGACGATCCTGCTGGTCGAGCATGACATGGAGTTTGTGATGGGTCTGGTGGATCGCCTGGTGGTGATGGAGTTTGGTGAAAAACTGGCGGCCGGTTTACCGAAGGAGATCCAGCGCAACCCGGCTGTCATCGAAGCCTATCTGGGAGGCATTGAATGAGCGCCGCGCCGGGCCGCCCCAAGCAAGCTCGCGCCCCCTCGGGGGGCAGCGCAGTACGCGCAGCGACAAGCGTGGGGGCATCCTCATGAGCACACCTTTGTTGCAGGTGCGCGACCTTGTCGTCAGTTACGGCAAGGTGCAGGCCTTGCATGGCGTCAGCCTGGACGTCGAGGCTGGCAGCATCGTGACCGTGATCGGACCCAACGGTGCTGGAAAGACAACCCTGCTGGCCGCCATCATGGGCCTGCTTCCAAGCAGCGGCCGGGTATGCTACAGCGACGCTGACCAGGCTGGGCAGGAAGTCGAGGCGCGCGTGGCGGGCGGCATGTCGCTGGTACCCGAGCGGCGCGAACTGTTTGGGGATCTCACGGTCGAGAACAATCTGCGCCTGGGCGCCTTCCACCGGGTTCGCTCTGGTGAGCGGGGCGCCGATCGGGACCTTGAGCCGATCTACAAACGCTTTCCCCGCCTGCGCGAACGCAACCAGCAACTCGCAGCCACCTTGTCGGGTGGCGAGCGCCAGATGTTGGCGATCGGGCGCGCCCTGATGGCCAAACCCCGCCTGTTGATGCTGGATGAACCCAGTCTGGGTCTGGCGCCGCGCATTGTGCGCGACATCCTGCACATCGTTGCCGAACTGCGCGACACCGGTGTGGCGATTCTGCTGATCGAGCAAAATGCCCGGGCCGCCCTGCAGATTGCGGACCGCGGCTATGTGCTGGAGACCGGGGAGGTGGCGCTGAGCGGTACGGCGGCGGAACTGTCCGCGAGTCCGCGCATCGTCGAGACTTACCTGGGCTTTGGCGGGGCTGCCTGAGCACGGCGACCCGGACCTGACCAGATAACCAAGGGGATTGCCATGAAACGTTTGTTTGCATTCATTTTCGGCCTGGCGGCACTGAGCCTGGCAACTCAGGTGGGCGCTGCTGACTTCCCCAGCCAGGGGGTGCGCATCGTCGTGCCATTTGCGCCCGGCGGTGGCACCGACGTGGTGGCGCGTGCCCTGGCGGAGCGCCTGACGCCGGTGCTTGGCGTGCAGGTGATGGTCGACAACAAGCCCGGTGGCAATTCGGTCATCGCGACGCGCGCTGTCGCCGCGGCGCCGCCCGACGGCCACACGCTTTTGCTGACCACCGACATCCACGCCATCAATGCCGCCTACGGCATGGCGCTGCCCTACAACTCGCTGAAGGACTTCGCCTTTGTCGCGCAACTGACCACTTCGCCGCTGATGCTGGTGGCCCATCCAACGCTCGGCGCGCGTACGCTGCCCGAGTTGGTGACGCTGGCGCGCTCGCAGCCAGGTCGTCTGTCCTTTGCATCGCTGGGCTCCAGCAGTCCGCATTACCTCGGCTTCGAATGGTTCAAGCGCATGGCCGGGATCGACATCCTGGACGTTCCCTACAAGGGCGGTGGTCAGGCTCTGGTCGACCTGATGGGCGGTCAGGTCAGCCTGTCGCTGATCGTCGCTGGCAACGGCATCCGACAGGCCAAGGCCGGCAAGCTGGTGGCTCTGGCCGTCACCAGCCCCAAGCGCAACGCGGTCGCGCCCGACGTTCCGAGCATCGCCGAGAGCGGTTACCCGGAGTTTGCGCTGGTCAACTGGTACGCCATCCTGGCGCCTGCGGGTACGCCCGAGGCCGTGGTGGCAAGGCTGAACCGGGAAATTCGCACCATCATGCAAGAGCCGGCGGTGATCGAGCGCATCGCCGTGGCCGGGCTGGACGCCACCACCGGCAGTCCGGCTGAACTCGAAGCGTTGCTGCGCCGTGACATCGAGCGCTACCAGCGCATGATTGCACTCACTGGTGCCAAGCCAGAGTAGCCCCATGAAAATCGCAGTACTCGGCGGCGGCCACGGCGCTTACGCCGCGGCGGCCGACCTGTCCGAAGCCGGTCATGCCGTGCGCCTGTGGCGTCGCGACGCGGCGGCCTTGAAGCCGCTGCTGGCGGCTGGCTCCATCACTTTGAAAGACGCCAGCGGCGCGCGCGATGTGCCGCTCGCGCTGGCCACGGCCGACATGGCCGAGGCATTGCGCGACGCCGAGCTGATCGTCATTCCCTCACCGGCGACGGCGCAGCAGGACATCGCCCGCGCCGTGGCACCGCATCTGGTCGACGGTCAGGTCATTTTTCTGGCTCCCGGCACCTTCGGCAGCTATCTGATGGCACGCCAGGTGGCGGCAGCGGGCAACCCGGCAGACCTCGCCTGGGCGGAGACCGGTACGCTGCCTTATCTGGCGCGCAAGCACGGCGAGCGCGAAGTCAATGTCACGATTCGCGCGATCCGCCTGCCAACCGGCGTCTATCCAGCGCGCAAGTCGGATGCAGCGATCAGCGTGATTCGCCAGGCCTATCCCAGCGTGCATGCTTGTGGCGACGCTCTCTCTGGGGCGCTGATGAACGCAGGTCCCATCATCCATCCGCCGCTGATGGTGATGAACGCCGCACCCTTGCAGCACTTCGAGCGCTGGGACATTCACAACGAGGGCACGCAGCGCGCCGTGCGCGACGTGACCGACCGGCTGGATCAGGAACGCATCGCGGTGCGTGAGGCCTTGGGCCACAGCGCACCCCACTATCCACTGGCCGACCATTACAACAACGATCAATGGATGTACGGTGATGCGCACAGACAGCTCGTCAAGTCGGGCGACTGGCGCGAGCAGATCGATCTTTACAGCCACCGCTACATCACCGAAGACACCGAATTGGGGCTGGCTTTACTCGCCTCGGTGGCACGTTACGCCGGCGTCGATGCGCCGATCGCGCATGGCCTGCTGGCCATCGTTGCTGGCTTTCTGGGGCGCGATCTGCGCAGCGGGCCGCGCACGCTCGAAGGCCTCGGTCTGTCGGGCCTGACGCCGGCACAGCTACAGCAACGCTTGCACGATGGAAACTAGTGCATTGCCGCGCTTTGCCGCTGTTGGTGCGGGGCGCATGGGGCGTGGCATCGCGATCGCGTTTGCCTACGCGGGGCGCCGGATCTCGCTGATCGACCTGCGAGAGCGCAGCGCCGAAGCCTGGCACAAGCTGCGCGCTGAAGCGCAGGCCGAGATTGAGGCCAGCCTGGCCGGTCTGGCCCAGCTCGGTGTGCTGGAAGCGGCCCAGATCCAGGGCATCGCGGCGCGTGTCAACTTCGTCAAAGCGGCTGATGCGCCGGCGGCGCTGCAGGCGGCGGACTTGGTGTTCGAGGGCGTGCCTGAAACCCTCTCGGCCAAGCGCGAGGCCTTCGAGCAGCTCAACCGCCACTGCCGCTTGGATGCGATCCTGACCTCGACCACCAGCAGCATTCTGGTGACGCAACTGGCAGCACTGGTGCTTCGGCCCGAGCGCTTCCTGAACATGCACTGGCTCAATCCGGCCTACGTGATCCCGGTGGTCGAGCTCAGTTGCCATCCCGGTACCGACCCTGCGGTGCTGGCGCGCACCAAATCGCTGATGGAGGCGATCGGCAAACTCCCGGTGGTGTGCGGCGCATCGCCGGGCTACATCGTGCCGCGACTGCAGGCGCTGGTGATGAACGAAGCGGCCCGCATGATAGAGGAGGGCGCCGCCACGGCCGAGGAGATCGACAAGGCCACGCGTTACGGCATGGGATTGCGCTTTGCCGCCATCGGCGTGGTCGAATTCATCGACTTCGGCGGCTGTGACATCCTGCACCATGCCAGCCGCGAAATGTCGGCATCGATCAGTCCGCAGCGTTACACGGCACCGGCCATCGTGGACCGCATGGTCGAAGAAGGGCGGCTTGGCCTGAAGAGCGGCAGCGGTTTTTATGAATACGAGGGTCGCGACGTTGGCGCCTACAGGCGCGACGTGCTGTCGCGCACGCTCGGCATGCTCAGGCATGCGGGGCTCTGGCAAGCACCCGCCAGCGAGACACGTGAATGAAGCGTGCCTTTGCCGATCTCTCTGTGGGGCAGATCCACTACGCCGAGTGCGGCGAGCAGCACGCCAAGCCCGTTCTGCTGCTGCACCAGACGCCGCGTTCCTGGGATGAGTACCGCGACGTGTTGCCGCTGCTGGGCCGACATTTTCACGCCATCGCGATGGACACGATCGGCTTTGGTGATTCCGCGAAGCCAGCGCTCGGGCAGGACTCGATCGAGCACTGGGCACAAACCGCCATTGCGCTGGCTGATGCATTGGGCATAGCACGCCTGTCCGTGGTCGGGCACCATACGGGCGCCGTCATTGCCACCGAGATGGCCGCCGCTTTTCCCGACCGCATTGAGGCTGCCGTGCTGTCGGCTGCGCCCCTGGTGGACGGCGATTTTCGCGCCAGCCATGCCGGACCGGTAGCCATCGACAACGCTGTGCATTTCAGTGACGGCTCGCACTTGAGCGAACTCTGGCGGCAACGCCAGCCCTGGTACCCGGTGGGCGACATCGATCTGCTTGATCGCTTCATGGTCGACGCACTCAAGGCCGGCGCGCGTGCCGTCGAGGGCCACGCCGTGGTGGCGCGCTACGTCATGGAAACTCGGCTGCTGCTGATTCGCTGCCCGGTGCTGGTGATCGCTCCAAGCGCTGACCCGCACGCCTTCCCCCACGCGCGGCGCCTTGCCGATTCCATCGCTGGCAGTCGTTACGTCGAAATCGAAGGCGGCATGGTGCCGCTGCCCGACCAGATGCCCGAGCGCTTTGCCGAACGGGTGACGGACTTTCTGCTGAATTCGTGCGGCGGTGCAGGATGAAAGCGCTGTGGTCCAGCGGCTTTCGGCCCTTCTTTCTGCTCGGAGCGTGTTACGGCCCGCTCGCGCTGGCACTGAACCTGGCAGCACGTGCCGGCCAATGGCCGCTGGGCGAAGGCGTCCTGATGTGGGGGCACGCGCATGAACTGCTCTACGGTTTTGCCACCGCCACGGCCTGCGGTGTGCTGCTGACCGCACTGCCTGGTTGGACCGGTGCCGCCGAAGTGCGTGGCGCGCGTCTGGCGGGCCTGGTGGCCTTGTGGCTGGCCGGTCGCCTGGCCTGGTGGTTTGGCGAGTGGCTGCCGCAGGGCTGGCTGCTGGCCATCGACTGCGCCTTCTTTCCCGCCTTGCTGCTGACGGTGTTGCCGACCATCCGGGGGGCACGCAAGCGTCTGATTTTGTGGACACTGCCCCCGCTGCTGGGATTGACGGCTGGCAACCTGCTGCTGCACATGGCATTGCTGCAGGGTGATGTGGAGCAGGCGCGCTTTGGCATCGCTTTGGGACTGCACGCCTTCATGTTCATGTTTTCCCTCTACGCAGGCTTGTTGACGCCGGCTTTCACCCGGGGCTGGCTGCGCGCGCGCGGCGAGCACAGCCATGCCATTCTGGCGCCGCTGGAATACGCCACGGCGCTCTCGATGATGCTGTTTGCGGTTGCCGACCTGACGCAGGTCGGCACGGCCTGGATGGTGACGGCCTGCGCACTGGCCGTTGGTGTGCACGGTTGGCGCTTTGCCCGCTGGCGCGGTTGGCGCACCGCCTCCGAGCCGCTGCTGTGGACGCTGCAGCTGGCCTACGCGTTCTTGATCGCAGCGATTGCCTTGCGCGCTGCCTGCGCCCTGATTCCGACGCTGCGTCCCGACGCCTGGATTCACCTGTTCACGCTGGGCGCGCTGGGCATGTGCAAGGTTGGCCTGATGACGCGCGTGGTCCTGCGCCACACCGGTCGCCCGCTGAACGCGCCGCCCTGGATGAAGATCGGGTTTGTGGCGATGCTGGCCGCCACGCTGTTGCGCCTGGCCTTTACCGTGCATCAGCTGAGCGCAGTCGTACTGGCGCTGTCGGCGCTGCTGTGGTCGCTCGCCTTTTTGCTGTATCTGCTGTGCTTTGCCGGCATGTTGCTACGCCCCAGCCTGCCCAGAGTGGCGCTGGCCTGACAGCCCTGAGGCATCGACGTACACTTATTTACCTTCGGTCCATCCGCCCCCTCATGAGAAAGTCCATCCTGCAAACCTACAAGATCGGCATCGACGTCGGTGGCACCTTCACCGACTTCGCCCTGATGGGCAGCAAGGGTCGCTCGGCCGTGCACAAGCAGTTGTCGACACCGGCCGATCCATCGATCGCGGTGATGGCCGGGCTTGCAGCGCTGGCACAGGCCGAGGGTCTGAGCTTCGATGCATTTCTGAGCCAGGTGACGCTGATCGTGCACGGCACGACAGTGACAACCAACGCGGTACTCACTGGCCGCACCGCACGCACGGCCTTGCTGACGACACGCGGATTTCGCGACACGTTGCAGATGCGCCGCGGCGTACGCGAGATGATGTACGACAACCGCTGGCATGCGCCCGAGCCGATCGTGCCACGCCAGCTGCGGCTGCCGGTTACCGAGCGCGTCGATGCCAGCGGACTCGAATTGGTGGCGCTTGATACGGCCGATGTTGAAGTGGCTATCAAGACGATGCGCGAGCAGGGCGTCCAGGCCGTGGCGATCTGCTTTCTGCACGCCCATGGCAGCGCTGCGCACGAAGAGGACGCTGCGCGCCTGGTGCAGCAGGGACTGCCGCAGGCCTACCTGTCGGTCTCCTCGCGCGTATTGCCGCAAGTGCGGTTTTACGAACGCACCAGCACCACGGTACTGAATGCCGGCGTGGGACCGATCCTTGCGCACTACCTGGACCGACTCAATGCCCGCCTGGCCGAGGCACAGTGGCGCGGCACGCTGCTCATCATGCAGTCCAACGGGGGCACCGCCGCGCCGGCGAGCGTGCGGCGGCTGGCCGCTTCAACGCTGTTGTCGGGTCCGGCTGCCGCGCCAGCGGCCGGCTTGGCATGGATGGCGCCAACGCGCAACAAGAGCTTCATCACCGTCGACATGGGGGGCACCAGCTTCGACGCCGCGCTGGTGCAGGGCGGCCAGCCCGCAGTCACCACCGCCGGTCATGTGAATCGTTATGCGATGGCGCTGCCCAGCATGGAGATCAACACCATCGGTGCCGGCGGTGGGTCGATTGCCTGGATCGACGATGGTGGCCTGCTGCACATGGGGCCGCAAAGCGCTGGCGCCGATCCCGGGCCGGCCTGCTACGGCAGGGGTGGTACCGAGCCCACCTGCACGGATGCCAACCTGGTGCTCGGCTACCTGTCGGCCAGCTACTTTGCAGGGGGGCGTCTGCCACTCGATGAGCTTGCCGCGCGCAGCGCCATCGAGCAACGCATCGCCGCGCCGCTCAAGCTCTCGCTGGTGGAGGCGGCGCAGGGTATGTTGCACGTCATCAACGTGGCGATGGCCGCGGCCATCCGCGAAATATCGGTACAAAAGGGCTTCGACCCGCGCGAGTTTCCGCTGGTGTGCGCGGGCGGAGCCGGGCCACTGCACGGTGCAGCCATCGCCGAGGAGCTCGGCATCGAACGCGTCTTTGTGCCGCGCGAATCTTCGGTGTTTTGCGCCTCAGGCATGCTGCACAGCGACCTCAAGCACGATTACGTGCGCAGCTTTGCGCGCGTGCTGCATCCACCCGGGCCCGATCGCGTGCAGGTGCGCGCCGGTGTGCGCTCTCTGCTGCGCGAGTTGCGCGCGCAGGGCCGCGCCGCATTGAAGGCTGAGGGTATCGCCGCTGAGCAGCAGCAGATGCGCCACGCGCTGGACCTGCGTTACACGGGGCAGTATCACGAAGTCAGCGTCGACGTCCCAACCGAACTGCTTGACCGCGCCGATTGGGCCGCCGTGGCTGAACTGTTCCACCGCCAGCACGACCGCCTGTACGGCTACGCACTTCGCGACGAAGGCACAGCCGTCGAACTGCTCAGCCTGCGTGTGGCCGCCGTCGGCATCACGGACAAGCCTGCCCTCAGGCGCCAGCCGCGCACCGCGTCTGCGCCGCGCGCTGCGCTCAAGGGCAAGCGGCCGATCTACCTGCCCGGACGCATGTCCAGCACCCTGGTGCCGGTCTACGATGGCGAACGCTTGCTGCATGGCCACCAGTTCAACGGCCCGGCGCTGATCGAAAGCGCCAACACCAGCATCCTGGTGCCGCCAGGCTGGGCCGCGCAAATCGACGCGCTTGGCAGTTGTGTGCTGAGTCTGCGTCCCGGCGCAAGGAGGGCACAGCCATGAAGCGCGATGCGATCCAGGTCTCGGTGCTGCAGCGGCGCCTGAAGTCGATCGCCGAGGAGATGGGCCTCACTCTGCTGCGCACCACGCGCTCGCCGATCCTCAATGAGGCGCGCGACTTTGTCACCGGTCTGTACGATGCCAAAGGCCGCATGCTGGAGCAGACCGAATACATCCCGGTGCTGGCCTTCGCGCTGCAGCCGGCCTGCGAGAACGTCGTGCGCTTTTTTGGCGACGACATCCACCCCGGCGACGTCATCCTGCACAACGACGTCTTCAGCGGCGGCAACCAGAATAACGACGTCGCCGTCTTCAAGCCGATTTTTGACGGCAAGACGCTGGTCGCCTGGGCCGCCTGCAAAGGTCACCAGGCTGATATCGGCGGCGCCGTGCCCGGCGGCTACAACCCGGAAGCACGCGAGGTCTGGCAGGAGGCACTGCGCATACCGGCAGTGAAGGTTTACGAGAGAGGCAAGCTCAGGCGCGATGTGTGGAACCTGATTTTTGCCAATATCCGGTTGAAGATCGTCGAAGAGGACATCAAGGCGCAGATCGGTGGCTGCACTGTCGGTGAGCGTGCCTTTCACGGCCTGCTGGCACGTTTCGGTCGGCCCACACTAAACCGCTTGCTGGAAGACCTTTTCGACAGCAGCGAACAGATGGTGCGCTTCGAGATAGCGGCCATCCCCGACGGCCGCTACTGCGGTGAGTCCACGGTGTTTTACGATGGTGTCACTGACGGCAGCACGATGCACATTGCGCTGGCGGTGACGGTCCAGGGCAAAGGCATCCGCTTTGATTTCAGTGGCTCGTCGCCGCAGACCCCTGGCTTTGTCAACGCCCCCTATGCTGCCACGGCATCGGCGCTGCTGCTGACCTTGCTGATGCTGATCAATCCGGAGATCCCGCACAACGCGGGCATTCTGCGACCGATCGAAATTGTCAACCCGGAGGGCTCGTTCCTGAACGCGCGTTTTCCGGCGGCCACCACCTTCGGCAATTCCATCACCGGACCGATCTCGGACGCTGTTTTTCGCGCCATGGCACAGGCGCTACCAAAGACGGTGACGGCGGGCTGGAACCGTTTTCTTGGTTTTGCGGTCGCCGGCGACGACCCTCGGCATGCTGACCGCCGACGCTACGCAGACATCCTGTTTCTGTCGCTCAAGGGCGGCTCCGGCGCGACCCACGGCGCTGACGGTTTCGATCACATCGGCCTGATCAATTGCGCCGGCGGCATCCTGGCGCAGGATTACGAGATGTTCGAGATCCACAACCCGCACCTGCTGCGCAAGCACGAATATCTGAGTGACAGCGCAGGCGCGGGCCAGTGGCGCGGTGGCCTGGGTGTCGAGACCGAATTCGAAATGCTTGGCGAAAATGTCACCGGTGTCGCTTTTGGCGACGGCATCGAGGAGGCCGCGCGCGCCTTTGGCTTCTTTGGCGGCGGGGCGGGTTCACGCAATGCCATCGTGCTGACCTATCCCGACGGCACGCAGCGGCGCGTGAAGTCCAAGGAAATCATCCGCGACATCCCTCCCGGCACCGTTTTCCACCAGCTCGCCGGCGGCGGCGGCGGGTATGGTGATGCCTTTGAGCGGCCCGCCGAGCGCGTGGCGGCAGATGTAAGCTCCGGTGTAGTGAGTGTGCAGGCCGCGCGCCAGGACTATGGCGTGGTCGTCGACGCCAGCAGTGGCGCGCTCGATGCCGCTGGCACAGACAGGCTGCGTGCACGACACAAGCCAAGGAGCAGGGCATGACTGCGACGACGATTGCACCGGCCCCCTACATTGACCACATCGGCATCGTCGTCGCCGATCTCGATCAGGCGGTCGAGCGGCTGCGCCCCTTGTTCGGCATGCCGGCGCGAACCAGGGGACTGCCCGAGGTCGGTCTGCGCGTGGCCGAGTTCGACGCTGCCAATCTGGTGATCGAGTTGCTGCAGTACACGGACTGCGCAGACGGCTTTGCGCAGCAGGTGATGGGTCAGCGGCTCGGCTTGAACCACCTGTCGGCGCGGGTCGTCGATGTCGAGCAGTCTGTTGCTGCGCTGCATCAAGCCGGCTTCACCCCGATGGCCGGTTTCCCGCGTCAGGGCGCGCATGGCCGGGTCGCGTTTTTCGAGCCTGACGCGGTGACAGGCTTGCTGTTTGAGGTTTGCCAGGTTGACGCGAAGGAGCACACGGCATGATGGCCGCACAGGATCCCAAGCGCCGTCTCTGGAACGAGCGTGTCGAACTGATGTCGCACGACGAAATGCGCGCGCTGCAACTGCTGCGGCTGCAGCGGCAGGTAGCCTACAACCACGCGAACTCGCCTTATTACCGCGAGCGGCTCGACGCAGCCGGCGTCAACCCACGCGACATTGCGAGCTTCGAGGACTTCGCCCAGGTGCCGCTGATGGACAAGGTCGAACACCGGCGCGTGCAGGAGGAGTCGCTCGCGCGCCACGGCACGCCCTTCGCCTTGCTGGCCTGTGCCCCGCGCGAAAAGATCGTGCGTGTCAGCGCTACCTCGGGCACCACCGGCATGCCTACGCTGTACACACTCACTGCGCACGACGTCGCGGTGGTCAACGAGATGCATGCGCGCAAGTACTGGCGCGCGGGCATACGACCCGGGCACGTGATGGTGCAAGCACTGTCTCTCTCGATGTTCACCGGCGGACTGCCGCTTTCGCAGGGCATACAGCATCTGGGTGCCTGCGTGGTACCCGTCGGCATCGAGGGTGGCACGCAGCGCGTGCTCGACTTTGCCCACCTGACCCGGCCCGACGCGCTGATCGCGACACCCTCCTTTGGCCAGTACCTGATCGAACAATGTCCCACGCTCACCGGCAAGCCTGCTAGCGAGCTGGGCTTTCGCTGGTTCTTCTGCGCTGGCGAGCCCGGGGGCGGCAACCCGGGACTGCGCCGGCTGTTGGCCGACGGCTTTGATGCCAAGGTGTTTGACCACACCGGCGGCGGCCACGCCTTTCACGGCATCTCATGCGACGAATCTCCCGACGAATACAAGGGCATGCACTTCACGTCCGAAGACCACTGCCTGTTGGAGCTGGTTGACCCGCATACCCACGCGCCCATCGCGCTGACGGACGGCGCCGTTGGCGAGATGGTATTTACTTTCCTGGATTGGGAGGGCGGCCCCTTCATGCGTTATGCGCTGGGCGACCTGATCCAGGTCTGGACCAAGCCCTGCAGCTGCGGCATGCCGGGTCTGCGTTTCAAGATCGTCGGGCGCACCGACGACATGCTGATCGTCAAGGGCGTGAACCTCTACCCTGAGGCGATTCGCCAGGTGTTGCTGGGTTTTGCACCGCGTGTGACCGGGAGTTTTCGCATCCGCTTGCGCGAGCCGGGGCCCAAGGTCGTGCCACCGCTGCACTTGCGCATCGAATACGGGTCGGACCTTGCCCAGGCCGATCTGCCAGAACTTGAAGCGCAGTTGCAGGCGCGCATGCGTTCCGAACTGCGTGTTGCGCCGCACATCGAATGGCTGGCGCCCGGCACATTGCCGCGTGAGGCACACAAGACGAAGTTCATCGAGATCGTCAGTGACACCGGCCAATGAACAAGGAGTACACGCTATGGACGTGAAGCTGGGCGGACGCCGCGCCCTGATTACCGGCGGCTCTCAGGGTATCGGCCTGGCCATCGCCAGACTGCTGGCCAGCGAAGGCTGCCACCTGGATCTGGTCGCGCGCTCGGCCGGCGACCTGGCGCGCGCAGGCGAGGAACTGCGGCAACGCCACGGCGTCGAGGTAGCTGTTCATGCCATGGATCTGGCGGAACGCGGCCGCGCTGCCGAGTTGGCCGCCTTGTGCCCGGACATCGACATAGTGGTCAACAACGCCGGCGCTACGCCGCGCGGCAGCCTGCTCGAGGTCGATGAAGAGCGCTGGCGTGCGGCCTTCGACTTGAAGGTCTTTGGCTATATCGATCTGTCACGCGCCTTTTATCGACAGATGAAGGAGCGCCACAGTGGCGTCATCATCAACATCATCGGCAACGGCGGCGAGCGACTCGACGCCGGCTACATTGCCGGTGCGACCTGCAACGCTGCGCTGATGGCCTTCACACGCGCGCTGGGCGGCGCCAGCGCAGAAGACGGCATCCGGGTGGTCGGCCTTAACCCCGGCCCGGTCGCAACCGAGCGTCTGGTCGGCCTGATGAAATCCGAGGCTACCAAGCGTCATGGCGACCCGACCCGCTGGCGCGAGTTCGAAGCCGGCTTTCCCTTCGGTCGCGCCGCCACGGTCGACGAGATCGCCGCCACCGTGGCGCTGCTCGCTTCGGACCTGTCGTCCTACACCACCGGCACCATCATCACGATCGACGGCGGCATGGCCAACCGCGGTTCGCTGATCTGACGCCAGGTCCAAAGCCGACGCACTCTGAGCACAGCATGAAACGCATCTGGGACATTTCTTCGCCGCTGCATCCGGGCTCGCCGGTTTTTCCCGGCGACACCGCCTATCGCCAGGACTGGACGGCCACCATTGCACCGGGCTGCCCGGTCAATGTCAGCGTACTGACGCTCTCACCGCACGTCGGCAGCCACGCCGATGCACCCTTGCACTACGACGCGCAGGGCGAGCCGGTCGGCGCCCTGGATTTGCAGCCCTATCTGGGACCCTGCCGCGTGATCCATGCGATCGGCTGTGGCCCACTGATTGAGTGGCGGCACCTCGCCCATGCGCTGCAGGATCTGCCGCCACGCGTGCTGGTGCGCAGCTACGAGCGCATGCCGGTGGACCGCTGGGATCCGGCTCTGAGCGCTTTTGCCGTTGAGACACTGGAGCGGCTAGCCGATCTGGGTGTGCTGCTGGTGGGCATCGACAGCGCCAGCATCGACCCGGCGGACAGCAAGACGCTGCCGAGTCACCAGCTGATCCGCCAGCGCGGCTTGCGTGTGCTGGAGAACCTGGTGCTTGACGCCGTGCCCGAGGGCGACTACGAACTGATTGCCTTGCCGCTCAAACTCATGCTCGCCGATGCTTCACCGGTGCGAGCCATCCTGCGAGAACTTCATGATCACCCTTGAACACTGCCAACAACTCGACCTGCAGGATCCGCTGCGCGCGCTGCGCGAGCAGTTCAGCCTGCCCAGCGGAGTGATCTACCTCGACGGCAATTCGCTCGGCGCTTTGCCAAAGAGCACCGCGGCCCGGGTCGCCCAGGTGGTGACCCAGGAGTGGGGGCAGGGACTGATCGGCTCCTGGAACGAGGCCGGCTGGTTTGACCTGCCGCAGCGCCTGGGTGACCGCATTGCGCCCCTGATCGGCGCTGCAGCGGGCGAGGTCGTGGTGACCGACAGCACCTCAATCAATCTGTTCAAGGTGCTTAGCGCCGCGCTGCAGAGCGCCAAAAGCGCTGAGCCGGCAAGGCGCAGGGTGCTTTCCGAGCGCGACAATTTTCCGACCGACCTCTACATTGCCGAAGGCCTGTGCCGCGCGCAGGGCGGCACGCTGGAGCTGCTTGAGCCAGAGCAACTGGAGGCCGCGCTGGCGCCACAGGCGGCGCAGGATGTGGCGGTGCTGCTGCTGACCCATGTGAACTACCGCAGCGGCGCCATGCACGACATGGCGGCACTGACGGCGGCCGCGCACCGGGCCGGCGTGCTCACGGTGTGGGACCTGGCGCACAGCGCTGGCGCGGTGCCTGTCAGCCTGAATGCGGACCAGGCGGATTTTGCGGTCGGCTGTGGCTACAAGTACCTCAACGGTGGCCCCGGCGCGCCGGCCTTTGTCTGGGTCAATCCACAACATGCTGATCGTTTCTGGCAGCCACTGTCGGGCTGGTGGGGCCATGCGGCGCCCTTTGCCTTTACGCCCGACTACCAACCCGCGAGCGGCATTGCACGCTACCTGTGCGGCACCCAGCCCATCATCAGCCTGTCGGCGCTGGCTTGCGGGCTCGACACTTTCAGCGCCGCCGCGGCTTTGGGTGGCATGGCCGCACTGCGCGGCAAGTCGCTGGCGCTGAGCGACCTGTTCATCACGCTGGTGGAGCAGCGCTGCGCCGGTCACGGCCTCAAGCTGGTCACGCCGCGCGAGCACGGTCGGCGCGGCTCGCAGGTCAGTCTGGCAAGAGAGCAGGGCGGCTACGCCATCATGCAGGCCCTGATCGCGCGGGGGGTCATCGGCGACTTTCGCGCCGGCGACGGCAAGCAGCGCGCCGACATCCTGCGCTTTGGTCTGACACCTTTGTACACCGGCTTTGAGGACGTGTGGCGGGCACTGGAACAGTTGCACCAGGTGCTCGCCAGCGGCGAGTGGCAGCGCGCCGAGTTCAACCTGCGCAAGGCGGTGAGCTGATATGGGCACGCCCGAGCAGATCCTGGCTGCGGAGCATGCGAAGCTCGATTTCAGCCGCTCCATGAGCTATGGCGACTACCTGCACCTGGATCAGATTCTGGGCGCGCAGGTGCCACTGTCGCCCGACCACAACGAGATGCTGTTCATCATCCAGCACCAGACCAGCGAACTCTGGATGAAGCTGATGCTCCATGAGCTGCAGGCGGCCATGGCCTGCCTCGCCAGCGATGAACTGGGCAGCGCCTTCAAGATGCTGGCGCGCGTCAGCAAGATCATGGAGCAACTGGTGCACGCCTGGGACGTGCTGGCCACCATGACGCCGCCCGAGTACAGCGCGATTCGTCCCTACCTGCCCAGTTCATCGCTGGCGAGGCAGGCCATGGCCGCCTGCAGCTCATGGAGCATCAGCTTCATCCAGAGTTCGCTGGTCTGGTGCTGGATGATGAACAGCATCTCGTTGTGGTCGGGCGACAGTGGC
>QYPX01000122.1 GCA_007280205.1 Comamonadaceae bacterium
GCCAGCCTCAGCAAGCCCGGCCAATACGTTGTTGCCGCAAGCGATGGCAAGAGCAGTGCCACTGTGACCTGGAGCGTTTACGCGACGCCCGCCAAACGGGTCGCGAAGAACGTGATTCTCTTCGTTGGCGACGGCTTTTCCATTGGCCACCGCACCGCGGCCCGGATTCTGTCCAAGAGCATAGAGGGCGGCAAGTACACCGGCAAGCTGGCGCTCGACGACATGCCTTACATGGCGGTGCTGTCCACCCAGGGCACGGATTCCATCATCACCGACTCCGCCAATGCTGCTCACGCTTACACCACCGGGCACAAATCCTGTGTCAACGCGCTGGGCGTCTATTGCTCGCGCGCCGCCAACACGCTGGACCATCCCAAAGTTGAAACCATTACCTCCTTGGCCAAGCGCCGTGGCATGGCGGTTGGCGCGGTCACCAACTCCGAAATTGAGGACGCAACCCCGGCGGCGATGGTGGCGCACACGCGCCGTCGCTCCGATTTCAACGACATCGTGAAGATGTTTTACGACAGCAAGATCGACGTCATCATGGGTGGTGGTTCACCCAACTTTTTGCCCAAGTCAACCGCTGGCTCCAAGCGGGGTGACGACATTGATTTCATTGACCGCTTCAAGCAGGCGGACTACAAACTGGCCATCACCAAATCAGAAATGCTGGCGGCCGCTGACGATGTCAAGACGACCCGGCTGCTCGGTCTCTACAACACCGGCAATGTGGATGGCGCGCTGGATCTGAAGTTTCTGAAAAAGGGCTCGGTCTCCAAATTCCCGGATCAACCCGATGTGCCGGAAGAAATGGCCGCCGCCCTGAAAGTGCTGTCACGCAACAAAAATGGCTTCGTGCTGATGGTGGAGAGTGCCCGCATCGACAAGTACTCGCACTCGTTGGACCCGGAGCGTGCCATTTACGACACCATCATGCTCGACAGTGCCGTCAAACAGGCCAAGGCGTGGGCCAAGGCGAACGGTAACAACACACTGATCCTGGTCACCGCTGATCATTCGCACGCTGTCAGTGTGGTGGGCACGGTCAATGACGACGAGCCCGGCGCTGACATGCGCAATAAGGTTGGCACCTACGATCAGGCAGGCTTTCCCAATTACCCGGCACCTGACGCAGAAGGCTATCCGAACAAGGTCGATGTCTCGCGTCGCTTGCGGCTGGTGTTTGGTGCCTACCCGGATCACTACGATACCTTCCGCCCCTTCATGGACGGTGAATTTGTGCCGACCATTCGCAATGCGGATGGTGTGATGGTTGCGAACGAAAAATACAAAAGCGTGCCGGGTGCCGTGTTGCGTGAGGGCAATCTGCCAAACAAGGGCGCGCGCGGTTCCAACAGCGGTGTTCACACGGGTGACGACGTGATCCTGACGGCCATCGGTCCGGGCGCAGAAAAAGTGCACGGCCAGATGGAAAATACAGAGGTGTTCAGAGTTATAGCGGAGGCACTGGCGCTGGCACCACAACAGGGCAGGGCGGCCAAAGCCGGCAAGAAGCAGTAATGTCCTTGATCGGTCTTCAGTCCGGCGAATGTCTTCGCCGGACTTTTTTTATTTCTCCTTTGCTGGTCTGGGCGACTGCCGCCGCTGCTGCGGACAACATCAGTCTGGATACCCTCCTGACTTTCGACTCGCTCTACAAATCGGTTGGTGTGTTGGGCATCGAGTATTCGGAACGCGCCAAATTGCTCAAGGGCAAAGAGGTTCGTATGCGCGGCTACATGGCGCCGCCCCTCAAACCCGAGAGCAAGTTCTTTGTGCTGACACGCGAGCCGGTCGCAGTTTGTCCGTTTTGTTCATCCGATGCACAGTGGCCGTCGGACATTGTTGTCATCTACCTCAGCGCGACGCTGGCTCCGATCAATCTCTCGCAACGCATTGAAGTGAATGGCAAGTTGGAGATGGGCTCCTGGACCGATCCCGAGAGCGGGTTTGTCAGCCAGGTCCGCATCGTGAATGCGGAAGTGCGCAAGCTGTGAGCGCCAGGGGTGAGTTGCGAGTGCAGGACCTCAGTGTCCGGTTTGCCGGGCAGGAGCATTTTCTCTTCAGCGTTGCGTCGCTGGAAATTGCGGCCGGTAGCAGTCTGGGTATCAGCGGCATTTCGGGCGCCGGCAAGACGACCTTGTTTCATTGCCTGGCGGGTATCGCCAAGCCCAACACAGGCGCGATCTGTTGGGACGGCACCGATATCTGCTCCTTGCGCGACGATGCCCTGGGGCGCTGGCGTCATCAGAACCTGGGTCTGGTGTTTCAGGACTTCCATTTGATCGATGGGCTCTCGGCTTTGGACAACGTGCTGCTGCCGGCCTGTTTTGATAGCTGGCGGCCGGCGCCCGCTGTGCGCGAGCGTGCTTGCGAACTGCTGGATGCGGTCGGCGTCGCTACCGGTGAGCGGATGGCCGCCATGCTGTCACGCGGTGAGCGTCAACGGGTCGCACTGGCGCGCGCCTTGCTGCTGCAACCAGGCATCGTGATGACTGACGAGCCCACGGCCAGTCTTGACCCTGAGCACAGACGCCAGATCGGAGACTTGCTGATCGAGTTGGTGCGGTCGCAAGGCGCAACCTTGATCGTGATCTCGCACGAGCACGAGTTGCTGGCGCGCCTGGACCGCCGCATGAGTTTGCGAGACGGGCAGTTGCAACTGGGGACGGATCAGGTCTGATGCGCTGCTTCAATCCGCTTCCCGTGATTCGCGCTGACCTGCGGCGTAACCTCTTGCTGGTGTGGGTCACTGTGATGCTGGTGGCGCTGTCGGTTGCCAGCGGCATTGCCGTGATTTCTCAGGAGCGCGCGTTGCGACAGGGTAGCGCTCGCGCTGCCGATGACTTTGATGTGCTGGTGGGAGCGCCCGGCAGTGGCACGCAACTGGTGCTCAGCACGGTCTATTTGCAAGCGCAAGCCATCCCTTTGCTGGACGGCAATGTACTGCTTCAAGCCAGTGCGGCGAAGGGCGTCAGCTATGCCGCGCCGATTGCCTTTGGCGACAACTGGCAGGGCCACCCGATCATCGGCACCATCGCCGACTTTGCCAGCCGGGGCGGCACGCTGGCACCGGCGCAGGGACGGGTCTTTCAGAAGCGTGGTGAGGCGGTGGTCGGCGCCGCAGTCCCACTGGCCGTGGGTGCGGTCTTCAGTCCGTCGCACGGGACGCAACGCGCGCCTGACGGCGAGGCCGGGCATGCCGACGCTGCCCACGCCGGATTGACTTACACAGTGGTGGGACGTTTGCCGGCACGCAACACGATCTGGGACAAAGCCATTCTGGTGCCCGTGGAAGATATTTGGTTTGTGCATGGCCTGTCCGGCAGTCGCGCGGGCGAGGCCACTCGGCACATCGGCCCCCCGTGGCCTGGCAGCGCGTTGCCTGGTGTTCCGGCCATCGCCATCAAGCCCGATTCGGTTAGCTCCGCCTACCAGTTGCGAGGCCAATTTCGCAGCACCCGCAGCCTGGCCCTGTTCCCGGCCGAAGTGCTGAACGATTTGTACCTGACCCTGGGCAACATTCGCGATGTGATGTCGGTGCTGGTCATTACCACGCAGCTGCTGGTCGTTGCTGCCGTGCTGATGGCCTTGCTGGTCGGCTTTCTGGCGCGGAGGCGGCAGTTCGCCGTGTTGCGCGCTATAGGTGCGAGCCGCTTCTATGTCTTCAGCGTGGTCTGGATTGAAGTGCTTTTGCTGATCGTGGGAGGCGCAGTGGTGGGTTGCCTGTTGGGCTGGTTCGGCTCGAACGTCCTGTCGTACTGGGTGCAGTCGCAAGTCGGCTTTGCCATGCCAGTGCGCCTTGGAGCATCAGAAGCGATGCTGGTGGCGGCGCTGTTGGTGCTGGGTGCCATCGTGGCCACACTGCCGGCCTGGCTGGTGTTCAGACGTCCTATTGCAGAGGGTTTGGTCTCTGGTTGAAGTGGCGGTCCTGCCGATGGCGATGCGTCATGAAAAGTTCATCGCAACGACCTCAGGCTGTCACGGGAGCTTCCTAAAGTGGACGTTTTTCATCTACCGGAGTCGCTATGTCCACACAAGTTATCAACGCACAGACCACAATTTCCGAATCGTCCGCGCCTCAGTTGCAGCGTCGCCAACTACTCAAGGGCGCTTTGGGTGGTGCCACGGTACTGGGATTGGGCGGACTGGGCTTGACCGCTTGCGGCGGTAGCTCTGACCCTGTCATCAGCTCGGTTGAATTTATTGGCATGGCGGCTCCGGCCACCGATGCGCAGCGCGCTACCACCTTCACCTCAGCCAGCGTCAAGATTACCTACTCTGACAGCAGCACGAAGACCCAGACACTGGCCTACAACACGATTTACAAGACCGGTGACAGCCTGAAAAATGGCGCTGCAAGTGTGGTCGCTGCTGGCTATTTCGACAAGACCGGCGCACCGATCATGGACACTTCTGGCGCGAGCGCAATGCAATACTTCAGCGACAGCCCGGACGGCAACTCGCTGTTGAGCCTGAGCAGCCCGACGGTGCCTGGCGTCAAGGGCAACACCGTGTTTCTGGTGACCCAGTTTGAATACCTGACTGCCAACAACGCGTCTGCTGGCGTGCGCCCGACACCTGCCGCTTCCGACATGTATGGCAAGCTGCCGTCGCAGATCGCCGTGGCCACGCTGGATCAGGACAAAACCACCGGCGCACTCTCCGTGGTTCGCTATTTCCCGGTTGATGCCAGCAGCGTGAACGGTCTTTGGATCAACTGTGCGGCCAGCCTGTCGCCCTGGAATACGCACCTGTCGAGCGAGGAATACGAGCCAGATGCCGTCAACATTGCCAGCAACACCATGTTTCAGGCCTTCAGTCAGAACCTGTTTGGCAGCGCGACCGCAGCCAATCCCTACCACTACGGCCATCTGCCTGAAGTCACAGTCAACCCCGACGGTACGGCCAGCATCAAGAAGCACTACGGCATGGGTCGCATTGCCCGTGAGCTGGTAGAAGTTTGTCCGGACAACAAGACTGTCCTGATGGGTGATGATGGCACCGATACCGGACTGTTCATGTTCATTGCCGATACCGAAAAGGATTTGAGTGCTGGCACCCTTTATGTGGCGAAGTGGACGCAGACCGTTGCCACCGCAGGCGGCGCTGCGACCCTGGGCTGGATCAAGCTCGGTAGCGCCACCAGTGCTGAAATCAAAGCCCTGGCCGACAGCCTCAAGGCCAGTGACATTGTCAGCGTCAAGACAAGCGACCCGGTCGATACGAGCTATACCAAAATTGCGTTCAACGGCACCATCGAGTGGGTCAAGTTCGCTGCCGGCAAGGAGAAGGCCGCCGCCTTCCTGGAAACGCACCGCTACGCTGCGGCGATGGGTGCATCGTTGGAGTTCAGCAAGATGGAGGGTGTGGCCCTGAACCGCAAGGACAAAGTGGCCTATATTGCCATGTCACGTGTCGAAAAAGGCATGGTCGACACCCTGGGTGACATCAAGGTCGGCAAGATCACAGCCGGTGCAACCTATGAGCTCAAGCTGTCGGCGAGCCAAAAAGACAGTGCCAGCGCAGCCATCGGCAGCGACTGGGTCCCGACCGTCATGGCCGCCGTCCCGGCGCTGGTGGGTGAGGATCTCGCCACACCGGATGCCTCCGGCAACACGGCCAACGTCGACAAGATTTCCAACGCAGACAACCTGAAGTTCTCGGAAAAACTGCGCACCCTGTTCATCGGCGAAGACTCTGGCCAGCACGTCAACAACTTCTTGTGGGCCTATAACGTGGACAGCAAGAAGCTCTCGCGCATCCTGTCGATTCCAGCCGGAGGTGAGTCGACCGGACTGCAGGCTGTGGACAATCTGAACGGCTTCTCTTACGTCATGAGCAACTTCCAGCACGCCGGAGACTGGACAGCGATCCACTCCGTCATCAAAGCTGGCGTTGATCCGCTGATCAACGCCAACTGGAACAACAAGAAGAGCTCCGCTGTCGGTTACCTCAGCGGCCTGCCAGTGCTCTGATTGCCGTCACGGGGCAGGTCAGTCCTTTGCTGGCCGCCCGGTCTTGACGGCTGGTACGGCCTTCAAGGCGGCCACAAGTGCGCTGTCGGCCATGGCGGCCAGAGCCTTGATGCCGGCGCGCAGCAGTTCGCTTTTCTTGATCGGACTGCCGAGTTTGCCGGCGCGTTGCTTGAGGTCGGCCAGTACGCTGTACTCCGCCTTCGGGATGGTGAAGCTGTCACGCACCAGCTTTGGTTTCTTTTCCTTGACCGGCTTGGCCGCTTTGGGCTTGGCGACTGCTTTGACCGCCGGCTTGGCGATAGCTTTGGCCACCGTCTTCACAACAACTGGCTTGGTAACTGCTGATTTTGCCGGTGCTGCCTTGGCAGCAGCTTTGACCGCTTTCTTGACTGCCGCCTTGGTGCGCGGAGCGGCCTTCTTGACGACCTTCTTCAGTGCTGGCTTGGGCGCCACCTTTTTTGCAGGTACCGCCGCTTTGACCGACGCTGCAAGCTTGGCAGGAGCCGCCGTGGCTGCTTTGGTTGGGGCAGCAGAAGGAACTGCTTTTTCTGTCGTGACCATGTTGTATTCCTTTGAAGTTAACAGGGTAAACAGTTTATATCGTTTAATTCACGATTGTCAAGACGATTTGTCTGAAGTTCATTTGTCACACAATTGACACTGGTGGTTTCTAGACTGGGCCACTTATCCTTTCGTACTGGCATTTCAAATGAGCATCACGCTAGCGGGGCCGGCGACAACGCAGGCAGTCGTTGAATTTCCTTCCAAGGCCGCGGCACGCAGGAATGTAGCCAGGGTCCGATCGTGTTCGGTGCCTTCCTTTGCAACTTTGGTGCAGCGCGGTCGGGGGCCGCTAGCAGGCCTGATGCGTCACAAAGAACTTTACCCTGTGTTTCAGCCAATTGTTTCGCTGCGCGATGGCTCCATTTTTTCCCACGAAGCTCTGATCCGTGGGCCGCATGAAACACCGTTTCATATGCCCGATGTCTTGCTGGCGGCGGCAGCACAAGAGCGCCTGAATTTCGAGTTTGAAAATCATTGTGTCCTGGTGGCGTTTCAACGCTGGGGCAAGCTGATTGAAGAGGGGCGCTTGTTTGTGAACATCAGTGCTGCAGTGCTGATGGAGGTTTTCGAGCAATTTGGACGTTCTGTCTTGTTGGAGCTGATTGGCGGCTTTGATGTCTTGCCGCGCAAACTGGTATTCGAGATTACCGAATATGAGCGTGTGGCCGACATGCAAAGGCTGACTCGTGTCGTCGACGATATACGGTCGGCTGGCGTGGCCATTGCGCTCGATGATTTTGGGGATGGTCGATCCAGTCTGCGACTGTGGTCTCAAATCAGACCGGAGGTGGTGAAGATTGACAAATACTTCACCAGGGACCTTAGCCTGCATGCAGACAAGCTCAAGACCATCCAGGCGCTGCAGCAAATCGCAGCGATTTTTGAGACCGCTCTGGTAGCCGAAGGTATTGAAACTGAAGATGACTTGCGGATCCTGCGTGATCTTGGAATTGAGTACGGACAGGGATATTTCCTGGGGCGCCCCCATCTTGAGCCGTATGAGCAGATTGATGAGGCAGCGCAAATTGTCTTGCAAGATCGCAGGGTCGCGGTGTTCCCCGAATTGCGCCGGGTCGCTCAAAGCGGCGTATTGCATCGCCTTGCGTTGGCTGAGGCCCCCACGGTTGGGCCGTCTACAAGCAACGACGAATTGGTTGTCCTCTTCTTGCGTCACACGAAGCTTCATGCGGTCGCAGTGGTTGACGGCACACGACCGATTGGAATCATCAACCGGTCCAGCTTCATGAACGAATACAGCAAGTTGTATTACCGGGAAATTTGGGGCAGGAAGTCATGCCTGGTGCACGCCAATCTTGAGTCGCGCGTCATCGAGCGCAGCCACAATGTGGATGAACTGATCGGCATTCTTACCTCCGACGACCAACGCTACCTGACGGACGGGTTTATCGTGACAGAAAATGGTCGCTACGTTGGTTTGGGCACCGGAGAGCAACTGGTGCGTTCCGTCACAGAAACGCGGATCGAAGCAGCTCGGCACGCCAACCCGCTCACTTTCTTGCCCGGCAATATTCCGATCAGCCAACATATCGAACGCCTGCTCGCCAATGGCGTTGAATTTGTCGCTTGCTATGCAGATTTGAACGATTTCAAGCCCTTCAATGATCAGTATGGCTATTGGCGTGGCGATGAAATGATCCGTCTCTTGGCCAGGCTGGCAATTTCGCATTGCGACCCGAAGCGAGATTTTGTCGGCCATGTCGGGGGTGACGATTTCATCATCCTGTACCAGAGTGCTGACTGGGAGCAGCATTGCCGGGAACTGGTGACCGAATTCGCTGAATGTGCCATCAATCTGTTTGATAACTCAGCCCGTGTGGCGGGCGGCATTCATGCAGAGGATCGCTACGGGGTTTCCAGGTTCTTCCCCTTTACGACCTTGTCCATCGGCGCCGTCGCGATCCATTGTGATGAGTTTTCCCGTGCAGAACAGGTGGCCTCCCTGGCGGCACGGGCAAAGCACGAAGCCAAGATTTCCAAGGCCGGATTGCTGGTATTGCCCTCTTCTGACTTCAACAGCCGCTCAGTGTCAGAGTCCAGGGAATCTTTTGCCAAGCCAGTACCTCTTCGCGCAGCAGGTGGGCAGATTGCGGGTAGTTCTGAGCCCATTTGGGCCGGCAACTGAGGGAAAAAGTCTTGTCCCGGTCGGCCGGGCGTGACAACTGCAGGCCGCCCAGATCAGGGTCGCGCCGGGCATGGCACAAGATCACCGCCAGCCGCAGCGCCAGCAGTTGCTCCATGAATACTTCATCTTCAAAGTCGATGTCGAGCTTGCGCAGTTTGCCGCGGTGGCCCAACACCAGCAAGCTGAGGCGGTGCAGTTCTGACAAAGTGAAGCCCATGGCATCCGAATTGTCCAGAATATAGGCGCCATGTTTGTGATAGTCGGCGTGCGAGATGCGGCTGCCAATTTCGTGCAGTTGGGCGGCCCAACCCAGTTTGCGCCCAGGGCGCTCATTCTTCAGGACCGACGGCTTCTGATTGGACTGCAGTTGGGCAAACATGTGCAAAGCGACCTTGCTGACCCGCAATCCGTGTTCCAGGTCGGTTCCGAATTTGTTCGCCAACCGTTGCACTGATCGGGGACGAACGTCTGCTTGATCGGAGCTGTTGCCGGTCAGGTTGAAGAGAACGCCGTGGCGCAGGCCACCGTTGGCGAGTTGCATTTGATCGATCTGCAGCAGATCGAAAACGGCGCGCAGGATGCTCAAGCCACCGCCGATGATGGTTCGTCGATCCTCTTTCAAGCCGACCAGCCGGATCCGGTCAGCACTTTGCGCGACTATCAGTTTGTCCTGCAACCAGTCGAGGCCGGCACGGTCGACGACACCTTCAGGCCAGCCGGCCGCCACCAGCACGTCACCCACAGCGCCGACCGTGCCGGCTGAGCCGTAGGCTAGGTCCCAGTCCTCGCGTCGGTAGGCATTGAGCGCTTCGTCCAGCAAGGCCTTGGCAGCGATCTCAGCCATTTGAAAAGCATGTTTGGAGAACTGATTGTCGGGAAAATAGCGCGCTGACCAGGCGATGCTGCCAACCCGGTACGACTCCATCAATTTGGGTTTGAGACCTTGCCCAAGAATCAGCTCGGTGGAGCGTCCGCCAATGTCAACCACCAGACGACGATCATTGGTGGCCGGCAGGGCATGGGCAACCCCCTGGTAAATCAGGCGTGCCTCTTCGCGTCCCGAAATCACATCGATCGGAAAGCCGAGTACCTGGTTCGCCTTGTCCAGAAATTCATCGCGGTTGCGTGCTTCGCGCAAGGTTTGCGTGGCAACGGCGCGTACCGTGCTGTCGTCGAAGCCGGCCAGACGTTCGCCAAAACGGGCCAGGCAGTCCCAGCCCCTTTGCATGGCGTCGGGCGTCAGATTGCGTTCCTCATCGAGGCCGCTACCCTGACGCACGGTTTCTTTCAAATACTCGGTGCGGTAGAACTGGTCGTGTTCAATGCGCCCCATTTCAAGGCGAAAGCTGTTGGATCCCAAATCCACAGCCGCCAGGCGTGTTCCTTCTTGCATCAGCTGTCTTTTCCTCTGTCTTGACGCTTAGCATAGCATCGGGACCCCGCCTGTCGGCGCAGCCTATTTCTTGACTGGCGGAATCAGCACACTGTCGATGATGTGAATGACGCCGTTGGTGGCCGGGAGATCAGCCGTCTGAACCATGGCTTGTTCAACTGTGACAAATTCGCCGGCCTTGGAGATGGCCACATGCGCGCCATTTACCGTCTTGGGTGACGAGTTCTTGACTTCCACAGCCATCAGCTTGCCAGGCAGCACGTGAAAAGCCAGCAGATCCTTGAGCTTGGCGGGGTGCTTGGCAAGGTCGTCCATGGTCTTGGCTGGCACCGCCTTGAAGGCGTCGTTGCTGGGGGCAAAAACGGTGAACGGGCCAGTGCTTTGCAGCGTGGCGGTCAGACCGGCCTGGCCGATCAAGCCGCTCAGGGTGCTCAGGGAAGGATTCTTGGCGATGCTGTCAGCCACCGATACCGGGGTCGAAACAGTGGCGCAGCCAGCCAGAGCCAGGGCGACGAGGGAAAGACTTAGAACTCGGCGAGTGAACATGAGATTTTCTCCAGGTTAGTGATGGGGCTAGCGTACTGAAAGTTCGTGACGGCTTCGTGACGGTCCGGTGACTTGGAAGCCGCCTAACTGCCATGGAAGCAGAGCCACCCCAAAGCATGAAAGAAGCTTGTCATTGCAGACATCTGGCTTGTCATTGCGGACCCCGGATCGGAGTCCGGGGCAGGCCCGATCCGCAATCCATGCCCCCGAATTCATGGATACCGGGTCGTGGCCCGGTATGACAACCAGTTCTTTCACGTTAATAGATCTGGGGCACGACAATTTCCTGCGGCACGGGTTGACGCACATAGTCTTCGTGGCGTTCCCGTGGTGGCAGAACAATGGCAGGATGCTGGATCTCGCCGTAAGGGATCTGATCAAGCAGGTGATGAATGCAATTGAGCCTGGCTTTCTTCTTGTCCACTGCCTGCACCACCCACCAGGGCGCTTCGGCAATGTGGGTGCGTTCCAGCATCACTTCCTTGGCTTTGGTGTATTCCTCCCAGCGACGCCGTGACTCCATGTCCATCGGACTCAACTTCCATTGTTTGAGCGGATCATGAATGCGTCCCATGAAGCGGATGTGCTGCTCTTCATCCGAGATGGAAAACCAGTACTTGATGAGCTGGATGCCCGAGCGCACCAGCATCTTCTCGAACTCCGGAACCGAGCGGAAAAATTCTTCGTACTGCTCATCCGAGCAAAAACCCATCACGCGCTCGACACCGGCCCGGTTGTACCAGCTGCGGTCAAACAGGATGATCTCGCCAGCGCCAGGCAAATGCGCCACATAGCGCTGGAAATACCACTGGGTTTGCTCGCGCGCGTTCGGCGCCGGCAGGGCGGCGACCCGGCAGACGCGCGGGTTGAGGCGCTGCGTGATGCGTTTGATGACGCCACCTTTGCCGGCGGCATCGCGGCCTTCAAACAAGATCACCACTTTGTGACCGGTTTTGACCACCCAATCCTGCAGTTTCACGAGTTCGGCCTGCATCCGGAACAACTCCCGGAAGTACTGACGCCGGCTCTGCTTGTACTCTAACGACGAGGTGTCCAGAGCGCTGTCATTGAGTTCGTCGATCTCGCGGTCTTCGAGTTCCAGCTCCAGCTCTTCGTCGTAGCTGTCAGCCAGGTCGCGCCGGATGCGCTGCACCAGTTCATCGTCATTTGTGTTCAAACCAGACTCCTGAAGATAGTTTTCCTTGGGGTCAACAGGATAAGAATCATTTGTGACGGTAAGGTGACAGGCGTCGAACTGCCAGGCGCTGCAATATGTCACACCGCTGTCACACAAGCTACTTATATTCGCACCATTGCTCCAAAGTCATCCTTTCATTCAACTCAAAAGGTATTTCAATGAAAACCAGTTTCAAAATCTCTTTGATCAGTGCGGCTGGCGTCCTTGCCATGTCTTGCATGAATTTCGCCAGCGCACAGGAAATCACCGGTGCTGGCGCCACTTTTCCGGCGCCTTTGTATGCCAAGTGGGCTGCCGAATACAACAAGGCCACCGGTGTCAAGGTGAACTATCAGTCGGTTGGCTCGGGTGCCGGCATCAAACAGATCGACTCCAAAACCGTTGACTTTGGCGCTTCCGACATGCCGCTGACCGACGAAGTTCTGAAAACCAAAGGACAGTTCCAGTTTCCCACTGTGATTGGTGGCACCGTTCCTGTGATCAACATCAAGGGCATCGCCCCCGGACAAATGAAGCTCGACGGTCAGGTGCTCGGTGATATTTACCTGGGCAAGATTACCAAGTGGAATGATGCAGCCATCAAGGCACTGAATCCGACGCTGGCCTTGCCCGATGTCGCCATCGCACCAGTGCGCCGCGCCGATGGCTCGGGCACCACATTCAACTTCACCAACTACCTGAGCCGCGTGCACCCCGAATGGAAGGCCAAGGTCGGTGAGGGTACAGCCGTTAACTGGCCAGTCGGTGCGGGTGGCAAGGGTAACGAAGGCGTCGCTGCATTTGTGAATCGTCTGCCCAACTCCATTGGCTACGTCGAGTACTCCTATGTCAAGCAAAACAAAATGACATACGCCTTGATGAAGAACCGGGACGGTGTGTTCGTGGCACCTGACGACGAAGCTTTCAAAGCGGCTGCCGCTGGCGCTGACTGGAACAAGTCGTTCTATCAGTTGATTACGGATCAGCCCGGCAAGAACGCCTGGCCGATTTCGACGGCAACCTTCATTCTGATGCACATCAAGCAGGACAAGCCGGTCAATGCGACGGAAACCTTCAAGTTCTTTACCTGGGCCTACAAGAACGGTGCCAAGAGCGCCTCCGATCTGGATTACGTGCCTATGCCTGCCAACGTGATTGGCTCGATTGAAAAGGCCTGGTCTCAGGCAACCGATGCCGCTGGCAAGCCGGTCGCTTTAAAGTAATCCAAATGCCTCGCTGCCCGGGAGTAAGTTTGTGTCAACTACACTGATGGCGAATCCCTTGCCTCTCAATCAAGCACCATCGTCGCAGCGTGTGATGTCCAATCCACCCCCGCTCAAGACGGCCCGCTCCGGGCCCATGGCAGACCGCATCTTTGGCTGGCTGGCCAAGGCTGCGGCCCTGTTTACCCTGGGCATGCTGATTGCCATTCTGGTTTCGCTGACGCTGGGTGCATGGCCCGCCATCAGCAAGTATGGGCTGGGGTTTCTTGCCAGCACGACCTGGGACCCGGTAAAAGAAGAGTTTGGCGGGCTCGTGATGATCTACGGCACCTTGATGACCTCCGTCATCGCCTTGCTGATTGCCGTACCGGTGAGTTTTGGCATTGCGGTATTTCTAACGGAGCTGTCACCGGCCTGGCTGAAACGCCCGCTGGGTACCGCCATTGAATTGCTGGCGGCGATCCCGTCGATTGTCTATGGCATGTGGGGTCTGTTGGTGTTTGGCCCCATCCTGTCCACCTATGTTCAGCAGCCCTTGCAGGCCGTGTTTTCGGGTGTACCGATTCTCGGGGCTTTTGTATCGGGCCCACCGGTGGGCATTGGCATTCTGTCGGCCGGCATCATTCTGGCGATCATGATCATCCCCTTCATTGCGGCGGTGATGCGCGATGTGTTTGAAGTGACGCCAACGCTGCTCAAGGAATCGGCCTATGGCCTGGGCGCCACCACTTGGGAGGTGGTCTCCACCGTGGTCCTGCCCTATACCAAGGCAGGCGTCGTTGGCGGCATCATGCTGGGCTTGGGGCGGGCCATTGGTGAAACCATGGCAGTGACCTTTGTGATTGGCAACTTCAACCAGCTTGATTCGCTGAGTCTGTTTCAGGCTGCCAACAGCATTACTTCGGCCTTGGCCAATGAATTTGCTGAAGCGGCCGAGGGCTTGCATCAAGCTGCCTTGATGTACCTCGGTCTGGTGTTGTTCTTCATCACCTTTGTGGTTTTGAGCCTGTCCAAGATCCTGCTTTCACAGCTCAAGAAGAGTGAAGGGACCAAGACATGAGTACGGCCGAACTGTTGTTGCAGGCTCACGCCTTGGAGCAATCCCGTCTGGCGCGCTACGCGCAGCGCAAGCGGGTCAACCAGATTGCGCTGGCCCTGTCGCTGCTGGCGATGGCCTTTGGCCTGTTCTGGTTGTTCTGGATCCTGATCGAAACCTGTGTACTGGGACTCGGTGGGCTGTCGCTGGATACCCTGACCCAGATGACGCCACCGCCAAACGACGCAGGCGGTCTGGCCAACGCCATTTACGGCTCGTTCCTGATGGTCTCGCTGGCCACCTTTGTGGGCACGCCGATCGGTGTCATGGCCGGCATTTATCTGGCGGAGTTCGACACCCACAGCTGGCTGGCCTCGATCACCCGCTTCGTCAATGACATCCTGCTGTCGGCACCGTCGATTGTGATTGGCCTGTTTGTCTACGCTGTGATCGTGACACGTTTCAAGTCTTTCTCGGGCTATGCCGGCATCATGGCGCTGGCCCTGATCGTGATCCCCGTCGTCATTCGCACAACCGAAAACATGCTGCAACTGGTCCCCTCCGGTTTGCGCGAAGCGGCTTATGCGCTGGGTGCGCCCAAATGGAAAGTGATTATCAGCATCACGCTGAAAGCAGCACGCTCAGGCGTCGTCACTGGCGTCTTGCTGGCGGTGGCGCGCATTGCTGGTGAAACCGCACCCTTGTTGTTCACCGCCCTGAGCAACCAGTTCTGGACTTCCAGCCTGAGTGAGCCGATGGCGAGTCTGCCGGTGACGATTTTCAAGTTCGCCATGAGTCCTTATGAAAACTGGCAGAAGCTGGCCTGGGCGGGCGTCTTCATCATCACGATGGCGGTGTTGGGTCTGAACATTCTGGCGCGGGTCATGACCCGCAACAAGAACTGAGCTGTGCTCGGCAAATTTACCTAATAGGGTCCACATGAACACTGCTATTGCGGCGCAGGAAATGCCCAAAATTTCTGTCAAAAATCTTGATTTTTTTTACGGCAAGTTCCATGCACTGAAGAACATCAATCTGGAGATTCCGGAAAACAAGGTGACTGCCTTCATTGGCCCGTCCGGTTGCGGCAAATCGACGCTGTTGCGCGTTTTCAACCGCATGTTCGAGCTCTACCCGGAGCAGCGCGCCGAAGGCGAAATCATGCTGGACGGTGAAAACCTGTTGACCAGCAAAAAAGATGTAGCCCTGCTGCGCGCCAAGGTCGGCATGGTGTTCCAGAAGCCCACACCGTTTCCGATGTCGATCTTTGACAACGTGGCGTTTGGCGTCAAGCTGTTCGAAACGCTGAGCACCACCGACATGGAAGAGCGCGTCGAGTGGGCGTTGCGCAAGGCGGCCCTGTGGGGCGAAGTCAAGGACAAGCTGCACCAGAGTGGCTCCAGTCTGTCGGGCGGGCAGCAGCAGCGCCTGTGCATTGCGCGCGGTATCGCCATCAAGCCCGAAGTCCTGTTGCTCGATGAGCCCTGTTCGGCGCTGGACCCGATTTCCACTGCCAAAATCGAGGAACTGATTACCGAGCTCAAGAACGACTACACGGTGGTCATCGTTACCCACAATATGCAGCAGGCGGCGCGCTGCAGCGATTACACCGCCTATATGTACCTGGGTGACCTGATCGAGTTTGGTTCGACCGAACAAATGTTTTTCAAGCCCACGCGCAAGGAAACCGAAGATTACATAACCGGCCGATTCGGATAAGGAAAAGTCATGCCTGATAAACATCTCTCCACCCAGTTCGACAGCGAACTTAGCGCCGTCTCCAGTCGGGTGATGGAGCTTGGCGGTCTGGTTGAGTCCCAGATTCACCAGGCGATCTATGCCTTGTCGCAGTTCAGTCTCGAGGTCGCCAATCAGGTGATTGCCACCGAGGCACGGGTCAACACCATGGAGGTGGACATTGACCGCGAACTCTCCAGCATCATCGCGCGACGCCAGCCAACGGCGCGCGACCTTCGGCTGCTGATTGCCATCTCCAAGACCACCGCCAATCTGGAGCGCGTGGGAGATGAGGCGGAGAAAATTGCCCGTATGGTGTGTTCCATCATTCAAAGTGGCTCGCCACGTTCCCTGCCGGCGCTGGAGCTGCGCATTGCCGCGGATCTGGCTTCCGGCCTGCTGCGCAAGGCGCTCGACGCGTTTGCCCGACTCGATACGGCAGCGGCGGTCGTGATTCTGAAAGAAGACGATCTGATTGATCAGGAGTTCAACGGCTTTGTGCGCAAACTCATCACCTACATGATGGAAGATCCGCGCATGATCTCGCCGAGCCTGGATTTGCTGTTTCTGGCCAAGGCCATTGAGCGCATTGGTGACCACGCCAAGAACATTGCCGAGTTCATCATCTATGTGGTCAAGGGCGAGGACATCCGGCACTCATCGATGGAGCAAATTGAATCGGTGCTGAAATGAGGCAACAACCCGGCGTCCTGATTGTGGAAGATGAGTCGGCTATCGCCGAACTGATTGCCGTCAATCTGCGTCACAACGGTTTCCGCCCGACTTGGGCCATGGACAGTGCGTCGGCGCAGCGCGAGCTCGATGCCGTGCTGCCGGACCTCATCCTGCTTGACTGGATGCTGCCAGGTGAGAGCGGCCTGACGTTGGCCAAGCGCTGGCGCGCCCATCCGCGCACCAAGGCGGTCCCCATCATCATGCTGACCGCTCGTGGCGATGAAACCGACCGTGTTGCCGGTCTGGACGCGGGAGCCGATGACTACATTGCCAAACCGTTTTCGACCAAGGAACTGCTGGCCAGAATCCGGGCCGTGCTGCGTCGGCGTGCGCCAGAGCAGGTCGGCGGCATTGTTGCCGTGGGTTCGCTGTCACTCGATTCGGCAACCTACCGCGTGTCGTTCAATGAGCAGATGCTCAAACTCGGTCCGACTGAATTCAAGCTGCTGCACTACCTGATGACGCA
>QYPX01000106.1 GCA_007280205.1 Comamonadaceae bacterium
GCTGCGAATGCCTTCGACAATCGAGCGATCCTCCTCGCTCAGGTTCAGTTCTGTCTGGCGCATGACCACTCCTGTGTATGCCGGTTGGCGATAACGAGAGTGTAATCATGTTTCGTTATTTATATGTCACTATACTAGCGTCACCATCACCACCGGTAGCAGTGGGAACGAGACGGGCGACATCACCGTGTCCAGCGCCATTGCCACCGACACCGCTGCGGGCACCCGCATCCTCACGCTCACCGCTGCCGGAGCCATTAACATCAACGCCGCCATTGGCAATACAACTGGCACACTAAATCTCACCCTCAACTCGACCAATGGTGGCATCAGTGGTGCCGGAGCAATATCCGGTACGGGCACAACCACGTTCAACGTTGCCAGCGCAGCGGGTAGTGGAATTTACAGCGGCATTATCAGCAAGACGACCCTAACTAAATCTGGCCTGGGAATGCTCACACTCTCCGGCGCCAACACCTACACCGGTATCACCACGGTGAGCGCTGGAACGCTGAGAATTACAGATAACGCGGCACTCGGTAGTGCTTTAAGTGTCAGCACAGACCACACTGTTGTCAGCGCCAATGCAACGCTTGATCTTCAAGGCGCTACGCTGTTGTATGAAAACGTCACGCTGAACGGCGGCACGCTCAAAGCCAGCACCAGTAGTTTTATCAACGGCAACATCATTTTAGGCGCTGCCACCTCTTATTTTGATGCTGATGCCAGTGCCACGCTATCCGTCGGCAATGGTTCGGGCGGCATCATCAGTGGTGCCACCAAAAATATCGAAAAAGGTAGCGGTACTGGCATCGTTTCCCTGGGGAGTGCGAATACATTCACCGGGACCACCAAAGTTAATGGTGGAACGCTGAAAATCACCAATATCGACGCTTTGGGCACCACTGGCACCACCGTCAACACCGGCGGTACGCTTAATTTGGCCACCGGCGGCACCGTCACCGAGCCGGTAACCTTGAACGGTGGCACGCTGACCAGTCTCAATAGCAATGACACGCTTTCTGGCACGGTCACGCTGCAGATCGACAGCACCGTTGATGCAGGGAGCGGCCGGACATTGACACTGAACGGCGATATCAGTGGCGCCAGCAAGAACCTGATCAAAGGAACCGGCGCTGGTACGGTATCGCTCAATGTATCCAATACTTATACGGGTACCACAACCATCAATGGCGGTACGTTAAGAATATGGTCCGCGCCGGGCGCATTAGGCGGTGTCGGCACCACCGTCAACAGCGGTGGTACGCTCGATTTGTATGGGCTTCCCAGCGGCCTAACGCTCACCACAGAAACAATCACCCTGAACGGCGGCACGCTGACAAACACCAGCAGTGCCACATCAACCACGATCTCTAATCCCGTTGTACTTTCGGCGCAAAGTACGGTCGACGCCGGATCGGGCGCTACATTGAATTTGTCCGGTGTGATCAGTGGCGCAGGAATGAACCTGGTTAAAGGGGTCAACAACACCAGCACCGGCACGGTCACTCTTTCAGGGGCCAACACCTATACAGGTACTACCACGGTCAATTACGGTACGCTGCGAATTGACCATGCCAGCGCATTAGGGACCAGCGGCACCACAGTGAACACGGGTGCGTCGTTAGATGTCTACGGGATCACACTGAGCGACGAACCCATCACCTTGGCCGGTGGCACCCTCAAAGCCAGCCACGCGACTGTCGACTCAAGCATCTCCAGCCCAATTACCTTGAGCGCCGGCAGTATCATTAACGTAGTCACTACCGGCCGCACCCTGACCATTTCCAGCATCATCGACGACGGTGCAGGTAGTTTCGGCATAGGCAAAACTGGCCCTGGAATACTCGCGCTAACCAATGCCAATACTTACGACGGCACCACCACCGTCGGTGCAGGCACGATCAAGACATCCAACGCGGCAGCGCTTGGCAGCACGACGGGTGGCACCACCATCAACAGCACTGGCACGCTTGATCTGGGCACCACGGCAATCAATGCCGAAACGATCACCATCACCAACGGCACACTGACCGTTGGCGGCAACCAAAACTTGACCGGCGCACTGGTGCTTAACGGCACTGCAAATAACATCAACATCACTGCAGGGACGTTGACAGTTGATAACCCGGTCACCGGTGCCTATGCTTTTACCAAGCAAGGTGCCGGCACGCTGCTGTTGAATGCCACCAATACCTTTTGCACCTCCTGTACAAGTGCAACAAATAGTGGCTTTGCCGTAACCGCAGGGACCTTGCGCAGTGGCGCAATTGGGGCTATTCCGTCAAGCGTCATGTCTGCCGATGTTTCCGTTGGAACTTGGGATCTGAATGGTTTTGACGCGACGGTTGGCGGCGGTACAGCCGGGGGGATTACGGGGAGCGGCGGCTTTATTTCGCTAGGTGGCGCAACGCTGACCATTGACACAAAAGCCGCACCGTCGGCTTTTACCAGCATCATTTCTGGTGCCGGTAATATTGTTAAAGCGGGCATTGGCACACAACAATTTGGCGGTGCCAACACCTACACAGGTACCACCACTGTCAGTGCCGGCACACTTCAAGTCAATACTGTCAATGGCCTGGGGGCGACCGGTTCTGGCGCAGAAACAATTGTCCAAAGTGGTGCCTCTTTAACGTATGGATTTACAGACTCTATTGCTGAGAATCTGACCCTGAACGGCGGGACGCTAAAGATTCCTAATTTCTATTCTCCAACTCAAACGGGAACTATTACCCTTGGAGCGAACAGTGCGGTAGATGTCAATTCTGGTCGGACGCTAACTGTTTCCGGTAATGTCAGTGGCAGCTACAACCTCAACAAAACCAGCACGGGTACGCTAATACTTTCGGGAACCAACAGTTACAGCACCACTAGCGTTGCTGCCGGCGTACTTGAGCTTGATGCGCAAAGTGCCGTTGGCACCGGGGGATTTACCTTGGCGGCCAGCACAACACTTAAGACCATTGCAAATATAGACCTGGGAACCCAAGCCATCACCCTTAACGGTGCGGCAACTTTTGACGTTGCGAGCGCCACCACATTGACGCTGGGCGGCAATATTTCCGGCGGCGGTGGCATCACCAAAACCAGCAACGGCACCTCGCTGCTATCTGGCAGCAATAGCTACACCGGGCTGACTACGGTCAGCGCAGGCACACTCAAGCTTGGCAGCACAACGGCGCTTGGTACTGCAGCCGCTGGCACTAGCATCACTAGCGGTGCGACGCTCGACCTTAACGGCTTTACCCTAAGCACAGGAGAGGCACTCACAATCAATGGCACCGGCATCAGCGGCACCGCTGGCGCGCTAACCAACAGTTCGGTCACCGCAGCAAGTTATAGCGGACTCATCACACTGGCCGGTGCCAGCACCATCAATGCCAGTACCGGCAGCATCATGCTTACCAATGCTGGCACCATTACTGGGGCATTCGGGTTAACTCTGGATGGTGCCAGCACCGGCAGCAGCCTCGACAGCATCATTGGCACCGGAGTGGGCACGCTAACCAAGCAGGGTAGTGGAGCCTGGGTACTTTCCGGCGCAAACACCTACACCGGCAGCACGACCCTTAACGCGGGCACACTCAGCATCAGTGCAGACAATAATTTGGGCGCCGCGCCAGTTACCGTAACCCCTGGCAAACTGGTCATCAACGGTAGCGCTACATTGGCCAGCACGGCCACTTTTGCGCTCAGCAGCAATCGCGGAATGAGCTTTGGCACTGGCGCTAACGCCGGCTTGAATGTTGCGAGCGGTACCACACTTACCTACAACGGCATCATCGCCAGCACGACTGCTGGGCTCAAAAAAATAGGTGATGGTACGCTGTCGCTCGGCGGTGCCAACTTATTCACTGGCGCAGTGGCGCTAGACGCTGGAACGCTGGTAGCAACAAATGCCACAGCGCTGGGAACCATCGCCGGTGGTGTTACGGTAGCTAGCCCTGCCACGTTAGAGGTTCAGGGTGTCGCCATCGGTGCTGAAGCACTAACACTAAACGGCACGCTCAAGGGCACTGGCACCACCAGCAGTTTTGCTGGAGCCATCACCCTGGGTGCTAACTTAAGCATCGATACGGCCAATGGCACAATATTCACGCTATCGGGCATCATTGCCGATGGTGCCTCAACTTACGGACTGACCAAGACTGGCGCCGGCACGTTAGTGCTTACTGGTTCAAACACTTACGACGGCATCACAGCACTCAATGGAGGCACACTTAAGATATCCGGAAGCGGCACGCTGGGCAGCACCTCGGCCGGCACCACAGTGGCCAGCGGTACCACACTGGACCTTAGCGCAGGCACCAGGGAGTCCTTGAGCATCAATGGCGGCACGATCAAAACGGGCGGTACCAGCGGATCTGTCGTACTCGAGGCTGGCGGTGCAACAATAGAAATTGCCAGTGGATTAGGAAACTATTCAGGTGTCATTTCTGGCAGCGGGGGCATTACCAAGATAGGTGCAGGCACATTTGTTTTTGGTGGCAGCACTACTAATACGTATACAGGCGCCACGGTGATCAATGCTGGCACGGTTAAGATTGGTGCAAATAACATTTCTCTAGCAGGTTCAGCATTCACTGTTGCAACCAGCACCTTCCTGGATATTACACAGTTCAACACTACGCTGGGTTCAATTGCCGGAGGGGGCAGCATTCTCTTGAGCGATAGGACACTGACCGTTGGTGCGGACAACAGCAGCACTACTTTTTCGGGGACGATTTCTGGCGCAACTGTGTTCGGTGGCGGAGCCGGTAAGTTGGTAAAAAGTGGTGCCGGCACGCTTACCTTGTCGGGCAACAACGCCTACGACGGCATCACTACCATTAACGCTGGCACGCTGGCGGTTACCAGCAATAATGCACTCGGAAATTACCTAGCTACCAACAACGGAACATCCGCGGTTGACCATCGCACCTACGTCAACGCGGGTGCGACGCTGGATTTCAATAACGTTAACTATTCCAGCGCTGAGGCGGTCGTCCTTAACGGCGGCACGCTCAAAACCAGCAGCGGCACCAGCAGCTTTACTGGTACGGTGACGCTCAGCGCGAACAGCATGATTGATGTATCCGGCACGCTACTGACCCTGTCTGGGGTCATCAACGATAGTACATCCACCTTCGGTCTGACTAAGACGGGCAGTGGCAAGGCTGTACTCTCTGCCTCCAACACCTACGATGGCAGCACAAGCATCAATGGTGGCGCGCTGTCCATCGGCGCGCTGGCCAACATCGGCACCGGCAACCTAGCGCTGGGTGGTGGCACACTGGAAGCGACCAACGACCTCAATCTCGGCAGCCGCACGGTGACGCTGACGGCGGACAGCACGCTCAATGCTGCCAGCACCAAGACGATCTCGGGGGGCGTCTTCAGCGCCTCGGGGCGCAACCTGACGTTAGCCGGCGGCGGCAATTTCACGCTGACCAGCACCAGCAATGACTTTGGCACCGTCACAACGGCCAGCGCCACGACGGTGGCGCTGGTCGATACCAATGACCTGACACTGGGCGCGACGACTGTCAGCAGTCTCAACGCACAGGCTGGAGCCGGCGGCGGCACCCCGGGTGCAGGCAATCTCATACTGAATGGTGCGATCAGCGCCAGCCTGGCGGGCGCCAATGCCAATGCGGTGGTCCTTGCCACTGGCAACGGCAGCAGCGTTTTCACCAACAATGTGGGAGCCAACGCAATCACCCTGAGCGGCAGCGGATCGCCGCGCTGGCTGGTGTATGTAAATGACCCCTACACGGCCGGAAACACCTTCGGCGGTTTGAAGAGTTACAACGACGGCATCTTTGGCAAGGTGTACACCGGCTATACGGGCACGGCTTATGCGCCGGGCAGCGTCACAGAGACCGGCAACCGCTACCTCATTCGCGTGCCATCTTCGGTGTCTAGCGCGACGACGGTGACGGTGAATACGCTGGACAACAGCAAGACCTACGGTGAGGCGCTGACGCTGACCGAGAGCGGTTACACGATTTCTTATTCCGCCGGCACGGTGTCGTTGCCGGAGTTTTCCGAAGGACGGCCGAGCTGGATTATTGGTACCGCGGGGCTGACCTCTGGCGGCACGGTGGCAGGCGCCACTGTTATAGGCGGTACCAGCGGTACGGCGCTCTACCCGGTCAATGTGAGTGGGTTGAGTAGCAACGATGTCGCCAAAACAATTCGGTACAACCTTGGCAACATCATCATCGGTGCACGCCCGCTGACTCTGAGCACGACGGCGGGGTCGGTGCAGAGCCGTGAGTACGATGGCACGACCAACGCCACATTCGCTGTGGCACCAAGCTTCACACTTGGTAATATCTTCAATAGTGACAGCGTGAGCCTGATCGGAACCGGCACTGTCAGTTTTGTCGATAAAAATGTTGGTGCGGCCAAGGCGACGACCTGGGGTGGTCTGACGTCGAATAACGCCAACTACACCCTGCCGACGAGCTTGCCGACCTTCACCGGCGGCATCACGGCGCGCACCCTCACGCTGTCGGCCACGGCACAAGACAAGACCTATGACCAGAGCGCCACTGCGACGCTGACCGGCCTGACCGGCGACCGCAAGATTGGCGGCGATGACCTGAGCTATAGCGCGGCCAGTGCCAGCTTTGCCTCGGCCAACGTGGCACGTAACGGCAATGCGGTGATCGCGCAGAACGTGACGGTGAGCGGCCTGGCGCTGGCGGGTGTTGATGCGGGCAACTACAGCCTGAGCAGTACCGGCGCAACGACTACCGCGACCATCAACCCCATCGCGCTCTCGCTCACCGGCGCGACCGGCACCAAGCAATATGACGGCAGCACCGTGTTGTCAGCGCCGACCTTTACCTTCGACGCTACCGGCAAGCTCAGCGGCGATACGGTGACCGCCGTGAGCGGCAGCGCCACGTTTGATAGCCGCCATGTCGGTACCGGCAAGACGCTGACGGCAACGCTGGGCTCGCTGACGCTGACCGGCGCGCAGGGCGGCAACTACAGCCTGGGCAGCGGCACCTATGACGGCAGCGGCGACATCACGGCCAAGCCGGTGACGCTGGCACTCGGCGGCGTGACCCGCGCTTACGACGGCTCGCTGAGTTACGACGCGGGCGCGTCTGTGCTGACCACGCTGAGTAGCCAACTGGTGGCGGGCGATACCGTGACCGCCGCAACCGGCACCTACGACAACGCCAATGCCGGCACTGGCCGCACGGTGACGTTTAACAGCGCCACGCTGAGCGACGGCAATGGCGGCAACAACTACAGCGTGGCTCTGGGCGCCGGCAGCAACAACAGCGCCATCACCAAGGCGAACTTGACGCTGAGCACCAGCGATGTGACGCGTGCCTACAACGGCGGGCTGACGGCAGCCGGCACGGCGACGGTGGTAGCGGGCACGCTCTACACCAATGCCGGCAACAGCAACGTGCAAGACACTATCAGCGGCGGCACGTTTGCGTTTGCGGACAAAGATGCCGGCAGCAACAAGACGGTAACGGCAAGCGGCGTGACGGTGACGGACGGCAATGCGGGTGGCAACTACAACATCACCTACACACACAACACCACCAGCACCATCAACCCCTATGCCGTGAGCCTGACCGGCACGCGCGCCTACGATGGCACCACCGATGTAGCTGCCGGCGTGCTGACGCTGGGTGCGCTGGTCGGCAGCGAAACGCTGGCGCTGTCAGGCACCGGCAGCGTAGCCGACAAGCATGTGGCCAACGGCAAGGCAGTTACCATTGCCAGCTTGAGCCTGGGTAGCGGCAGCAACGGCGGCGCAGCCAGCAATTACACCTTCACCGGCGGCACACAGACGGTGGATGTGACGACGGCCAGCCTGACCTTGTCAACCGGCAACGTGAGCAAAACCTACGACGGCGACGCCACGGCTGCCGGTGCGGCGGCGACGGTGAGCAGCGGCACGCTGTTCGGCAGCGATTCGATCTCCGGCGGCAGCTTTGCCTTTGTCGGTGCCAATGCAGGCGCGGGTAACAAGGGGGTGACCGTAACCGGCGTAACGCTGAGCGACGACAACAGCGGCGGCAACTACGCCGTGACCTATGCCAGTAATACGACCAGCACCATCAACCGGTATGCGGTGAGTTTGAGCGGCACGCGGGGCTACGATGGCACGGCCAATGTGGGTGCCGGCATCTTCACCCTCGGCACCCTGGTGGGCGTCGAAGCGCTGACGCTCACTGGCACCGGCACGGTGGCCAGCAAAAACATCGGCACCGGCAAGGCGGTGACGCTCGGCAGTCTTGCACTGGTGGACGACACAGGTCTGGCTAGCAACTACACCTTCACCGGCGGCACCCAGACTGCCGGTATTACGCAGGCGACGCTGAGCGTTACCGCACCTGTTGTGAC
>QYPX01000248.1 GCA_007280205.1 Comamonadaceae bacterium
GCGCAAATCATTGACCATCACCGCCTGCTCGCGCACCTCAAGACCCATTTTCAGGTCGTACTGGCAAAAGTCGCCGCCGCCGTTGAGCTTGACACTGCGCATGGCGAGCGCCGCATTGCCCAGCAGTTTGGCGCGCGATCCATGCTCGGGATAGCTTGCGATTCCAATCGAACAACTGACCTGGGTTTGAATCGCCTCAAATCTGAAAGGCTCAGCCAGTGCGGCGGTCACGTTCTTGGCAGCGCTGCGCCCGATGGCCAGCCCACCATTGACGATCAGCGCAAACTCGCCTGCCGTGATGCGGCAGGCCTCGGTGCTCAGCTCGGCACATCGCGTCAGCCGCTCGGCGACTTCCTTGAGCAGGCGGTCGCCAATCGACTGACCAAAGGCATCGTTGAGCAAGCCGAAATTGTCCAGCGCCACATAAAGAACACAAAAAGCACCGCCGGAACTGTCAACTTTTTGCACCGCCTTTTCCAGAACGATATCCAAGCCCGAACGCGTCAACAGACCGGTCAGCGGGTCGTGCTCGAGGTGGGTCGACATCTGTTGCGCGGCCTGTTCCAGCTTGAATCCAAGTTGCAAACGGCGTTGCCGTTCACGCAGGTACAGACCCAGCATGGCCGCCGCGAGCAGCAGGCTTGCGGCAAGGACACCGATCGATGCATTCATGGATTCGTCCGGGAGATTTGCACAGCCCGATGTTAAACCCGCGCACTGTCCCTGGGCAAGGCGGTCAGCACAAGGAATTGTCGGAGAATAGGCCGATGCAGCAATTCAACAGAGAGCAAGTTCAGGCCTTCTTCCAGCAGCACGGCATCCGGGATGTCGAGTGCATCTTTGCGGACATCTCGGGCTACCCGCGCGGCAAGCTGATGCCAGCGGGCAGTTTTGCCGCCGGCACCGAGCTGCGCATCGCGCAGGCGATTCCGATGCAGGCGGTTACGGGCGACTATTCCTACGACCCGATTTTTCCGGACTCGGACCCGGATGTGCGCTTGCTGCCCGACTACGCAACCCTGAAGCTATCGCCCTGGTCCAGTACGGCGCGGGCCGTCGCGATTCATGACTGCATGGAACTCAGCGGTGAACCCTGCGCCTTTGCCGCACGTTCGCTGCTCAAGACCGTGCTGGCGCGCTACGCGACGCAGGGCCTGGTGCCAGTGGTGGCACCCGAGATCGAGTTCTACCTGACGGCACCCAGCACGGATCCGGCGCAGCCCCTGACGGCGCCGGCTGCGCGCAATGGTCGCGCTGAGGTCGGGCAGTCGGCGTTCAGCCTGAACATGCTCAACGAGTTGGCGCCGTTCTGGGACGAGTTTCGCGCCGCCCTCGACACCCTGGGTGTGCGCGCCGACAGCTGGATTCACGAGGTCGGGCCGACCCAGTACGAGATCAATCTGCTGCATGGTGACGCGCTGGCAGCGGCGGACCAGGCGTTTTTGTTCAAGTACGCCGCCAAGGAGATTGCCATCAAGCACGGCTTGAACGCGGTCTTCATGGCCAAGCCGATGGCCGGCGCGGCCGGCAGTTCCATGCACCTGCACCAGAGCGTGCTCGACGCTCAGGGGCGCAACATCTTCAGCAAGGAGGACGGCAGCGAGAGTGAGCGCTTCCGCCAATTCATCGGCGGGCTGCAAGCGTATGCGCCGGATCTGATGCTGATCTTTGCACCGCACGTTAACTCGTATCGACGCTTTGTCAGGGACAGCCAGGCGCCGGTCAACCTGCTCTGGGGCTATGACAACCGCACCACCGGCTTGCGCATTCCCGTGAGTTCGGCGGTGGCTCGTCGCGTGGAAAACCGGATTGCCGGTGCCGACGCCAACCCCTACCTGGCGATTGCCGCCTCGCTGGCGGCAGGTCTGGCCGGCATGGATGAAGCACTGAGCGCGACCGAGCCGATACTGCTGAGCGACAGCGCCTACGACAGCGGCCATGCACTGGCGCGCAGCTTCTTGCCCGCGCTGGAACGGATGCAGCGCAGCGTGCCTGGCCGGCGCCTGTTGGGTGACGCCTTTGTTACCGGCTTTTGCGCGGTGAAGGCACTGGAATATGAGAGCTATCTGCGCGAGATCAGCGCCTGGGAGCGGCGCTTTTTGCTGCCGCAGGTCTGAGATCTCGCTATTTCAACCACGGCTCGAAGGCCTTGGCTAGCCGCTGCATCACAGCCGGGTCGGGTAGCGGCACACGAATGCTGGCTTGGCCGGTGAGCGGGTCGCGCTCGATGGCAAGCGGCGCAGCGCCACTGCCGGCGTTGCCGCGCGCTGCTGCCAGACCTTGCAACAAGGCCGCACCCGCTTCCAAAATGGCGGCCCACGGGTCGGCGCTTGGACCAGCGCTGACAGTTTCAGCGGTATCGCTGCTTGTGGGTTCCTGGACAGTGTCGTTGGTCGGTGTCGCAATTTCGGCGGGGGGCGTAGTCGCTCTGTCGGCTGTGGTATCTGCCGCACGGTCGCTATCGACTTGGCTATCGTCCGGGTCGTTGCGCTGGTCCATGGCTCCGGCGACTTTCTCGACACCTTCCATGAACTTGGCCAGGCGCGTGCCCTTCATGAAGATGTCCACTTCGCCGCCGTCGAGGACGCCTGAAAAAAGTGACTTCTTGAACGCCAGTGTCTCCAGCATTCCTTCTTCAATACTTCCTTCGCCGACAAAATTGATGACCTGCACACCTCGCGACTGGCCCATGCGATGCACGCGGCCTATGCGCTGCTCCAGCACCGCCGGGTTCCAGGGCTGATCCATGTTGACCACGACTGCAGCCGCATGCTGCAGGTTCAGGCCGACGCCACCGGCATCGGTTGACAGGAACAGGCGACAACGCGGGTCCTCGTGGAACTGCTGCACCAGCGCGCCACGCTTGTCGCCGGGCACACTGCCACTGAACAGCACATGGCCCCAGTCCCTCTGGCCCTCAGCCTTGCCCAGGCGGCGCGCAATCAGCTCATGCGTGCCCAGCCACTGGCTGAAGATCACTGCCTTGGCCGACGGGTCTTCGAGCAGTTCGTCGAGCACCGTCATCAACTCGTCGACCTTGTTGCCGTGGTCGGTCTCGTGGTCAAGTAAAAACGTGCTGTTGCAGACCATGCGCATATTCTGCAATGCGCAGTGCAGGCGGCGCTGGTCAACGTCAGACAGATAGCCGGTCTGGCGCCAGCGTTGGACGATGCGCGTAACGATGTCGCCGTTCTCATTGTGGTGCAGGCGTTGCTCTCCTGTTAGCGGTACAAAAATGCGGCTGTCCACGCGCTCGGGCAGTTGTGTCAGCACTTCTGCTTTGCGTCGGCGCAGCATCATGGGCGCCAGGGTCTGTCCGATGCGGTCCAGCGCGCGGTAGCCAATCACACGGCCGGACTCGTCGCGTGTTTGGTGTTCATCGAGCAAACGCCAGGTGGGACCGAGCCGGTGTTGGTCAACAAACTGCACGATGGAGATCAGCTCTTCCAATCGGTTTTCCAGTGGCGTGCCGGTCAGCACGATGGCGTAGGGGCTGGCGATGCGCTTGAGCGCTCGTGCGGCGATGGTGTTCCAGTTCTTGATGCGTTGCGCTTCGTCGGCAATCACAAGGTCTGGCGCCCAGGCCGCGATCAGGTCGGCGTCGCGCGCCAGAGTTTCGTAGTGCGTGATCTTGCAAAAAGCCTCTTCCCGGTATTGTTGTTGACGTGACGCACGCAGGCCTTGAATCACCTGTACTTCGCGTTCGGCAAAACGCGCAAACTCGCTTTTCCACTGGTGCTTGAGTGAGGTCGGGCACACCACCAGCACGCGGCGCACGCCAAAGTGACGTGCGAACAACTCGGCCGCAGCAATTGCCTGAACCGTCTTGCCCAGACCCATCTCATCGCCAATCAGGCAGCGCCCCGCGCGTGCCGCAAACAGCGCGCCCTCAGTCTGATAGGGGTAGAGTTTGACCTTCAGCAGTCGTGCCAGTGTCTTGTCTTTGCAGCCCTTGGGGTACGCGTCAGTCAGTGTCGCCTGGCGGCGCTCGCCGTCGCGGATCTGGGCCACGAACTGCCAGACATCGTCATAGCAGCGCAGCTCATGACCGCAGGCTTGCGCCGCTTGCAGCAGGCGCTCGAGTTGACTCTGTTGCTCCCACCGCAAGGACCAGTCGGCGTCGGCGTCAAACAGCGATTCGGCCTGTTTCAGCAAAGCGCCAGGACACTCTGTGCCGGCAGAAAAACGCACCCGACGCGCACCCGCATAATCGAGCCAGATATCGCTGTACGCCTGCCGAAATCCCTGCTTGAGGGCTGCCTTGCCACCGCGCATAGTCTGCAGTTTGGCGAGCGTGAACTCGATGTGCTTGCAGGTGCCCAGGTCATTGGTCGCATAGTCAGGGCAGGTGCAAAAATTCTGTCCCAGTGCCGAACCGCGAATCGCCACCCGGTAGTGTGTGGAGCTATCAGGATTGCTGACGGCGAAATCCGAAAACACCGATTCTTGCCCGATGTTCTTCAGACCGAAGGATTGCTCGCGGCCAAACTGACGGCGTAGCGCGGTCTGCCAATCGACCACTTCGAGTTCTGGCGGGCGGCGCAGGCGCGACAGGCGAGGCTCAGCTGGTTTGCTAGTTCTGGCTTTTTTGGGTGCAGGTTTGCGTTTGCGAGCAGTGGTCATGGCTGGCCTGATTTGGGTAGGGGTCGATGACCTGATTTTCCGATATTCGGCAGGCTCGATAATTCAGGTCAAATCAGCAGCCTCCGATGCAACATCCCGCCCTCCCCCATGACATCACCGTTTTCCAGCGCGGCTGGCTCTCCTCCAACAACATCCTGATTCAGGGGCGTGACAGCACGGCGCTGATCGACAGCGGCTACGTCACGCACGCGCCGCAGACCCTGGCCCTGGTCGAATCAGCCCTGGGGGGGCGGGCGCTCGATCTGCTGGTCAACACCCATCTGCACAGCGACCACTGCGGCGGCAATGCTGCGCTGCAGGCGTGCTACCCGGATCTGAAGACGCTGATTCCACCGGGGCTGGCCGAACACGTGCGCGCCTGGGACCCGCATGCGCTCACCTACGCGCCGACCGGCCAGAATTGTCCGCAGTTTGACTTCAATGAGGTGCTGCTGCCAGGCAGCGAGATCAGACTGGGCGACGTCCACTGGCAGGTGCACGCCGCGCCCGGCCACGATCCGCACTCGGTGATTTTGTTCGAGCCGGCTTCACGTCTGCTGGTCTCGGCGGATGCACTGTGGGAACGTGGCTTTGGTGTGGTGTTTCCCGAACTGGAAGGCGTGGGCGCCTTTGACGCGGTGGGCGCCACCATTGACCTGATCGAAGCGCTCAAACCCACCGTGGTGATTCCCGGGCACGGGCCAATCTTTTCGGATGCCCCGGCCGCGATTGCCTTTGCCCGCGAACGCCTGCGCGGCTTTGTGGCCAAGCCCGACAAGCACATCAGGCACGCGGTCAAGGTCTTGCTGAAATTCAAGCTGCTGGAGCTGCAAAGCATTGAAGTTGCCGACTTTCTGGCCTGGGCGCAGGCCACACCCTACTTTCTGGCGATTTACCAGAAGCATTTTTCGACGATCGATTTTGCGCAGTGGGTCGACGAACTGATTGCCGACCTGGTCCGCGCTGGCGCCGCTGCGCGCGAAGGGCAGGTGCTTCGCAACGTGTAACGAAGGCACAATGCGAGTTACAGGGAAAACCACTCCATCCAGACAATGGCTCGCATCTTCGACAACATTGAGCAGGACTTGCTGGGCACGCTGCGTGCCACCATGCAGGTTTACCAACCCAAACTGACAGCGATGCGGATCGCGGAAAACATACCTGATAAATTCGGGCAACTCGGGAAACTTGGCTCGTTCAGGAAGTTTGGACAGTCTTTGACGGTGACTTGCTGAGGTGTTTACCACTTTGTGATTTGCGCGGACGATGTCAAAGGATTATTCAAACAAAAGACCCGCTGACTGCTTCACGGCGGTGCATGATGTATACCGGTGCGTAAGGAGAGGTGATGGGCATTGAAACACTGACCGACGAGAAGATTGCACAATTGCTGGCAACACCGAAGCGTGTGGAAAACCCGCAGGCTCGTGAAAAGCAAGAAGGGCAGCATATCAAGCGTGATTACCGTATTGTGAGTGATGATGGCGACAATCGTTTTGCTCTGTTTACACGTCAGAGCACGCGTATTGCCGATGGCTTCAGCGCTGGACTACTATGGCATGCCAAGACTGGAGAAGAAGTTATGTTGCTGCGCTGCAATGGAGTCAATCACTTTCACCCGAATGTGCTGGAACGCGAGCGCATTGAGTTCCAATGCCACGTGCATGTTGCGACCGAACGCTACATACAAGCCAACCGTAAATCCGAAGGGTACGCGCAGGCGACCCAGGCCTACCAGACATTGGCAGGTGCTTTGCACCATCTGGTGCAACTGGCGCATATTGAAGGGTTAAAAACCGAGCCTGGTGAGGCGCAATTGCCGGGTTTGTTTGAGGAAAGACCATGAATACGAGTGAGCTGGAAAGCACGTTGTGTCGCGCCTTGTGCGGCAGTGTCAAGGTGCAGCAGCGTGCCGAAGCCTTATGGCGAGTCGATACTCCTTGGACTTTTCCAGACGGGGATGGGTACTCGATTTACATCTCGCCTGCGCCAACTGGCGGCTTGCGCATCAGTGATCAAGGGTTGACGCTGATGCGCCTGAGCTATGAAAACGACCTGGGCAAGTTGCGCGAGGGCACACGAGGCCGCTTGCTCAATCAGGTGCTGGCCGATGCAGGGTTGATGGAAGACGACGGCGAATTCTTCTTGGACTCGACGGCTGCTGACCTGGGGGCCAATGTGCTGCGTCTTGGACAAGGCCTGACCCGCGTGCATGACCTTACCTTTCTGAATCGCATGCGAAGCGAAAGTACCTTTTATGAAGATTTGCGAGAGAAACTGCAATCGCTGGTCGGTAGCGAGCGTTTGACGGAGGCCTATGTCGTGCCAAGCGTTGCCAATGGTCGCGATTATCCGGTGGACTATTTCATTCAGGGAGGCGCTGTGCCTCTATATCTATTTGGTGTACCGAATCGGGACAAGGCGCGTCTGGCCACCATCATCCTGCAGCATTTGATTGGCTCCGGGCAAGACTTCAATTCGATGATCGTGTATCAGAACATGGCAGAGCTGCCCAGACCTGATCTGAGCCGCCTCACCAATGCGGCCAATGACATGATTGATTCGTTGGATGCGACGGATGATTTTGAACGCAAGCTACTGCGACGTGTCAATGGATGATTGAAGGCATCCAAGCTACTCACAACTTGGCGAGATCGGGGTTTGCTGGTTTCATTGGCCACACGGGGTAAGAAAAATATGGCCTACGCCAAACCAACGCAGAGTCTCGGGCAGGACGATTTGTTATCTGACGGGGAAGATAATAAAAATGAAAAGTTGTAAATACATATATAAATCAAAAAGTTAGGTTTTTTTTGTTATCTGGGCGGGCCTTTTGAGTGGTGATCCGGCAACAAATTCATGACGGCTTACCCCGTCAATTGATGGTGTCATCCTTGCTGGCACACCCCGCACAAACACAAGCCGTGCCGCGCGCCTCTTCAGGAACGCTTGACAACAGCGCTGCGCCGAAGGTGACACGCGTGCACCAGCAGGGCGGCTGCTTGGCGCCGGTTTCGCGCTCCGCCTCCGCCGCGCACTGGTTCGGTTTGCCGCACAGTGGGCAGAGGGTGGGTTCGGCAGTGGCCATGGTTCAATGGATTGCCACGTCGCTGGTGCTGCTCGCAATGAAGGCCAGCATCACGCCGCCGCCTTCACCTTCAAACGCCACGCATGCAGCAGCGGCTCGGTGTAGCCGCTGGGTTGCGCCAGGCCCTTGAAGACCAGATCGCTCGCTGCCTGGAAGGCCATCGAGGTCTTGAAGTTGCCGGCCATCCTCTTGTACAGCGGGTCGCCGGCGTTCTGTTTGTCCACCACGGCGGCCATGCGCTGCAGTGTTTCCTGAACCTGAGCCTTGGTCACCACGCCATGCTGCAGCCAGTTGGCGATGTGCTGGCTGCTGATGCGCAGCGTGGCGCGGTCTTCCATCAGGGCCACGTTGTGGATGTCGGGCACCTTGGAGCAACCGACGCCCTGGTCAATCCAGCGCACCACGTAGCCCAGGATGCCCTGCGCGTTGTTGTCGAGTTCCTGCTTCTTCTCGGCTGCGCTCCAGTTGGGTTTGCTGGCGACGGGAATGGTCAGCAGCTTGTCCAGGATGGCGCTGCGCTCGGCGTTGACGTCGGTCTTTTCCAACTGCTTTTGCACTACCACCACGTCCACCTGGTGATAGTGCAGCGCGTGCAGCGTGGCGGCGGTGGGGCTGGGCACCCAGGCGGTATTGGCACCGGCTTTTGGGTGCGCAATCTTCTGCTCCAGCATGGCCTTCATCAGATCCGGCATGGCCCACATGCCCTTGCCGATCTGCGCCTTGCCGCGCAGGCCGCATTCCAGGCCGACCAGCACATTGCTTTTCTCGTAAGCAGCAATCCAGGCGCTGGACTTCATGTCGGCCTTGCGGATCATCGCTCCAGCCTGCATAGCCGTGTGCATCTCGTCGCCGGTGCGGTCCAGAAAGCCGGTGTTGATGAAGGCAACGCGGCTGCTGGCCGCAGCAATGCAGGCCTTCAAATTCACGCTGGTGCGGCGCTCTTCGTCCATGATGCCGAGCTTGACCGTGCTCTCAGGCAGGCCCAGCATTTTTTCAACCCGGCCGAACAGTTCGCTGGCAAACGCCACTTCGAATGGGCCGTGCATTTTGGGCTTGACGATGTAGACGCTGCCGCGGCGTGTGTTGCGGATGCCGTTCTGTCCGGTGGCCTTGATGTCGTGCAGGGCAATGGTGGTGGTGACGACGGCGTCCATGATGCCCTCGGGAATCTCGCGCAGCTGACCCTGGCTGTCGGTGTAGAGGATGGCCGGATTGGTCATCAGGTGGCCCACGTTGCGCAGGAACAGCAGCGAGCGGCCATGCAGCGCCACGTCCTCGCCGCGCGGTCCGGTGTACTGGCGGTCCGGGTTCAGGCCGCGCTGGAAGGTCTTGCCGGCCTTTTCCACATCCTGGGTCAGTGTGCCCTTCAGGATGCCCAGCCAGTTGCCGTAGGCCAGCACCTTGTCGTCGGCGTCGACTACCGCCACCGAGTCTTCCAGGTCCAGAATGGTGGAGAGTGCTGATTCCAGCACCAGATCGGCGACCCCGGCGGCGTCGGTCCGGCCAATCGGATGCGTTTTGTCGATGCGGATGTCCATGTGCAGACCGTGGTGCGACAGCAGCACCGAGGACGGCGCGGACATCTCGCCCTGGAAACCGACAAACTGCGCCGGGTTCTTCAGGCCGACGATCTTGCCGTTTTTCTTGGTCACGGCCAGTTGGTTGTCGATCACGGCGTAGGCGGTGGCGTCGAGGTGGGAACCGGTTTTCAGCGGCACGCAGCGGTCCAGCACGTGGCGGGCGTACGCTATGACTTTGGCGCCGCGCTTCTCGTTGTAGCCCTTGCCTTTTTCGCAACCGTCGGCCTCTGAAATTACATCGGTGCCGTACAGCGCGTCGTACAGGCTGCCCCAGCGCGCATTGGCGGCATTGAGTGCGTAGCGCGCGTTGGTGATGGGCACCACCAGTTGCGGGCCGGCTTGCAAGGCCAGTTCGGCATCGACGTTTTTGGTGCTGGCTCGGACCTTCGCCGGCACCGGCACCAGGTAGCCAATACCCTCCAGAAACTTCCGGTAGGTCTTCATGCCACGCGCGCCGGCAATGGCGCCGGGATGGGCTTTGTGCCAGGCGTCGAGCTCGTTTTGCAGGCGGTCGCGCTCGGCCAGCAGTGCGATGTTTTTCGGTGCCAGATCGGCCACCAGCGCGTCAAAGCCTTGCCAGAATTTGGTGGACTCGATGCCGGTGCCAGGCAACACCTGACCCTCAATGAACTGATGCAGTACGGTGGCAACTTGCAGGCGGTGGACAGGGGTGCGTGCGGTCATGGTGTGGGACTCTGGTTAGGGTGAATTAAAGGCTTTGACTGTCATCCCGCAGCGGGTAGATGTCATCCCGTCCACGGATCAGGTCCGGGGGATCCGGGATCCAGTGCCACGCAAGCACTGGATTGCGGATCAGGTCCGCAATGACAAAGAGGGGTGGCATGGGTGTCATAGTGCTTAGGGTGCGGGGATGGGGAAAAAATCGAGGACATCGCGCAGGCTGTTGCCGCTGCGCGTGGGCTGGGTACCCAGTTCTTCAAAAGGCAACTGGTAACGGTTCACCCACAGCGTCTGGTAACCGTACCAGGTCGCGGCCAGCGCGTCCCAGGCGTTGCTGCTGACAAAGACAATTTGCCCGGCGCTCAGTCCGGTGGCCTGTTCACCCAGGGCATAGGCGTCCGGATCGGTCTTGTACTTGCGGATGGGGTCGACGCTGATGACGTGGTCCAGCAGGTCATCGAGTCCGGCCGACTTGACGGCCAGATTCAACATCGCGGCGTCACCGTTGCTGAGGATCCCGGTCGGTATGCCGCGCGCCTTGAGTTCAGTGAGGACTTGCCGGTTCTCCGGGAACGCGCTCAGATGCCGGTACTGGTTCATCAGGCTGTCAATCTGGCTTTCCATCTGCACCAGCGCTGCGGGCGTTGGTGCGACGATTCGCTTGACGGCATAAATCAGGGCGGCGCGGGTCAGTTCCCAGAACGGCCGGTAAACCGACTCCCGAGCCGGGCCGCGCTTGCTGGTGGTCACGAGACGGGTGTATTCGATCTGCTTGTCGCGCCAGAGCACACTCAGAGCCTGGCCTTTGCCGGGGAACATCTGCTCGGCCAGCAGGGCCACACTGTAAACGTCAAACAGCGTGCCGTAAGCGTCGAACAACACGGCGCAGGGCGTTCCCACGATTGGGGATTTGGACTTTTCGCTGATGGCGTGGCTGGTTTTCGACATGCTCTTACTGTATTCGATACTTTATAGAAGATTAATATTGAATTTATCAATGTATTGGTTACAAAATAGAATGTAATCAGAAGGGTAGGATTGAAACGCTCAAGCTGTCATTCGAATATCCCTGGAACCACGCTCATGAACCAAAGCAACGCCAGTTCCTCGACCCGTCGAGCCTTGCCGCTGGCTGGCCTGCGTGTCGTCGAATTCACCCACATGGTGATGGGTCCGACCTGCGGCATGGTGCTGGCCGATATGGGGGCGGAGGTGATCAAGGTGGAGCCGATCGAGGGCGACCGTACGCGCCACCTGCTCGGCTCCGGTGCCGGCTTTTTCCCGATGTTCAATCGCAACAAGAAGAGCATTGCGATCAACCTGCACGCGCTTGATGGCGCGGCGGTGGCGCGCAAGCTAGCTGCCAGTGCCGACGTGGTGCTGGAGAATTTCAAGCCCGGCACCATGGCCAAGTATGGGCTCGACTATGAGGCGCTGTCCAGGGTCAACGAGCGCCTGATTTATGTCAGTCACAAGGGCTTTCTGCCAGGTCCCTACGAACACCGCACGGCGCTTGACGAGGTGGTGCAGATGATGGGGGGCCTGGCCTACATGACCGGGCGCCCGGGCGACCCACTGCGTGCCGGCTCCAGTGTGAACGACATCATGGGCGGCATGTTTGGTGCCATCGGTGCGCTGGGCGCCCTGATCCAGCGTGGCATTACCGGCAAGGGGCAGGAGGTGCAGAGCGCGCTGTTCGAGAACAATGTGTTTCTGGTGGGGCAGCACATGCTGCAGTTCGCCATTACGGGCAAGGCCGCCGCGCCGATGCCGGACCGCATCTCGGCCTGGGGGGTTTACGACGTCTTTACCGTGAAAGGCGGCGAGCAGATCTTTCTGGCGGCGGTCAGTGACTCGCAGTGGGCCGTCTTTTGCGATGCCCTGGGTTTCGCCGACCTGAAGGCCGATCCGCAGTACGGCAGCAACAATCTGCGCGTGCAGCAACGCGCCACGCTGCTGCCGGTGTTGCGCGAGCGGCTGGCCGAGCGCAGCGCGGCTGATCTGACGGACCTGTTCGAGAGCGTCGGTCTGCCCTTTGCACCGATCAGCCGGCCCGAAGAGCTTTATGACGACGAGCACCTGCTGGCCACCGGTGGTCTGGCTGACATCACCTTGCCTGATGGTGAGCGTGCCGGGCAGACTGTGCGGACCACGCTCTTTCCGTTCACCATGGATGGTCAGCGGCTGGGCGTGCGCTTGCAGCCCCCCACCCAGGGCGAGCACACCTCCGAACTGCTGGCCGGACTCGGCTACGGTGCACAGGAAATCGAGGCGCTGCACCATCAGCATGCCGTGGCATGACCGACCAGCTACGGGCGGCGAGCAAGCAGCAACACGTTTTTTCCAAACAGTCTATTTGAAACGCGATCCAGCAAGCGACTTACAGGGAAAGCGTAGCGGTCATAGGCAATCAACGCCCTCCGATTGACAATGCCGCTGTCGCTGCCAAACGCCTTGAAAAGAAGCGACGCCAGAAATCCGGCACTGTCTACATACTCGTTTTTGACGACCTCAAAGCCTGCCAGACGCATCTTTTCACAAAGGCCTCCTCTCGTGTAGCGCCGGCAATGGCCTACCAGTTTGTCCATGCTGGAGTACAGTGCCTGAAACGCCGGAACATAAAGCAGCACACGCCCGCCGGGTTTCATCTTTTCATAGCAAGCACGCAGCACGGCAACATCATCTTCAATGTGCTCCAGTACGTTCAAGCTGTACAGCAGATCGACACTCTGGTCCCTTAGGTTTCTGATGTCCGCGTAGGCAGTCAGTCCTGCCTGCAGAATGCGCTCGCGTTGACGCTGGTCTGGCTCGATGCACTGAACCTTGTGTCCCTTCAGGGCGAGCGCCTTGGCAAAAGTGCCGATGCCGGCGCCAAAATCAAGCACCGTTTCGCCAATGCGAGCCTCGTTGCTGATCAGCGACACGAGAAAGGCGTTGTAGTTCACGGCCTCAACCATGATCTCCAAATTTTCGGTACCTGAATATTCAGACATCTGGTTCCTTGCTGATCGGCTCGTGTCGGCCAGGATTTGCCGTTCGTAGTCGAGCCGCTGTTGATGCATTATCGAGTCGGGGATCACACCTGGGCCCAGCGACAACACGAGCGATCAATATTGACAGTCAGCTACAGAGTAAAACTCAATTCAGTTGTGCAGCGCAAGCAGTCTTTCATGCTGGGTGGTTCGTGTGTGCCGATGACCCTGCGGCAGATGGTTCCGCTCATGTCCCCCGCAGAGGGTCGAGCCCTCTGCTCCTCCTTTACTTCGCTGCACCATCCACCCCAGTGCCATCGGCAAGCAACCGTGTTGGCTTGCAATGACTCCAGCCCCTTGCGCCCCCACAACACTGGCTGACTCAGGACGGCGTGGCGCTCAGCGCAGTGAAATGCAAATGCTTGTGGGACAGATCTTCAGCTCTGTCCCCAACTCGAAACGGGATGTTGGAAGTCCGGAGGCCGAAGGCCGGGGGACACGAACGGAGTTGAGTGCCATACCGTTCTGCAAATGACGCCCAGACGTCATCCCCTGCCTTCAAGCAAGCCGCCCGTTGCAGACGGCTTGCCCCGCTCGCTCAGGCTGACGCGATGTCGCCCGACTGGATGCGCTTGACGCCCTTGGCGCTCATCGCCTTCCAGGCCGCTGCGAGTGAGCCGTTGAGATCGATGGCGCGTGTCGCGTCCTCGATCACATAGACTTCAAAGCCCAGTTTGCGCGCGTCCATCGCGGTCCAGGCGACGCAGAAATCAGTGGCCAGGCCAGTCACGAAGACGGTCTTGATGCCGCGCTGTTTCAGGTAGCCGGCCAAGCCGGTCGCTGTCTTGTGATCCGCCTCCTCAAACGCCGAGTAGCTGTCCACGGCCTTGTGGTAGCCCTTGCGCACGATGACCTGCGCCGTCGGCAGCTTCAGGTCCTTGTGCAGCGCGGCGTCGTCGGTGCCTTGCACACAGTGGTCCGGCCACAAGACCTGCGTGCCGTAGGAGAGTTTGGTGGTCTCGAAGACCTTCTTGCCGGGGTAGCTGGTGGCAAAGGAGGCGTGGCCCTGGGTGTGCCAGTCCTGCGTCACGACGATGTTTTCGAAGGCGCCCGCCAGCTTGTTGATGATGGGCACGACTTCGGCGCCCTTGCTGACGGGCAGCGTGCCGCCGTCAACAAAACAGTTCTGCACGTCAACCACGATCAGGGCGGAGCTGCCGGCCGGCTTGATCTTTGCGGCGGCAAAGACGTTGCCGATCAGGCCCAGGCCCAAACTGCCAACGAGACCGGCGCCGGCGGTTTTCAAAAGGGTTCTGCGGTGTGTGAATTGCATGGGGATACTCCGATGTGGGTTGAAGAAGACGGACACTGACCAATCATTCAGACGCTCAGGTAGGCCCGCCGCACCGCTTCGTTGCTGGCGAGCTCGGCCATCGACGCCTGGTAACGAATCTGCCCCTTCTCAAGCACATAGGCCCGATCAGAGACCAACTCGGCAAAATGCATGTTCTGCTCCGACAGCAGAATGCTCACGCCTTGCTTCTTGAGCGCCAGGATCATGTGGACCATCTGCTCCACAATCACCGGCGCCACACCCTCGGAGGGCTCATCCAGTAGCACCAGGTAGGGGTTGCCCATCAGGGTGCGGGCCACGGTCAGCATCTGCTGCTCGCCACCACTCATGCGCCCACCCATGCGGTTCGGCATTTCACCCAGGTTCGGAAAGAGCTGGTACAAGCGCTCGGGCGTCCACAGCGGCGCCTCGCTGCCGTCGGCCCAGCGCCGCGGCGCCTGCTGGCCAACCATCAGGTTCTCGGCCACCGTGAGATCGGTGAAGATGCGGCGGTCTTCGGGCACATAACCCAGCCCCATGCGCGCCGCGTGGTGCGGCTCGCTGCGCGAGATGTCCTGGCCCAGAAAAGTGATGCTGCCACGGCGCTTGCCCAGCATGCCAATCAAGGCTTTGAGCGTGGTCGACTTGCCGGCGCCGTTGCGCCCCATCAGGGCCACCACTTCACCGCGCTGCACCTTCAGATCGACATCAAACAGGATCTGCGCCGCGCCATACCAGGCAGCCAGACCACGGGCTTCGAGCAGAGTTTCGGTAGGGGCGGACATCAAGCCTTCTCCCCGGCCACTTCGGCATGCAGTTTCTCAAAGGTCTTGCCACTGCCAAAGTACACCTCCTGCACCTTGGGATGGTCACGAATTTCCTGCGGCGCGCCCTCGGCGATCAGGCGCCCGCGCGCCAGCACGATCAAGCGATCTGCATAGGCAAACACCACGTCCATGCTGTGCTCGGTAAAGAGCACCGACATGCCACGCTCCAGCACCAGTTGCTTGGTCAGGGCCATCAGTTCATTGCGTTCCTTGGGAGCCATGCCGGCGGTGGGTTCGTCCATCAGCAGCAGCTTCGGTTTGTTGGCCATGGCAATGGCCAACTCGACGCGCTTGACGTCGCCATAGGCCAGCACGTTGCAGGACCTGTCGGCCTGCGCACCCATGCCGACCTGCTCCAGCACCGCCATCGCTTCGTCCCGGCGGTAATGCGCGGCGCGGCGCCAGGGCGAGAACAGCTTGCTGTCCTGCGACAGCAGCGCCATCTGCACGTTTTCAATGACGGTGAGCGAGGCAAAGGTCTCAGCGATCTGGAAGGTACGACCGACACCCATGTGCCAGATTTCGCGCGGCTTGCGGCCCACCAGTTCGACGCCGTCGAGCTGGATCGAGCCCGCGTCAGCGCGCAGTTGCCCGTTCACCATGTTGAAGGTGGTGGACTTGCCGGCACCGTTGGGGCCGATCAGCGCCAGCAGCTCGCCGCGCGCCAGGTCGAAGTGGACGCTGTCAACGGCCCTGACGCCGCCGAAGGACTTGCCGAGATTGGCCACGCGAAGCAAAGGCGCAGACACTGGCAATGCAGATGCGGTCATGCCCCGCCCTCCTGCTTTTGGCTACGCCGCTGCGTCAGCTGCTGGATGAAGCCGGCAATGCCCTGCGGGAACAGCAAGACCAGAATCAGGATGATGGTGCCCAGCATGGCGCGCCAGTAGTCGGTGTTGCGCGCCACCGTGTCATGCAGCCAGGTGAAGGTGATGGCCCCGACCACCGGCCCGGCCAGGGTCTGGATGCCGCCCAGCAGCACCATCACCAGACCATCGACCGACTTGCCCACCGACAGCGTCTCGGGCGAGATGCTGCCCTTGGAAAAGGCGTAGATCGCACCGGCCAGGCCGGCAAAGGTCCCGGCCACAACGAAGGCTGCCCACTGCATGCGCTTGACATCCATGCCGATGGCATCTGCCCTGAGCACCGAATCGCGGCAGGCACGCAGCGCGTAGCCAAAGGGCGAAAACAAGAGCCGGCGCAGCAGCAGCACGCCAGCAGCCACCAGCACCAGGGTGAGGTAGTAGTAATTGATCTTGCTGGACAGCCAGGGCGCCGGCCAGACGCCGGTCAGGCCGTTGCTGCCGCCGGTAAAGCTGTCCCACTGAAAGGTGATGGCCCAGGCGATCTGCGCAAAAGCCAGCGTCAGCATGGCCAGGTAGACACCGGACAGGCGCACCGCAAACCAGCCAAAAATCAGCGCGCCCAGCGCCGCCACCAAAGGCCCCAGCAGCAAGGAGAGTTCCATTGGAAAGCCGGCACTGCGCGCGAGCAGCGCCGCGCCATAAGCACCGAGACCAAAATAGGCCGCGTGGCCGAACGAATGCATGCCCGCCGGCCCCATGATGAAGTGCAGGCTGGCTGCAAACAGGGCCGCCACCAGCAGATCAATCATCAGCACCGTGGTGTAAGGCGAACCGGCGGTCACGATGGGCAGCGCCGTCAAAGCCAGCCCCAGCATGGCGGCCGCCACAAGGTAGCTGCGGGAGGCACCACGTAGCGGCTCCTCCTGCATGCCAACGTAACGGCTCGGCGCCTGGGCCCGACCCATCAGCCCCCAGGGACGCGCCACCAGCACCGTGGCCATCACCAGAAATTCCACCACCAGCGTCAACTTGGAAAACGACAGACTGATGCCTGCAATCTGCACCACACCGAGCCAGATGCAAACCGCCTTGATTTCGGCAATCAAGAGCGCGGCCGCATAAGCGCCGGGAATCGAGCCCATGCCGCCCACCACCACTACCACGAAGGCAGCGCCAATGGTGTTCAGGTCCATTTCCAGATTGGCGGGTTCGCGCGCCAGTTGCAGGGCGCCGCCGAGGCCGGCGAGCAAGGCTCCCAAGGCAAACACCGCAGTAAAGAGCCAGGCCTGATTCACGCCCAGCGCGCTGACCATGGCGCGGTCCTGCGTGGCAGCACGCACCAGCGTGCCCCAGCGCGTGCGCGTCAGCAACAACCAGAGCAGGCCCAGCACTACCGGACCGACCACGATCATGAACAGGTCGTAAGAAGGGAAGGAGCGCCCCAGAATCTGCACCGCGCCCCGCAGACCCGGCGCCCGCGGACCCAGCAGTTCATCGGGGCCCCAGAACCAGAGCACGGCGTCCTTGATCACCAGCACCAGCGCAAAAGTGGCCAGCAACTGGAACAGTTCGGGCGCCTTGTAGATGCGCCGCAGCAGCGTCATTTCAATCAGGGCGCCAAACACGCCCACCACCAGCGGCGCAAGCATCACGGCAGGCCAGAAACCGATCACATCGCCCAGCCGTGCCACCAGGCTGTAGGCAACGTAAATGCCGACCATGAAGAAGGAGCCGTGCGCAAAATTAACGATGCGCGTGACACCAAAAATCAGCGACAAACCGGCCGCCACCAGAAACAGTGACGAGGCACCGGCCAGCCCGTTAAGCAACTGGGCCAAAAAGCCTGAAAAATCCATTCCACTCCTCTGATGAACCTATCGACGCTCCCGGACTTCACAACCCCGGCGTGTTGACATTGAACTCACTTTTGCCAGTGCGCCCGTTTGTCATTGCGGGCCTGACCCGCAATCCAGTGTCTGCGTGGCACTGGATCCCGGATCGAGTCCGGGATGACAAGGCAGGCCCAGGATGACAAGGCAGGTCCGGGATGACATTTGTCTTGTCATTGCGGGCCTGACCCGCAATCCAGTGCATGCGCCGCGTCAGTCC
>QYPX01000174.1 GCA_007280205.1 Comamonadaceae bacterium
GGTCCCCTTTGCAGTCATTCACGTGGTTATTTTCTAAGGCAGGCATTTCGCGGATTCCGGCCATTCGCGGCCAAGTCCAAAACCGGATTAGTTTCTCCACAGCAGTCATTGGCGGTGCTGGTTCAATTTCGTGATTTGAGTATCGCCAAATCTCGTAACCGGACCTTCGTAGGAGAAAATCAGCTTTTGAAGTTGGCGGGCAACAATGCCGCGGCGGCTTGCGATTTGCCTGCTCCAAAGCGGATGGATGGCTGCCCCCGATGCCACGGGTGCAACAAAGCTTGCACCACTGCAATAAACCCTGACTGCGCAAGCCCTTCAGGGCAGGGCGATCTGGGCCCGACCACCCACGTACACCCCCAGCGGGCGCAGCTGGTCGAGTTGGGCAACCGGCGTTTCGTAGGGATTGCGGTCGACGATCTGCAAGTCAGCCCATTTGCCGGTTTCCAGTGAACCCGTCTTGTCGGCCATGCGCAGTTGGTACGCACCGTGGATGGTCATGGCCCGCAGCGCCTGCCGGGCACTAATGGCTTCGGGGGCATTGAGCAGCAGCCCCATGCCGGTGGCGCGATTCATGGCGGTCTGCATCAGCGCAAAGCCATTGGGAGGAAACATGGGGCTGTCGGCATGCAGTGTGGGCTGCAGGCGCGCGGCAAAGGCCGCCCGCACGGGCAGGGTCTGCTGCGCGGCGGCCAAACCCACGATGCTGTTGGCCAGCGCGTCGCCGTAGTACTTGATATGGTGGATGTGGAACGAGGGCGTGACTCCCAGCCGTGCCAGTTCCGGCATGGCATCTGCTTGCAAAAAAACGCCGTGCTCTACACGCACCACGGGGGCCGCTCCGGGGAGCGACCCGGCCTTTTCCACCGCCTGCAAAACGGCGCGGTTGGAAGCATCGCCCTGGCTGTGGATGGCCACTTGCCAGCCCTGGCCTGTGTACTGCTGCAGTTTTTGCACCAGCGCATCCTGCTCGATCATGGCGCTGCCATGACTGCCGCCCTGTATGCCCAGTGTGCGGCCCAGCGGGCTGTCCATGTACGGCACACTGGTGTACATGCTTCCGGTGTAGGGCGAGCCGTCGTGCCAGAGTTTTATACCCAGCACGCGGAAGTAGTCGTTGCCGTTGTCCGGCTTGGACGGCAAGTATTGAAGCTCGTCCTCCACCAGGTAGAAGTACTGTCGGATGCTTGGCGACAGCTGCTTGGAGGCCGCGACCCGCGCCAACAGCGGTGGCACGTTGTATCCCAACGAGGCCACGGTGGTAAAGCCGTTGGCCAGCAAGCCGTCCAGCACACTGGTGTAGCGCTGGTACAGCTTCCACGGTGACTTGAGTTCCTTCATAAGGGGTTGGGCGGCACGGGTTTCGGCGATGAAGCCTGTGAACTGCCCCTGCGCGTCGCGTTCGTAATAGGACCCGGTGCCGGGGTCGGGCGTGTTGTGGGTGATGCCTGCCTCCGAAAAGGCGCGTGAGTTGGCCCAGAATGAGTGCAGAGTTTGCGAGACCAGTACCAGTGGGTTGTCCGGTGCAATGGCGTCCAGTTCGGTCCGGGTTGGCATCTTCAGGTCCGGGGTGAGGATGGCGTCCAGGCCGCCGGCGTAGATCCACTGGCCCTTGGGGACACCTGACACTTCACGGCGCAGGGCAGTCCATACCTCCGCATTGGTCTTGTGCTGGAAACCCGAGAGGTTGATGGCGCCGTTGAACACGGCCGTCAGGGTGGGGTGCTCGTGGGCGCCCACGAAGCCCGGCATCAAAGTCTTACCTTGCAGGTCGATCACCTGGGTGTTGGTAGTCCTGGTGGCCATAACCTCGGCCTCGGTTCCCACGGCGGTGATGACGCCATCGCGCATGGCCAATGCCTGCACTACGTCGTCCTTGTCATTGACCGTGAGGACAGGGCCGCCGCGGAAGATGACATCAGGAGCGGATCCGCTGCAGCCAGGCAGCAGCAGGGTCAACGCGGCCAGTGCAAGCCAGGCCGTTGGGTGTTGGATGTGTTGTTTGTACATGGGTGAGCCTGTGTGGTTGTCTTGGTTCAAATGCAGGTCAAACGGGAAGCACGGGGCGGGTTGGTCGGGCGTAACGATGCCATCACCTCAGCCCCCACAGGTTGCCTGCGAGGCCGACCCCGTTGAGCGTCAAACCGCCCCAGTGCCACCAGGGGGAAGGCCACTGCGCAGCGTCCAGCACCAAGGCACCCGTGATCGGGGCCAAAAGCGCCAAACCCATTGCAGCGCTGGCGACTGCATACCAGCGCGGGTGTGATCGTGCCCCCAGATTATCGTCAGACAGCTATAAACCCCGGCAACTTGGAAGCCTTCATATCGAAGGTCGCGGTCGCTCGACATCCAAGCCGTCGGTTCTTGGCCCCGATAAGACAATCGGCGAAATCGGCGGCTGAATCTTTCCAGATGAAAAGAGCCTCCTCGACGGCTGGCTCATCCTCGAATCGAACATCGCTCGCATCGAGCAAGCCGGAGATGGCTTGAATGATCAGATTCTTTGCCAGGCTAAATCGGCTGCGTAACACCCATTCGGTTTCCAAGAGAACCAATTGATTGACAAGAACGGTGCTGCCTGCCGCGACTTCACGCTTAATCAGCTTGCGCGCCTTCTCAAACTGTGCTTCCTCGTCCCGAACCAGAAAGCGAACGAGCACATTGGTATCGATCCCCAGCATCACCGCGACAACTGCTCAATCGGCACAGCCTGGCGACCCTTCTGATGCAATGAGCCTGCTAATTCAGTGATGCTCTTGGACTTCACCCGCATGACTACTGTGGAATCAGGCATCAGCGTGAACGTCATTCGGTCTCCGGTCTTCATGGAAAGACTATCCCGAATATCCTTAGGGATAGTTGTTTGCCCCTTACTGGTAAGCGTAGCATCGTTTGACATTTCAATCTCCTTTTTCCTTACGAAGTTAATTATAGTAAGGAGGTTGAATGCTGGCAATACTTACTTTGTTTTTTTGTTGATTTGTATCTGGACAACGGTTATCCGGTGACAGCTCTGACGGTCTGCTGATTGGTTGGGACCGGGCATTCCCAGTTTTCAGATGTCCGACCGGTTACGTCGGCGTACTTGACTTACGAAATTTCTCCGTGACCGGCAGCAATGTGTCTTAAAGAGCCCTTCGACCGTGTCCGTTTGAGCAGCCGCGAGGTCAAGAAGATTGGCGGCTTCCGGTTATCGACAACAACGACCCGAAGGGCATGCGGCAATCCATGGGTGAGGGCCAGTATGGACGTCATGCATCGCCGTGTCCTGCGAACCCACAGGGGCTCATCCAACAGCGGCGAAGTCGGGTGCGCGCCTCTCGCCAAAGGCCGCGATGCCTTCACGGGCAGCCGCTGTGCAGGCGCTGTCGCCAAAGGCGAGGTAGCCGATCTCCAGCGCCGCCGCCAGGCTTGGCGCTTGCGCCGCCTGCTCGACGGCACGCTCGAGCAGGGCGAGCGTGGTAGGACTCAAAGTCATGCCACTTGCCGCCTTGCCATCCATGGGCTCGAAAGCGGGCAGGGCGACGGGCACATCGGCGATAGGTGCATGTCCTTGCGCCAGAGCCTTCACGCGCGCTACGGCCAGAGTGATCAACTCCGACGAATCTTTCGCCAGAGCATCCACGACACCGAGCGCCAGGGCCTGTTTGGCCTTGAGTTTTTCGCAGCGTCGCAACATGGCGTGGAAGGTGCCGGCGGCCTGCGGCCAGCGACGGTAGGGCACGACCATGGCACCGATGCCAGGCAGGATGCCCAGACTGACCTCGGGCAACTGCATCCAGCTGTGCTCGACGGCAACCAGCGCGTGGCAACGCATCGCCAACTCAAAACCGCCACCGAGGGCCATGCCGTTGAGGGCAGCCACGACGGGCTTGTGCATGCCATCCAGATGCACCAGCAGGCGTGAGCAGTCGCGTGAATACTGCGCAGCGGCGTCCTTGTCACCGAGCATCGACGGGAAACGGCCGATGTCGGCACCCGCACAAAAAGCCTTGTTGCCATAACCGGTGATGACAAAGCCGGCGACAGCGGGCTCGTTCTCGAAGCGACGGATCACCGCCAGGATTTCATCGGTCATTTCATCATGCAAGGCATTCAAGGCCTCGGGGCGGCGCAGGGTGATGACCTTGACACCGTCCAGATCGTCGACCAGCACGTGGCGCTCGAAGCGCAGGTAGTCTGCCAGCGGTTTGCGCGGCATGGGCATGCCGGCCCGCTCCAGCGCCAGTCGATCCAGGATGCGCTGCGCCTCGGCCAGCGGGGTCTGACGCAGCAGCGCCAGGGGACCGCTCTTGAATCCCAGCGCGGTGCAGCAACCCAGGTCGAGATCGGCCGGCGTGCCGATGGCGCGGTCCAGGATGTCGACCGATTGCGACCACAGGATGCCCAGCAGGCGATCCCGGATGCCTTGCGCCACGGCCGGCGGCACATCAACGCGCTTGCCGGGTGCGACGGTGAGCCAGTTCTGTACCGATTTGAAGACCGGTGCCGGGCGGTAGTGCTCGCCTTCTTCATCGGCCTGCAAGGTATTGGTCTCGGTGATGATCGGGTTGCCGCGCGCCAGATTCAGTACAAAGAAGGGCCCGGCATGGACGAACTCCGTGGCCACGCTGTCAATTTCAGCGGCACTGGCCTGGTTGAGCAGCAGCGCGGCCTCGTTGCACCAGTTGTCAAAGATGCGGTCCAGCATGAAGCAGGGAACGTCGGTGGTGGTCAACGGCACTTTGCCGGTGTTGCAGAAAATCCAGCGCAACCAGACCACCAGTTCCGGTGCTGCGCCGGCCCAGTCAATCACCTCCACCGCCGGGTTGCGCCACGCCGGCGCAAAGAAGTGGGTGACTGTGGCGCGCTCCTTGTGCTGGAGCTCGGAAAAAATGCGCTCGGCCGGTAGCGAACTGGTATTGGAGGTGATGACGGCGTCGCTCGCCACACGGGCTTCAATCTCGGCAAAGATGCGTCGCTTGAGTTTGATGTTTTCAGTGGCGGCTTCGATCACCCAGTCACAACCCTTGATGGCGTCGTAGTCGGTGCTGCCGTGGACGTTGTGCTGCACCGCTGCCGCCTGCTGTGCGTTCATCTTGCCCTTGACCAGTGCCTTGTTGGCATAGTCGGCAAAGCGGGCCAGGGCGCCGTCGATGGCGGTTTGCGAAATGTCGATCAGGGTCAGCTTGAGGTCGGGCAGCGTGCTCTTGAGGTAATAACCGATGTCCGGTCCGATCGAGCCCGCGCCGATGACGGCGACGTGGCGCGGCACGCCGCGCGCGGGAGTGTGTAGAAGGGGGTTGTCCAGCGGCACTTGCATAGGGGCTTCCTCGGTTCTGGCGTCAACGGGGTACCGGGTTGAAATAGTTGACAGCGGCGTCCAATGCGCCTATCGTATACCGAATACTGGATGCCGTCCAGACCATCGGCGCTGCGATGCAAGAAGTGGCGCCGGCCAGTCACCTCAGAGTGACATGAACAACTATTGACGGAGACAAACCGCATGATCCAGCCTCAGCGCCAGCCCGAAATGCCTGACCTGCGCGTCGTCCCGGTGGCCGACCTGCTGCTGCACGAGCAGCACGACGCGCAGCGCAGTGAGCCCCTGTTGCAGCGTCTGCGCACCGATGGTGTGCTGAAGAATCCACCTATCGTGGCCTCGATTCCGGGCGAGCCGCGCTTCGTCGTGCTCGACGGTGCCAATCGAGTCACTGCAGCGCAGGCCCTGGGCATGGAGCACATTGCAGTCCAGGTTGTTGATTACGAGGATCCGGAACTGATTCTTGACACCTGGTATCACCTTATCAAGGGCATGAGTGTTGAGCAATTCAAGGAATTGCTGGCCGGTCTGGCTGGTATCCGCACCGAGCCAGCCGACCTGATGCACGCGCGGGCGCTACTGGCACGGCGGGAATCGCTGGCCTTTCTCGAATACCCCAATGGTGAGGTCTGTAGTCTGTTTGCCGAGGGCAATTTGCACCAGCGAACGCAGCGCCTGAACGACATCGTTGATCTCTACAAGGCACGCGGTCGAATCTTTCGCGCCAACACCGATCACCTGCCGTCCTTGCTGCCGCTGTACGACGACATCACGGTGCTGGTGGTGTTTCCCCACTACGCGCCAGCCGAGATTGTTGACCTGGCCCGGGTCGGCGCTTTCCTGCCCGCCGGTATTTCGCGCCACCTGATTCCACGCCGCGCGCTGCGCATCAATCTGCCGTTGGCGGTGCTGGGCAACGGTGACAGTCTGGCCGAGAAGAACCGCTGGCTAAGCGACTGGATGAAGCAAAAGGTAGCGGCGAAGGCCGCGCGCTATTACCAGGAATCGACTTTCCTGTTTGATGAGTGAGCGCAGCAACGTGGCAGTCCATGACGCCTGAAGCCATGGATCGCCACGCTACGCTCGCGACGGGTGCAAGGTCCGCGTGCTATACTGGCCCTCAGGTGGTTGAAGAACCTGTCCGTAACCTGGAGGCTATTTTTTATGCGTTTTCGTCTCCTTGCTTTCAGCTCCCTTTTAGTCGCTGCATTCAGCGTCGCTGCTGGCGCGCAGACTGCTGACAGGCAGCTTAATCTCTACTCCGCGCGCCACTACCAGACCGATGAGGCGCTGTACAGCAACTTTGAGAAGCAAACCGGCATCAAGGTCAACCGCATAGAGGCCAGGGAAGATGAATTGCTGGAGCGCATCCGCAATGAGGGCATGGCCAGCCCGGCCGACATTTTTATCACCGTAGATGCATCCCGCCTGGCCAAGGCGGACGACCTGGGACTGTTCGCCCCGGTTAAATCCACCCTGCTGGAAGGCCGCGTGCCTGCAACCCTGCGTAGCGACAACTGGCTGGCGTTTTCTACCCGAGCTCGGGTTATCGTGTACAACAAGTTCGCATTAAAGGCCGCAGAGGTGGCCAACTATGAAGACCTGGCCCTGCCGGCACTTAAGGGCAAGGTGTGCATGCGCTCAGGTAGCCACCCCTATAACGTGTCTCTCATGGCCAGTTTGATTCAGCACTTGGGTGCCAGCAACGCGGAGGCTTGGGCCCGTGGCGTTGCCACGAACTTTGCGCGCTCACCCAAGGGTGGCGACACGGACCAGATCATGGCGGTCGCGGCCGGGGAGTGCGGCGTCACCATCGCCAACACCTACTACTTGGCCCGTCTGATGCGTTCAGACAAGCCTGCAGACCGCAAGGCCATGGAACAAGTAGGCATGGTGTGGCCCAACCAGCAACGCCATGGCGCCCACATCAACATTTCGGGTGGAGGCATGCTTAAAACCGCACCCCACAAGGAAGCGGCCGCCAAGTTTTTGGAGTACCTGACTTCGGAGCAGGCTCAGATCTATTTTGCCGACGGAAACAATGAGTGGCCGGTGGTGGCCAGCGTCAAGGTCAACAACCCTGCTCTGCTTTCCATGGGTAAGTTCAAGGCGGACTCGTTGGCCATTGGTAGTCTCGCCAAAAGAACACCCGAAGCACAGAAGATTTTTGACCGCGTCGGCTGGCGCTAAGCTCCCCCGGCGCGCATCTCATTGAGCTCAACACCCGCGAGCAGCCCGCCCCCGGGTGATTTGACTTGCCAGCACAATGATGGGCAGCAAGCCCACCACCATAATGGCCAGCGCTGCGCTGGAAGCTTCGGCCAAACGCTCATCGGCCGCCAGGGTGTAGGTCTGGGTGGCCAGCGTGTCGAAGTTAAAGGGGCGCATCACCAGCGTTGCGGGCAACTCCTTCATCACCTCGACAAACACCAGCAGCGCCGCGCTGAGCAGACCGCCGCGCAGCAAGGGAAGGTGCACCAAGCGCAAGGTGGCCCACTGACCGTGACCAAGACTGCGGGCTGCGTCGTCCATGCTAGGGGTAATGCGCCCCATGCCAGACTCCAGCGATTGCAGCGCTACCGATAGAAACCGCGCCACATAGGCATAAATCAATGCGCCAATGCCTCCGGTGAGCAGCAGACCTGGGTGTACATGGAATATCTGCTCCCACAGTGCTGCCAGCGCGTGGTCGAGTCGAGTGACGGGTATCAGCACCCCTACGGCAATCACCGAACCCGGTACCGCGTAGCCCAGGCTGGCCAAGCGCGCCGCCCATCGCCCCAGATGTTGACGGTAGCGCGCAGCATGGCGTGCGCCATAGGCCACCACCAGAGCCAAGATAGTGGCCACTGCTGCGGCCAGCGCGGCCAAGGTCATGCTGTTTTGCGCCAGCGTGAAGAAGCGCATACCAAAAATGGGACCTTCAATGCTGCTGGCCAGTTGCAGCAGCAACAGGGCCGGTAAACCAAAACCCACGGTGATGGGGATCAGACAGCCCACAATGGCGAGTGCAGCGGGAATACCGCGCAGCGGCAGGCGTGCTGCACGCTGGCGTGACCCAGCGTTGTGGTAACGGGCCTGTCCACGGCTGGCCTGTTCCATTGCCAGCAACATCAGCACAAAGCCCAGCAGACAGGCGGCCAGTTGCGCTGCCGCCACCCGGTCGCCCAGTGAGAACCAGGCCCGGTAAATACCGGTTGTAAAGGTGGGAAGCGCAAAGTAAGCCACGGTGCCGTAGTCGGCCAGGGTCTCCATCAGGGCCAAGGCCACACCCGCTGCGATGGCCGGGCGTGCCAGTGGTATGGATACCTGGAAAAAAGCCCGCATGGGCGTGAGCCCGAGTGCGCGGGCGGCTTCCATCACGCCACCGGCGCGCTCCAGAAACGCAATGCGTGCGAGGAGGTAGACATAGGGGTAGAGCACGCAGCTAAACAGCACAATCGCACCACCCAGGCTGCGCACATCGGGAAACCAGTAGTCCGCACGCCCCCAGTCAAAGGTTTCGCGCAGCCAGCTCTGCACCGGGCCCACGTACTGCAAGAAATCGGTATAGGCGTAGGCCAGCACATAGGCAGGCATGGCCATGGGCAGCAGCAGCAGCCATTCAAACTGTTTACGACCTGGAAATTCGTGCAAGGTGGCCAGCCATGCCGCACCTGTTCCCATGCTGGACACTCCCACCCCCACGCCCAGGCACAACCATAGGGTGTTGAGCGTATATTCCAGCAGCACCGTGTCGGCCAGATGGCGCCAGGTGCTGGCCGTACCGCCGCTGAACAGGTTGGTCCCTACCGACAAGACCGGCATGGCCACCAGCAGGGCAATGAGAGAACAGACAGCAGGAAGCGAGAAACGCAAGGGGCAGGCTCCAAGGAACTGGGCTATTATCATTGAGAACAATTCTCAACTATGCTGCCCGCCGCCGCCTATGCCTTTACTGGAACTTGAAAACGTTATGCAAGCCTATGGCGACCATGTCGTGGTCCAGTCGCTGAACTTCTCACTGGAAGCGGGTGCAATTGCCTGCCTGCTGGGTGCCTCGGGCTGTGGAAAAACCACGGTGTTACGTTGCATCGCAGGTTTTGAGTCGGTGCAGCAGGGCAGCATTCGGATCAATGGCTTGGAAGTAAGCGGCGCGGTGCATGTCCCGCCAGAGCAGCGACAGGTTGGCATGGTGTTTCAGGATTACGCGCTGTTTCCGCACCTGAGCGTGCTGGACAACGTGTGCTTCGGCATGAAGGGGCGGACCAACACGCAAAACCGGGCCCGAGCCCAGGCCTTGCTGGAAAAAGCGGGGCTGGCGGGCTATGCAGGGCGGTTCCCGCACCAGCTCTCGGGTGGACAGCAGCAACGTGTGGCGTTGGCGCGTGCATTGGCACCCAATCCACGCCTGATATTACTGGATGAGCCTTTTTCCAATCTGGATGTGGAGCTGCGCGAGCGGCTTTCCATCGAGGTGCGCCATCTGCTGAAGGCCACGGGCACCACGGCCGTCATGGTCACACACGATCAGGATGAAGCCTTTGCCGTAGCCGATGTGGTAGGCGTCCTGCGCCAGGGCCGCATTGAGCAGTGGGACACTCCCTACCAACTCTACCACCGCCCGGCCACACGCTATGTCGCTGACTTTATCGGCCAGGGTGTTTTTCTGCCGGGGGCGGTCACCGGGCCGGACAGGGTGCGCACGGAGCTGGGTGAAATGCACAGTGACTTGTCTCTGGAGTGCAATGCCGATTGCATGAGTTGCGGGCAGAATTGCCAGCTCGACATGCTCTTGCGCCCCGACGATGTGGTGCACGATGACGCAGCGCCGATACAGGCCCAGGTGGTGAGCAAAGCCTTCAAAGGTGCGTTCTTCTTGTACACCTTGCGCCTTCCTTCAGGGCGGCAGGTGCTTTCGCAGGTGCCTTCGCACCATGACCACGCGATTGGCGAAATGATTGGCATCCGGTTGGACGTCGACCATGTGGTGGCGTTTACGCCACTGCGGTAGTCCCTCTGCTTTCGAGGCTTGCGCCGGCACCGCTGATCTGTGCGGATGCCAATGTGAAGACGTTTGATTGACGGACGCTGCCCGTTGGGTCGATTGGTGCCAGGTCGCTGTGCACAGGGCGCGGGTAAACCATTAAGCGCCATGGTCTTCCAATTGGTGCGAATGGCGTGCATACTGTATACGGGAAATCCCCCCGCCCGCATTACCTATAAATTATTCGAGGAGCAACCATGAGCCATCAAACGAAGTACCTGTTGGAAGAAAGCCAGATGCCACGCTTCTGGTACAACATTCAAGCCGACCTGCCCAAGCCGGCGCCCGCCGTCCTGCATCCGGGTACCCTGCAACCCGTCGGTCCTGACGACCTGTCGCCGCTATTCCCCATGGCCTTGATCATGCAGGAAGTGAGTATGGAGCGCGAGATCGAGATTCCGGAGCCAGTGCGTGATGTATTCCGCCTCTGGCGCCCGGCACCGATGTTCCGCGCGCATCGACTGGAGAAAGCACTGGGCACACCGGCCAAGATTTACTACAAATATGAAGGTGTCAGCCCGGCCGGCAGCCACAAGCCCAACACGGCCGTGCCGCAGGCCTTCTATAACATGGAGGCAGGTGTCAAACGGATCACCACCGAGACCGGTGCCGGGCAGTGGGGTTCCTCGATGGCCTTTGCCGGCTCCCTGTTCGGATTGCAGGTTGAGGTGTTCCAGGTCCGGGTGTCGTATGACCAGAAACCCTACCGGCGCGCCCTGATGGAAACCTACGGCGCGCGTTGCGTGGCGTCGCCTTCCAATGAGACGGTCTATGGACGCGCGGTGCTGGCCGAGAACCCGAATCATCCGGGCAGTCTGGGGATCGCGATTTCCGAGGCGGTCGAATTGGCGGTGCAGCGCGAAGACACCAAGTACGCGCTGGGTTCGGTGCTCAATCACGTGTTATTGCACCAGACCATCATCGGTCAGGAGGCGATGGAGCAGATGCAGATGGCCGATGACTGGCCCGATGTGGTGGTGGGTTGCTGCGGTGGCGGCTCCAACTTTGCCGGCATCGCCTTTCCGTTCATGGGCCATGGATTGCGCGGCGGCAAGACGTCGCGCTTTGTGGCGGTGGAACCCGCTGCCTGCCCGTCATTGACGCGCGGCAAATACGCCTACGACTTTGGCGACACCGGTCGCATGACACCCCTGACCAAGATGCACACGCTGGGCAGCCAGTTCACGCCACCGGGCTTTCATGCCGGTGGTTTGCGCTACCACGGCATGTCGCCGCTGGTCTCGCATTGCAAGGAACTGGGCTTGATCGAAGCCGTGGCCTACAACCAGGTCGAGTGTTTTGAGGCCGCTGTGCTGTTTGCCCGCAACGAGGGCATTGTGCCGGCGCCCGAGTCCAGCCACGCCATCCGGGGTGCCATCGTTGAGGCGATGCGCTGCAAGCGCGAAGGCAAGTCCGAGACGATTCTTTTCAATCTATCCGGGCACGGCCACTTCGACATGATGGCTTACCAAAAGTACTTTGCCGGTGACATGTCGGACGCGCTCTACGACGAAGCCGAACTGACGAAATCGTTGGCGGGTCTGCCCAACGTGCCGGAAACGGCTTGAGTCAGCGGTAAGCGACCGACGGCCTGGTGACTGTCAGCAGACGGTCCAGGCCGCCGGTATCGATGCTGACATTGGCATACTCGCGAACCTTGGGCTTGGCCCGGTAGGCCACGCTGAGTCCGGCCAGCTTCATCATTTCGAGATCGTTGACGCCGTCGCCGACCGCGATCACCTGCTCGTGTGAGCAACCGATCTGCAAGCAGACCTGTGCCACCGTGTCACGCTTGGCGTGTTGATCAATCACCGCGCCAACTACCCGGCCAGTCAGCCTGTCATCCTGGATTTCGAGTTCATTCGAGTAGGCGAAGTCCAGCCCCAGGCGAGGTTTGAGGCGATCCGTGAAGTAGGTGAAACCGCCTGAAATCAGCAGGATCTTGAGCCCGTCCCAGCGTGCATAGGCGAGCAGCTGCAAGGCGCCGGGATTGAGTCGAAGTCGGTGTTCGTAGACGCGCTGCAGCGCCGAGACGTGGGTGCCAGCCAGAATGGCAAGGCGGCGGCGCAGGCTGTCTTCAAAATTGCTGATTTCGCCACGCATCGCAGCCTCGGTAATGACCTGAACCTGCGGCCCCTTGCCCACCACATCCGCAATCTCGTCAATGCATTCAATGTCGACCAGCGTGGAGTCCATATCGAAAGCAATCAGCCGGTAGTCACTGAGCTTCAGGTTCGGCTTGACACCCTTGATGAACAGACCCGTGCTGTCTTTAGGCGCTTCGCGGGGTCTTGAGGGGGCAGTCATGGGTCGTAGTATCCTGCATTGGCAGCGCTGTGTGGCGGGACGCGCAAAGGCTGCTGTTCACTTGGTTGGCTGGCTCAACTGACGCAGCAGGTCCCGCACCATTTTCGCCCGCTCACGCATTTCGGGGACAGGCCGCTCAATGCGAAGCTTCTCGTTGCCCGCCAGCTTGATGTTCCGGTTCTTTTGAATCAGCGCGATGATGCGCAGCGGATCAATCGGTGCATCCTTCTTGAAGGTGATCGTGGTGACTGTGGGCGAGGCGTCCACCTTGACGACACCAAAGGGCTGGCTTGTCACGCGCAGACGATGAACCTCGATCAGGGTCTGCCCCGGTGCTGGCAGTTTTCCAAAACGGTCCACGATCTCTTCAAGCAGCGCGTCGACCTGATCGGTGTTCTTCGCGGTAGCCAGTTTCTTGTAGAACGACAGGCGCAGATGAACGTCGCCGCAGTAGTCGTCTGGCAGCAGGGCGGGCGAATGCAGATTGATGTCGGTCGTGACGCTCAGGGGGCCAAGCAGATCGGGTTCGATACCGGCTTTCAGGCAGCGCACCGCTTCGGCCAGCATCTCGTTGTAGAGCTGAAAGCCGATTTCGAGCATGTTGCCGCTCTGGTTCTCACCCAGCACCTCACCAGCGCCGCGAATTTCCAGGTCGTGCATGGCCAGGTAGAACCCGCTGCCCAACTCTTCCATCTGTTGAATCGCATCAAGGCGCTGACTGGCCTGCTTGGTCAATCCCTCCAGGTCAGGCACCATCAGGTAGGCGTAGGCTTGATGGTGGCTGCGGCCAACCCGTCCGCGCAACTGGTGCAGCTGCGCCAGGCCGAACTTGTCGGCACGGCTGATGACGATGGTATTGGCGGTGGGCACGTCGATGCCGGTTTCGATGATGGTGGAGCACAGCAGGAGATTGAAGCGCTGCGCTACAAAGTCCCGCATCACCGATTCGAGCTGGCGCTCCGGCATTTGTCCATGCGCGACGGCAATGCGTGCCTCCGGCAGCAATTCCTCCAGCCTGGCACGGCGGTTTTCAATCGTCTCGACTTCATTGTGCAAAAAATAGACCTGCCCGCCGCGTTTGAGTTCGCGCAGCACGGCTTCGCGGATCACGCCATGGCCTTCCGCCCGGACAAAGGTCTTGATCGCCAGGCGACGCTGTGGTGCTGTCGCAATCACACTCAAATCACGCAAACCTTCGAGGGCCATGCCCAGTGTGCGCGGGATCGGAGTGGCGGTCAGTGTCAACACATCGACTTCAGCACGCAGTGCCTTCATCGCCTCTTTGTGGCGCACGCCGAAGCGATGTTCCTCGTCGATGATGAGCAAGCCCAAATTAAGAAACTGCGTACTCTGACTGAGCAATTTGTGGGTTCCCACAACGATGTCTACCGTTCCGTCGGCCAGCCCTTTCAAAGCGGCCGTGATTTCCCGGGCGGAGCGAAAGCGGCTCATCTCAACCACCTTGACCGGCCACTTGGCGAAGCGGTCGATCAGGGTCTGGTAATGTTGCTCGGCCAGCAAGGTCGTGGGCGCCAGCAGTGCCACCTGCTTGCCGCCCGTGATGCCGATAAAGGCAGCACGCAATGCGACTTCGGTCTTGCCAAATCCAACGTCACCGCAGATCAGTCGATCCATCGGTCGCGGGCTGATCATGTCCTGAATCACGGCGTGGATGGCGGCGCTCTGGTCGGGCGTTTCCTCGAAGCCAAAGTCATTGGCAAAGGCTTCATAGTCGGCTGGAGAATAGCGAAAGGCATGGCCCTGTCTGGCGGCGCGGCGGGCATAGATGTTGAGCAGTTCTGCGGCGCTGTCGCGCACCTGTTCGGCAGCCTTGCGTCTGGCCTTCTCCCACTGACCCGAGCCCAGCTTGTGCAGTGGTGCCTCGTCGGCGCTGACGCCGGTGTAGCGACTGATCAATTGCAACTGACTGACCGGCACATAGAGCACGGCCTGGTCGGCATACTCCAGGTGCAGGAATTCCTGAACCTCGGATTCGCCGTCGGCTTGTGACTTGCCCAGATCAAGATGGATCAGGCCCCGATAGCGGCCAATGCCGTGCGCTGAATGGACCACCGGGTCCCCGATGTTGAGTTCGCTCAGGTCCTTGATCAGCGCTTCAACATCAGTGACCTGCTCCTGCTTCTTGCGCCTTCGGGTCGTGGGACCGGCGGCAAAAAGTTCTGTTTCGGTGACAAAGTCGATGCCGGCTTCCAGCCAGGAGAAGCCAACATGCAGCGACGAGGTGGCAATACCCAGGGGCTCGCGATCGAGCTCAAACGCGGCCAGGCTCGCGAAGGAGGGGACTATCAGGCCACTGGCATGCAGAAAGTCCAGCAAACTGGTTTTTCGACCTTCGCTTTCCGCCAGCACCAGCACCCGCTGCCCGGTCTGGCGAAGGTGCTGCTTCAGGCGTGCCAGCGGTTCCTCTGCACCGCGGACAGCGGTCAGATCGGTCAAGGCGCGAAACGGTGCTCCTTCAGCGAGGCCTTGAGCGGCTGAGCGGATGGCCAACTGAGGGTGTTGATTGACCCGGTTATAGAACTGCTCCACACTGAGGAAGAGCGCCTCGGGTGGCAGGGCGGGTCGCTCGGGGTCACCCTGCACCAGGCGGTAACGCTCGCGCGCGTCCTGCCAGAAATGTTGAAAAACCGGTTCCAGATCGCCATGCAGCACTAGCGTCGCAGCACTGCCCAGATAATCGAAAACGGTAGCGGTTTCCTCGAAGAACAGCGGCAGGTAATATTCGATGCCAGCGGTGGCAACACCATGGCCAATATCCTTGTAAATCCGGCTCTTGGTAGGGTCGCCATCGAGGAGCTCACGCCAGCGACTGCGAAAGCGCGCCCGGGCCGCCTCATCCATCGGGAATTCCCGGCCCGGCAGCAAGCGAACCTCCGGCACCGGATACAGGCTGCGCTGACTGTCCGGATCAAAGGTACGGATACTGTCGATTTCATCGTCGAACAGGTCAACCCGGTAGGGAACCGGTGAGCCCATCGGGAAAAGATCGATCAGGCTACCGCGCACCGCATATTCGCCCGGACTCACGACCTGGCTGACGTGGCTGTAGCCAGCCAGGGCCAGTTGGGCTCGAAAGCTGGCTTCGGCAAGCTTTTGTTTGACCTTGAAGTGAAACGTGTACGCTGCCAGAAAGGCCGGTGGCGCCAGTCGGTACAGCACCGTGGTAGCCGGTACGATGACCACATCGGCGCCGGTGGTGCTATCGCGCTGGTTGATGCGCCAAAGTGTGGCCAGTCGCTCGCTGATGAGGTCCTGGTGCGGAGAAAAGGTGTCGTACGGCAGTGTTTCCCAGTCCGGGAAGAGGACGCAGCGCAGGTCGGGCGCAAAGAATCCGATTTCATCGATCAGCCGCTGCGCATCGGCAGAGTCCGCGGTGATGATGGCCGTCAGTTGGCCGCTGCCCTGCTCACGCAATCCCAAACGGGCCAGCAAAAGCGCATCGGCGGATCCGGTGGGTCTGGGTAAGGTGAAACGCTTGCCGAGGAGAAGCTTGGGTAAATCCATGAACGGCTTATTTTAGAATGGGGCACACCCATGTCTGACCTACCCGAGAATTCACCAGCCGATAGCTCAGCCAAAGCACGCTGCTGGGCCCTGATTCCCTGTGCCGGCATGGGTTCGCGCATGGGCCTGGATGGACCCAAGCAGTATCAATCACTGGCTGGCAAGGCGATGGTGCTGCACACGCTGGCGGCCTTTGCTGAGGTCAGCCGCATCAGCAGCGTCCTGGTGGTGGTTTCCCCTGGGGACTCCTTTTTTTCGTCGCACCAGGCGTCCTGGCGCGTTGCTGATTGCGGTGGCACCAGCCGGGCGCAAAGTGTGAGCAACGGCCTTGAATGGCTGCTGCGCCAGGGTGCGGGTGGGGAC
>QYPX01000202.1 GCA_007280205.1 Comamonadaceae bacterium
GCCTGTCATCCCGGGCTTGACCCGGGATCCAGTGCCACACGTACCCTGGATTGCGGATCGAGTCCGCAATGACAAGAGAGTGGTCCGCAGTGACAACCAGGCCTGTCATCCCGGGCTTGACCCGGGATCCAGTGCCACACGTACCCTGGATTGCGGATCGAGTCCGCAATGACAAGCCAGTGGTCCGCAATGACAACCATGCCTGTCATCCCGGGCTTGACCCGGGATCCATTGTCAGAAAAATCCCAGTTTGCTTTCGCTGTAGCTTACCAAGAGGTTCTTGGTTTGCTGGTAGTGGTCGAGCATGACCTTGTGCGTTTCACGGCCAATGCCGGATTCCTTGTAGCCGCCGAAGGCGGCGTGCGCCGGGTAGGCGTGATAGCAGTTGGTCCAGACGCGACCGGCCTTGATGGCGCGGCCCATGCGGTAGGCCACGTTGCCGTTGCGGCTCCAGACGCCGGCGCCCAGTCCATAAAGGGTGTCGTTGGCAATCGCCAGCGCTTCGGCTTCGTCCTTGAAAGTGGTGACAGCCAGCACCGGGCCAAAGATTTCTTCCTGGAAGATGCGCATCTTGTTGTGGCCCTTGAACAGCGTGGGCTGCACGTAGTAGCCGCCGGCCAGATCGCCATCTTGATGCGATTGGGCGCCGCCGATGAGCACTTGAGCGCCTTCCTGTTTGCCAAGTTCAAGATAGGACAGGATCTTGGTCAACTGCTCTTTGGAGGCCTGAGCACCGATCATGGTGTTGCCGTCCAGCGGGTTGCCCTGCGTGATGGCGGCCACACGCTTGAGGACACGCTCCATAAAGGCGTCGTAGATCGATTCCTGGATCAGCGCACGCGACGGGCAGGTGCAGACTTCGCCCTGGTTGAAGGCAAACAGCACCAGGCCTTCGATCGCCTTGTCCAGGAAGCCGTCGTCCTTGTCCATGACGTCGGCAAAGAAGATGTTGGGTGACTTGCCACCAAGCTCCAGCGTGGCCGGAATCAGGTTGTTGGCAGCGGCTTGCGCAATCACGCGGCCGGTGGTGGTGGAGCCGGTGAAGGCAATCTTGGCGATGCGTTTGCTGGTGGCCAGCGGCAGGCCCGCTTCACGGCCATAGCCGTTGACGATGTTGAGCACGCCGGGTGGCAGCAGGTCGGCAATCAGTTCAGCCAGGATCAAGATGCTGATCGGCGTTGATTCAGCGGGCTTCAGAACCACGCAGTTGCCTGCGCCCAAAGCCGGCGCCAGTTTCCATGCTGCCATCAGGATCGGGAAGTTCCAGGGAATGATCTGTCCGACCACGCCGAGTGGCTCCTGAATGTGATACGCCACCGTGTTCTCATCGATGTTGCTCAGGGCGCCTTCCTGAGCGCGCACGCAGCCGGCAAAGTAGCGGAAATGGTCGACCGTCAGCGGGATGTCGGCGGCCATGGTTTCGCGGATCGGCTTGCCGTTGTCCACGGTCTCAGCGTAGGCCAGCAGTTCCAGGTTGGCCTCGATGCGGTCGGCAATCTTCAACAGCACATTGGCGCGGCTGGCGGCATCGGTCTTGCCCCAGGCGTCGGCTGCAGCGTGGGCAGCGTCCAGTGCCAAGTCAATGTCTTCGGCTGTCGAGCGTGCTGCCTGGGTGTAGACCTTGCCGCTGATAGGCGTGATGACGTCAAAGTACTGGCCTTTGACCGGCGCTACAAACTTGCCGCCGATGAAGTTGTTGTACTGGGCCTTGTAGGCAATTTTGGCGCCGGCGGCGCCGGGGGCTGCATAAGTCATGGTGTGTCCTCGTTGTGGGCAATTGTGAAAAGCTTTTCCCTTGCGGGCCATGCCTTCTATCAAGACCCGTGCCAACCTCGAAGGTGTGCTCAAGAGCATTGATTTAACTCGGGATTTTGGTATGTCCCGAGAGTGAGCGATGGATTGGAGCGGGCGTTGAAATGATCCAGAATTGGACAACTGTCACATAACGCAACAATGCATCAGGCAGGGCTCTATGCAAGGCTCTTCATATCTCGCACAAGAGGTTCGCCAGTCGAAACGACTGCGCATCAAGAGAGGGGTTGAAACAGCAGCGTGAGCAGCAGCAACAAGGCGTAGAAGGCAATCTCGATGGTTTCGGTCATCGGCTGGATCCTGCGCCAGGCGCCATAGACGTGTACCGCAATCATGCTGATGGATACGAAGTACAAGACTTCAAAAATGGCTTGCTGCCTCTGCGGATAGAAGGCGCCCAGGAATCCCATGAGGTCAACACCGACGACGAACGCTCCCAGGCAGCGGCCAAAATAAACTGCAAGATCAGTGTCCTCGGGTATCTTCCATTGCATCAAACGGGCCCAGGTCAGTGGCACCAGCAGAAGCGGCAGTGCAAAGACCAGGCTGGTGATGCTGGCCAGAACCAGCAGGTAGAGCTGGCTGTGTGATGAATACATTCCAATCATGCGGTACTCCTTGCGTGGGTTGATCTCTCTTGGCTTGGTGTGAGCTGGCCTGCCAGCAGTTGAGGGTGCTGGCCCATCAGCGATTCATGCAACTTTTGAACCGACAGATCCTCGATGCTGCGCGGGTGCGCCAGATCAACAGGAAGGTCCAGGATCACGCGCGATGGTTGGCCCGACAGGAACAAAATCCGGTCGGCCAGACTGATTGCTTCGCGCAAGCTGTGAGTGACGAATAGCACGGTTGGGTGCGTGCGCTGCCACAGGCCCTGCAAGAGGACCCTGAGCTGGTCGGCGGTTGGCGCATCGAGTGACTGGAAGGGTTCATCCATCAGCAGAAGAGTGGGCTCGATGATGAAAGCACGCAGCAAGGCGACGCGGCGCTGCATGCCGCCGGAGAGTTGACCCGGGAACAGGGCAGCGCAACCGGTCAGCCCAACCTGTGCCAACAGATCCGGCACGGGTGTAGTGGGATGGGCGCGCTGTTGTGGCGTCAGAACCAGTTCCAGGTTCTGCTGCACCGTCAGCCAGGGCAGCAGGCGCGGCTCCTGAAACATGAAACTGGTGCGGGGATGGGCGCGTCTTTCCTGCCCGGTGTGAAAACTGATGCTGCCCTCCATCTCCGTATCGAGCCCTGCAATCAGGTTGAGCAGCGTCGTCTTGCCGGCGCCCGACGGGCCGACGATGGCGACGAACTCGCCCGGTTGGGCTGTAAATGTCAGGTTTTCGATTGCGCAGCAATCGTTGGCATAGATCTTCTTGCGGATAGCAACGCTCAGGACGGTCATGCGCGCCACCGGTTCAAGTGCGTTTCCAGAGGGCGCAGCAGCAGTGCTTCGACACCGAAGATCACCAGCGAAAAGGCCAGCGTGTAAGCCAGAATGCCGGTGATGTCGAAGAAGTGGAAGAAGCTGCCGATTTGAAAGCCCACACCATTGCTGCGCCCCAGCAGTTCCACCACCAGCACGATCTTCCAGATGATGGACAAGCCGTTGCGTGCGGAGCCGAACAGATAGGGCGTGAGTTGCGGCAGGTAGACCTTGAAGAAGGTGTCGCGCCGCGACAACCGGTAGACCTGCGCCACCTGCAACAGCTTCTTGTCCACGGCGCGCGCACCTTCGCGCAGGCTGATCGCGACCATCGGAATCTTGTTCACTGTCACGGCGATCACGGCCGCTGCTTCGCTCAGGCCAAACCAGATGTAGCACAGGATGATGGTGACCAGCGCCGGAATGTTCAGCGCCAGGATCAGGAAGGCATCGAGCAGGCGGTCCCAGGTGTTCGAGTGTCCCATCAGGATGCCCAGCGCCACGCCGAGCAGCATGGCAGCGCCGAAGCTGATAGCGACCCGGACCAGGGTCATGCCCAGATGAAACAGCAAATCTCCACCGTACAGTTCCTGCCACAGGATGCTCAGCACGGCGCTCGGCGGCGGCAGCGTCTTGCTCTGCAACTGGAGCGCCAGCAACTGCCAGGCGCACAGCGCGAGCAGGACCGGCAGGATGCGCGCCCATCGGCTTTGCGCCAACAGGGTGCCGAATTTCAGGAGGCTTTGCATGCCGGAAGTGTGTAAGCTGGCCAGAAAGTTCCGGCGCTCAAGGTCTTTGATTTGCCGACCAGTTTTTCGCCGCCCGTGGCCGCCAGGATCTTGAACGTGGCACTCACTGTGCTCATGCTGTCCTGATCGGCGCAGGTCGGAATTCCGGCGCGAAAATTGGCACGAAGCAGCTTGAACACGGCGTCGTTTTCGACTCGCATTTTTGGCCGGATCAGATCCCAGGGAGCATCGGAGCCAGCGAGAATCGCCTTGGCTTCGTAGGACGCCGCCATAAAGTTCTTCACCGCTGTGCTGTTGGCTGCGGCCCAGTCTTCACGGAACACCCAGCCCAGCAAGGGAATCGGCTTGTCGATGCCGAGTCCCTTGAGAATTTGGGGCACATCGATCAATGCATGCAGGCCCAGCACTTCAAGCCGAGCCGCGTAATTCCAGTGGTTCAGCGCCGCATCCACTTGTCCGCGCAGGGCCAATTCATTGAGCAGGGGTGGCGCCGCATAGGTCGGTTGGGTGAACTGGGTCAGATCGACGCCGAGTTGGTGCTGCGCATAGGCGCGCAGCAGCAGCCAGGTCTTGTCCGATGGGCCGCCCGCAACACCCAGCTTCTTGTCCTTCAGATCGGCCACTTGTCGGATGCCGCTATCGGCCTTGACCATGACCGCGCCGACAGCGTTTGAGAACGGCACGAAAGTGTACAGATTGGATTCGGCACGCTGTCGGCTGACCCAGATCCAGTCTGTCACCACCATGTCCACGGCGCCGCCTTGCAGCGCGATGGTCGATGCATCGCCCGATGCCAGAGGAATGACTTTCAGATCAAGGCCCCGTTTTTTGGCCAGTTCGCGGCTCTGGATCAACTCCAATTCCCAGTTGACCGTGCCAAATTCCAGCACGCCTACCCGCAGCGGGGTCAAGGGCTTGTCGGCTGCGCACTGTGCGCTCAGGGTCAGCAACGATAACAGCAGGGCGCTCGAGGCGCGAAGCAGGAAGGAAGTGGGCATGGCGTGAGTCCGGAAAGATTGTTGCCTGCTGCGCGTCAGGCAGATTTGATCAGGCCGCGCTGCGGGTCATAGCCGACAGCGGCAACCAGATAAAAGACGATGCCACTGATCGCAACGACAGCCAGCGATGCCGCTTCGATCTGGCCATACAAGGCAAAGCGCAGGGCTTCGATGGCATGGGTAAAGGGATTGAAGCGGGTCAGCAGATAGATCCACTGCGCGCCGGATTCCTCCATCTTCCACAAGGGATACAGAGCGGTTGAGAGGAAGAACATCGGGAAGATCACGAAGTTCATGGTGCCGGCAAAATTCTCCAACTGCTTGATGTAGACCGAGAGCATCAGGCCGAAGGCCGACAGCATCAGGGCGCCCAGCGCCAGCGCCGGCAGGGCGACGGCGATCTGGCCGAATCCGAGCTCGATGCCGAACAGCATTGCCAACAGGAAGAAGGCCAGCGCCTGCAACACCGACAGGAAAGTGGTGCCCAGCAGTTTGCAGGCCAGCAGATAGGCGCGCGGCAGGGGCGCCGTCAGCAGCAGGCGCATGACGCCCATCTCGCGGTCATAGACCATGGCCAGGGAAGACTGCATGCCGTTGAACAGGCACACCATCATGGCCAGTCCCGGCAGCATATAGACCCGGTATTCGACGTAAGTCTCATAGGGCGGCAGGATCGCCACACCAAAGACGTTCTGGAAACCGGCGGCAAAGACGATCAGCCAGAGCGCCGGGCGCACCAGCGATGAAACCAGGCGGCCCGGTTGTCGCAGGAACTTGTGAATTTCGCGCCCGGCCACCGCGCGCAAGGCCAGCATGGCGTGGGCTGCTCTCATTTCTTGGCACCTGATGGGCTATCGCTCAAGTGGCACGGCGATTCTTTCTGATCGGCGCCCAGCGTATCGAGGTTGTTGCTGGGGTGCAGGAAGCCGTCGAACGGCGCCACGCCCGCGATGCCGCCACCAATGCCACCGTGCGCCAGAAACAGCGGTTGGCGCAGTTGCTGGTCCCAGGGCCGAAACGACAGGCGTACGCCTTTGAAGCCATCGAGCGCCAGATCGGGGCTGCGCAAGGCGCGCCGATGTTCGCGCGCATCCGGGAACTTGATGGCGACCTCGATGATTGCCTTGGTCGCCATCCAGGCGGCCCAGTCGGCGCTCGCCATCGGGCGTTGTGCTGCCTTGGCGAAGCGGCGCGAGAGTTGTGGCGCGCCAAAGCGCTCCCAGGATGTTTGCCAGGCCTCGGCTACCAGGCCGGCGCTGCCGACCACCGGGCGTGGAAGACTGGTGCGGTACGGCACATCGCGCGCGAATTCGCCATCGGCATCGACGACCCACACGGCATCGGCGTCGCTGCCAGCGGTTAGCAGCGCAATATTGCCGAGTTCGCGTTCGCGCGGGTCGTTTGAGAGTTTGAAGGTCTTGTCACCGCTGAGCTTGATACCGTAGCGCTTGATCGCCTGGCGCGCGGCCGCCGTGCGCGTGGCGTCTGACGCGGCCGCGCTGCTGAGCAGCAGCACGCGAGTCCATTTGTGCGCGGTCAGGAATTGCGCCGTTGCGTCGGCCAGCATCGATTCGTCGGGCAGGGTGTGAAACAGATTGGCGCTGCAGGCCGCGCGGCGCAGACTGTCATCGCCCGCCGTGACGTTGAACAGCAGGACCTCGCTCGACTGCAAGGACTTGCTCAGCTCGGCCACGTCGGCGCCGGGCAAGTCGAGCAGAAAATGGCGCACACCTTTTTGTACCAAGGCTTGGATCTGCGTTCGCGTTGTTGCAGCGTTTTCAAACGGAACTTCCTGCAATGCGATCTTCAATGAAGCGCCGGCGAGTTGAAAGTTCGATTCCGCCAGCGCCACTTCAGCCCCGGCGCGCGGACGGCCCAGCGGCTGACCGGGATAGCTTTTTTCCAGTCGCTTCGCTTCATAACGGGCATCCTCCGGCGCATAGACAACACCGATCGTCAGTTCGCGCGACGCTGCTGCAAAACTGACAGTACCCAGCAGGGCACAGGCCAGCGCCCGCCAGCCGCGCGGCAATGAACCGTGCGCCTCAGTCATCGATCACCACACTGTGCGGAACACGGCCGGCCTTGACTGTTTTCAGGGCGCGACCGCTCGCCACATCGACCACCGAGACATCATCCGACATGCCATTAGCGACATACAGCGTGCTGTTGTCACGTGAGACAGCCAGGCCCCAGGCACGCTTGCCGACCAGAATCAGGCTGCGCACCTTGCGGCTCGCCACATCAACCACTGCCACATGGTTGGCCCGACCCAGCGCGATGAAGGCGGTCTTGCCGTCAACCGACAGCGTAATGCCGACCGGTGTAATGTCGTCGGGGCGGAAGCCCCTGGCTTCGAACTTCAGGGTTTCAGCGACCGTGTGGTCGCTGGTGCGCAGAATGCTGACCGATGCGCTCATTTCGTTGGTCACCCAGAGTTCCTTGCCGTCGGGCGTCAGCGCCAGGCGACGCGGTCGTTTGCCGACCTCGATATTCTTGACAATCTTGCCGCTGGCAAGATCGATCACGTGGACCAGGCTGGCCACTTCGGAGGTCGCGTACAGCGTCTTGCCGTCAGGCGTTACCAGCACGCCTTCAGGTTCTTCACCGACCTTGATCTGCTTGATCACTTTCTTGCTGACAAGATCGACTGCCACGATCGAAGCGGAGTCTTCGTTGGAAAAGTAGAGCTTCTTGCCGTCGGGCGACAGATCGAATACTTCGACGCCTTCCTGCAACTTGATCTTGTCGATCACTTTCTTGCTCGCGACATCGACCACGATGGCGTTGCCGTCGTCGCCGCAGACTGCGATCAGGCGCAGGCTGTCCTGTGTCAAGCGCATGTGGCGCGGGCGCTTGCAAGCCTTGATCAAGGCGACCTGCTTCTGGGTCTTGCCATCGAGTACCGTGATCACATGGTCCTTTTCGCTGGAGATGAAGACTTCGCCGGTCTGCTTGGCCGCCGCCTGCGTGCTCAGGCCCGCCGACAGTGTGATTGCGAGGACAACAGCGCAGGCGCTGCGCCGACTCGGAATATTGTTCGTCATGAATTCACGCTCCACTCGGGTTTAGTTGGTCAGACGCAAGAAGGCGTCGGTCAAGCTTGCACTTTGCTGGCTGCCCATCAACTGCGCTGCCAGTCCATCGAATTGCACCCGGCCCTTGGCCATCACCACGATGCGATCGGCGCCATCGGCCTCATCGACCAGGTGCGTGGCCCATAGCACGGCCATGTTCTGTTCCTTGCACAGGGCCTTGACGTCGGCAATGATCTGCATGCGCGAAGCCGGGTCAATGCCGACGGTGGCTTCGTCCATCAGTAGCAGCCTGGGTTGTGTCAGCAGGGCGCGCGCCAGTTCCACCTTGCGCCGGTTGCCACCGGACAAGACCCGCGCTGCGTCATTGGCGCGCTCGGTCAGTCCAAAGCGTGACAGGCAGGCGGCGATACGCCGGTGGGCTTCAATTCGCGCGATGCCGTGCAGATCAGCCTGAAACTGCAAATTGGCAGCCACGCTGAGGTCCAGATCCAGTGCCGGTTGCTGGAACACGATGCCCAGTTGGGCCAGCGCCGCAATCGGCGCTTTGCCGATATCAGCGTCGCCAATCAGGGCCTGCCCGTGGTCGGCAATAAAGAGGCCGGAAAGTATTTGAAACAGCGTGGTTTTGCCCGCACCGTTCGGGCCGAGCAGAGCCACGAATTCACCGGCGGCAACCTGCAGGCTGACATCGTCGAGCGCCTTGCGCCGTCCAAACGATTTGCAGATTGAAATCACGTTCAGTGTCACGTTCTATCTCCGATTGACATGGAGTCTATCCCGACCCAAAGCACAACAGCTGGCGATGCTCATGTTTGCACTACCGGGAAACTTGAAGTTTTTCGGACCTTGCCGTTCTTGTCGATCAGCAGGGCGTCCACATCGTGTATCTGCGATGCAAGTGCCAGTGCTCTGTCAGTTCCCATGACCATGAGGGCGGTGGAAAGACCGTCAGCCAGGATGCCGGTGGGCGCAAGCACCGTGGCGCTTGCCAATTCGATGGGAGAGTTGCCGCTGGCCGGGTCGAAAATGTGATGGTGAACCAAGTCCGGACTGAAAAACGCTTCATAGTCCCCTGAGGTGGCAACTTTTCGGCCGTCCATTTTTATGGTGGCTGACAGGGTCTCGTGCTGCCTTGGGTGGCCGACGCCCAGCAGCCACGGTTGACCATGCGCCTTGCTGCCGATGGAGCCGAACTCGCCGGTGTCAAGCAGGGCATGTTGCACCCCATGCCGGCGCAGAGACGCCAGCGCCAGATCGACGGCGTAGCCCTGCGCCACGCCGTTGAGCGTGATCGCCATGCCCGTTCTTGGCAGGCGCACCTGCTGCGCATCGATCTCTACGCAGCGCCAGTCGACCAGAGCCTTGGCCGCGGCGATCTCGGTCGGCGCCGGCAGCCTGCCGCTCGCACTGGCCAGGCTGAAGGCGCGCCACAAGGGCTGTACCGTGATGTCGAAGGCGCCTGAGGTCAGCAGGGACAACTGCTGCGCGAAGGCCAGTACCTGCAGCAAATCGGCATCAGGTGCTTGCACGACGCCGCGTGCATTGAGTTGAAAGACCTCACTGCGTTCCTGCTGCAAACTCATCAGGGCATCGACTCTGCGCACCTCTTGCAAAGCGTCCGCAATCGCAGCCTGGGCCGCCAGTGCGTCGGTGTGTAGCAGTTTGATCGTCAGGGTGGTGCCGAAGGCCAGGCCAGAGCCGGTGTGCAGGAGCAGTCCGTCATTCGCCTGAGGGCCGGATTGCGCCGAGTGCGACCACTGCTCGGAGGTGCCGGCCAGGCCCGCCAGGGCGCCTAAACCGAAGGAGGCTGAGAGGATGGTACGTCGTTGCATCGGGCTGTCCTTATTGATCTTTCCGGAGCGCAAGACGACAGCCTTCGTCATCGCGAGACCGCGGCGAAAACGTCATCGCGAGCGCAGCGTGGCGATCCATGCCTCCGGACTTCGTGGATTGCCGCGTCGCTACGCTTCTCGCAATGACGATTCGTCCTGTCATGGTTTTTGGACCTCGCGATAGTGCGCTTGCAACGCTTGGATTGGTACCACCCTGGCTTGCTTTTTTGCCATCATGAGCGGTGCGCATTTTTCATCGCTGGCATAGATGATGACGCAGTCCATGCACTGAAAGCACTCGTCGTATTGAACCGCGCCAACCGGCGTGATGGCCTGGTAGGGACAGCGGTGGTTGCAGGTCTGGCAGGAGGTGCCGCACTCGCTGCGTCGGGGAATCCATTTGAGGATGCGCAGGCGACCGAGCAGCACCAGAGCGGCGCCGAACGGGCAAAGTACGCGGCAGAAGAATTTGTAGATGAATAAATTGGCCAGCAGCAAGCCCAAGGCATAGACGACAAAAGGCCAGGCTCGCACGAAATTGAGGGTGATGGCGGTCTTGAAGGGCTCGAGTTCGACGGCCAGATCCGTGATGTTTGATGACAGGGCCGCACTGAGCACAATGCCAGCCAGCAGCAGGTACTTGATCCGCTTCAGGCGGCGGTCGGTTTCCGGCTTGAGCCGGTGCGGTCTGATCTTCAACAGACGGCCCAACTTGGCCACAAATTCCTGCAAGGCACCAAACGGGCAGAGCCAGCCGCAAAAAGTTGCGCGCCCCCAGAACACCAGCGAGACGACGGTGAAGAGTGTCAGTGTCACCGTCATCGGGTCGTACAGATAGAAGCTCAGACTGCGTCCCGCCATCAGCGCCTGCAACACGCTGGTCAGGTTGACGATGGAGAGTTGGCCCTGCGCGTACCAGCCGATGAAGAACAGGGTGAACAGCAAAAAGGCATTTCTGAACAGCGTAAAGCGGCGCTGCTGCGCGACCAGCTTCTTTTGCAGCACCAGAGCTATCGAGAGAATGGCCAGGCCGAACAGCAGAACCAGAACTTCGCCGCGGCGTTCGCGCCAACTGCCCTGCCAGGATTTGTTGTCGCCTTCGGGTACCGTGTAAAAACGCTCAGGCAAGCTCAGGCTGATGCTGAAGTCCTCAATGATGCGCTCCGGAAAAATCATGCCCTTCAGACGTGTCACCGGCAGCACCAAGTCCAGCGGGTGCGAGGGGTCCAGGCCGGAGCGCCCGATGATCCTGAAAACGGTCAGGGTCTCGCGCTCCAGACCGGCAGCGATCTCCTCCTTCAGTGTCAGATCGAGATTGAGGTCGCGCATTTCGATCGGCAACTGATCCTGTCGGAGCACGATGCGGTCCGGCGCGCTGCCGCGCAGGAAGTCTTCACCGGTCACGCTGTAACGCCCCTTGGACATCACCAGGATGGCGTGATCGTCGGGATCGAGCCGGCTCTGCAGCTTGTTCCATGAGACCTCACTCAGGAGGTTGCGCCCGATCGTCGGAACGGAAACATAGGCCAGGTAGAGATCGATGAAGGGATCCTGCGGATGGGCCAGCGCCTCGCTGTCCAGACCGCCGCCGTTGCCGCTGCTAAACTTTTTCTCAACATCGGCGTTGCTGAGCACAAAGTGCTGGATCAGACCAGCGTCGCGCAAGGCCTTGACTGTGTGCGATTCCATCACATCGCGTCGGATGCGGGCAATCAGCTCGGGGTCGCGACCTTCGGCAAAACCGAGCTTCCTGCGTGCCACCGTGAGTGCCGAAGAGAGAATGCTCTGGTTGATGATGCGCAGCGACGCCGTGGCGCGGGTGATGCCATCGAGTTCGGCCGCTTGTGGCGAGAGGGTTCTTGGCCCGTGCGGCCCGACCAGAATCTTGATGTTCTGTTTCAGCGAGAGTCCCTTGTACTGACTGACGAAACCATGCATCGGCACTTCGCCCAGACCGCCGACAAACACCGGCTCGTGCTGCGACAGCACTTTGACGTCGAGAAAATTGCCACGCTGGTCCATGGCGATGAGCAGATTGATCGGCACGCCGGAGAACCCCGGCACCGGTGCCAGATCGACCGATTCAAAAACATAGCCAACCAGCTGATTAGCACTTTCTTTTTGCTGAAAGTTGGGCTCGAAGATGGGCCAGACCGGCATCTGCGCGTCCATCTCACCAATGATGTAGGGCGCCGGAAAACGCTTGCTCAACTCCGCACGCGTCATGACGCCGGCCAGTGCGCATGAAATCGTCAGCAGCCAGACCAGAGCGATCAGGATCGCACGGCCCAGCAGCGTGGCCGGATGCCAGAGATTTGACCTGACCGCCATCAAACCGACTCAATATTTGAGCTTGAGCTTGTCCAACTGCTCTTTCGAAATTGCGTTGACATCTCCGACTTTTTCCCAGCGGTTGAGATTCCACGCGTCTTCACCGACCCAGGCCTTGACAAGATTCAGATTGGTGGTCCGAAGGGCGTCTGTTTCACCAAGATACTTGTACATATTGCCGGGCTTTTTGTTCGGGCTGCTGCTGCCGTCGTCGAGCCTTCGCATGAGGGCGCCAGAGTCGGGCCAGCCGATCAACTGGATCAGTTCTGCATAGTTGCCAAAGCGCGGGCCTTGTTTTTCTTTCTTGAACTTTTCCTGTGCCTGCAGAAAGTCGACCAGCGTCGGCGATTCGTCGCCATGGCATTCGCCACACTGCGCTTTGAGCAACGGACGAATGTCGTTGCGATAGCTTACATCCGCTGCCAGTGTGGCGCTTGCCAGTGCGCCGAAGGCCAATGAAGCGAGTAATTTAAGTTTCATGATGAATATCTCGAATTAGTTTGCCGGACGCCGTGTTTCCAGATAGGTCTTGATCGCCCAGACCGCCTCCTGATTGAAGGTGCCCTTGAACGCTGGCATCTTTTCGGTCCCATTGCGCACCTTGCCTTTCATGGTGATGGACATGAAGAAGTCATCGACTTCCTTGAAGCAGGCTTTCTTCTTGGCTTCGTCCTTCTGATCCAGGCACTCGCTGTCCATCTCACGCAAGTCTGGTGACATGCCGCCCGATACGGCCTCAATGCCATGGCAGCGGGCGCAATTTTGGGTGTAGGCAGAAACCCCGACCTTGACCGCTTCGGCCAGGCCGCGATACGGATTTTCGGTGCGTAGTTCTTCGCCCAATGGCGGCAGGGAGTGCGTGTCGACGGCCTGCGGCGTGACGTCACCGTGTGCCAGTACATGCATGGACGAAATTGCTGCCGCACAGAACATGAAGCAGCCACAAAGGATGGATGTCTTGAATTTCATGAAGGGTCTCCAGGTGGATACAAAAAGGTTGATGTACAGGCGTTGCAATTGGCGTGCCAATTTCACGAACCAATCTTTGTCACCGGGCATGGGTTGGATATTGCATCCAGGTGTTCCAAAACGAGTCAACTGCTGCGTCGTTCTTGGACTCTTGGCCGCCGGGCTTATGGCAGTCGATGCTTCAGGCCGTAGCCTTGCATGATGCGCGTCACCGTACCATCGGCCATCAACTCACTCATGGCAGTCTCCAGCGCCTTGGTCAGTTCGATGTTTTCAGCCTTGACAGCCAGGCCGATGCGCCACTGCTGCATTTTCAATAGTTGGTTCGGCGGCAGATCAATCGCGAAGCGCGAATCAGCCCCGACGCCATTCTCAAGTTCGCCCTGCTGTCCCAGCACCGCCGCCACCGCGCCGGACTTCAGGGCGGCAATCGCGTCTTCGGTGCTCTTGAAGATTTTCAGTTTTTCGCGGTAACGACCGCCATCGGCGGAAAGCATAACGAGCGCGCCCATGCTTTCGCCTTCGACGCCGAGCGAAAGTTTTTCAAAGGGCTCCAGATTCTCCAGCGTTGGCAGCGCTTCGAGTTGCCGGCCTACGGCAAAGCGCTCGCGGTGATAGGCGCCGAAAATCTTCACCTGATCGACCTTGGCCATGTACTGCGGGTCCGCCGGAACGTGCATCATGAGGTCGGCCGGGCCATAGCCGATGGGCGTGCCCTTCCAGACCATCTTGCGCAGATCACCATCCACGTCGTCGCTGGCACTGAACCACAGCGGCGACATCTTTACTCCGAGTTTGCCGGCCAGCGCCTGCGCCAACTCAACATCGATCCCCTTGCCGTTGTCTGAGAAGGGCGCGAAGTCCTTGTACAGGGCAACCGACAGTACGCCGCGTTGCTGAATCTTTTGCAAGGCTGTTTTATCCTGGGCATGCGCCAGCGGTGCTGCCAGAATAAAGGCCAGCGCCAGCGTACCGATCGCAGCGAGGCTGCGCCCGGCTTTGTGAAAGCGGCTTGAGGCAGCGCAGCAAAGTGAGCATGGAAGCATGTGTAATCCTCTTCAAATGACAAGTGCGTCCGGCGCTGACGCGCTCGGACGCAGAAAAAATGGATAGTCGCCAACCCGCGTTGCGCCGACCATCACAAGGCGGTGGTTCGTCAAAGCCAACGAGCCACCGTCACCAACTCCCTGAACTATTTGGCCTTGTGCAGCTTGAAAACCCAGGTCATTCCGCCTTGGGTGATGTCGGCCACTTGCTTGGCCACGTCGCCACCCCAGAGTGGAACAGCACCGCCCCAACCGCTGACCACCGATATGTACTGCTCGCCGTCCTGCTCCCAGCTGATTGGCGGGGCAATAATGCCGGAGCCGGTCTGGAACGACCAGAGCACTTTGCCGGTCTTGGCATCGGCTGCCTTGAGTTCACCGTGCGGCGTACCCCAGAACACCAGATTGCCCTTGGTCACCAGTGCGCCACCCCACAGTGGTGCCGGATCCTTCACTTCCCAGACAATCTTGCCGGTGGCCGGGTCGATCGCACGCAGGGCGCCAATGTAATCATCGAACACCTTCTTGATGGTGAAGCCCGCGCCCAGATAGGCGGCGCCCTTCTTGTAGGCAACCGGTTCATTCCAGATTTCCATACCCCATTCGGTGGTTGGCACGTAGAACAGGCCGGTATCCGGGCTGTAAGCAGACCCCTGTTGATTGGTGCCGCCGAGGAAGGACGGCGCTGTGAACACGCTGGTGCCCTTCTTGCCGTCGGCGCTCTTCACCGGATCGCCAGGCCGGTTTTCCGGGATGAAGATCGGACGACCGGTTTTTGGATCGAGACCAGAGGCCCAGGTCAGCTTCTTGACAAAGGGGAAACCGCGTACAAAGGCGCCAGTCTTGGCATCGAGCACGTAGAAGAAACCGTTCTTGTCGGGCTTGCCAATCAGCTTGCGGCCGGCTTTGTCTGTGTACAGGATGTCGACTGTCATCGCGTCAAAGTCCCAGCCGTCGTTGGGTGTGTGCTGGAAGTGCCAGGCGATCTTGCCAGTATCGACATCGATGGCGACGGTCGAGCAGGAGAACAGGTTGTCGCCCGGACGCAGTGCCGAGTTCCACGGACCCGGATTGCCGGTGCCGCAGTAAGCCAGATTGGTTTCGGGGTCAAAAGAGCAGCCCATCCACGGCGAGGCGCCGCCGTTCTTCCACAGGTCGCCCGGCCAGGTCGCGTTGGTTGTGCCAGAGATGCCGTTGTCCTTGCCGTCCTTGGAGCCCATATGGCCTTCGACGGTCGGGCGCATCCAGACCTGCTTGCCGGTCTTGGCGTCAAACGCAGTGACGCGTCCAACCACGCCGAATTCGCCGCCCGCCATGCCGGTGATGACCAGACCTTTGGCGATGACCGGTACGGCCGTGATCGAGTAGCCGTCTGCGTAGTCACCGACTTTTTCTTTCCAGACCACCTTGCCGGTATCCTGATCCAGAGCCACCAGAACCGAATCCAGTGTTCCGAAAATAAACAGGTTTTCGTACAGGGCGCCGCCGCGGTTGATCACGTCGCAGCAGGGCATGATGCCGTCGGGCAGCTTATGGTTGTATTCCCACAGCTTCTTGCCGGTCTTGGAATCGAGCGCCCAGGCACGCGAGTAGGAACCGGTCACGAACATCTTGCCGTTGTGAACGACCGGTTGTGACTGCTGGCCGCGCTGCTTTTCACCGCCAAAAGAGAAAGACCAGGCTGGCACCAGATCTTTGACGTTCTTGGTGTCAATCTTGGTTGATGGGCTGTAGCGTTGCAGCTTGGTACCCATGCCGTAGGTCACGACGTCACCTACGGTTTTGGCATCGTTCTCAATGTCCTTGTCGGTGACACGCGCGGCAGCGGGACCCGCCGTCAGACCAAGCAATATCCCCACTAAAAATAGATAGGTTAAGGTTCGTTTCATTATTTCTCCAAATAGATTTATGGCCTGTCGAACCCGCGTGGGCGTGCTCAACAAGCTTCGGAATAGCAATACTTGTGCCAGACGGACCAAAAACAATCAATGCCATTCCTGGGAGCAGGTTCCCGGTGCTTTTGGCTTGACATTCGGGTTTCTACGACCCGTGTTAACCCTGTGAACTGTGTCAATCAGTAACAGGCAAGGCCTGTCACTGCAACAGTGGCAATGGCGCTGTGCTGGCAAGCATCAGAAGAGGTAGCTGGCGGCAACGCCGAGCAGCCAGTTGCGTCCAGGTTCCGGTTCAAAGTAGCGCTTGTTTCCTTCATTCACAATCACCGAGCCGACAGCCGTTTGGTTGCCCAGATTGTCGATGCGCAAAAATTCCTTCAGCTTCCAGCCGCTGGCAATCTGTTCGAAACCCAGTCGCAGATTCATCATGGTCTTGGCCTCTGCGGCATCGCTATTGGCGTCATCGACCCAGATCTTGCCGATGCTGCGCAACTCAAACCCGACGTTGAAGCCGCTGGGCTTGTGTTTCCAGGTGGCTTCGGCTGTCAGGGTCGAGCGCGGAATGCCGGGAATGTAGTTGCCGGCGAGTATGGTTGAACCCAGCACCGTGTCGCTGTAAACCGCACTCAGATTGGTATAGGCGAGCGCCAGGTTGACGCCGTTATCCCAGCTTGTCGATAGTGCCGCTTCCAGGCCGGAGCGTTCGGTACGGCCACCGTTTCGGTAGTAGGTGCGTCCGAACAGGCTGGTGTCAACGACGATTTCGTTTTCCGTACGGACTTCGAACAAGGCCAGGTTGAACAGGGTTTTTTTGCCCAGGATGGTTTTGATACCAAATTCAAGGTTGTTGCTCTTGGCCGCCTGCAGGCTCAGGTTCATGCCGGGTGCGCCATTGCGGTAGGCCAGTTCGTTCATGGTGGGCGTCTCAAAGCCTTTGCCAAAAGTGGCATAGAGGTTCAAGGCTGCGCTGGCACGCCAGGTCGCGCCCAGCACCGGCGTGGTGTCGGAGAAGTTGACACTGCCACTGTCATCAAGATTGGTGCCGGTGATGTACTTGTCCTTCGATGAAAACTGAACTGCGTTGCGTCGCAGCCCGGCCATCAGCAACCAGGCCTTGGTAGGCTCCCACTGTGCTTGCAGGTACTGGTCGAAGTTGTAAAGCTGGTTGTCCTCGTCCCGGCGCAGGGCGCCCAGTACACCCAATTGGCTACCGATGAAGTTCAGATAGCCCTTGCGAGCCTCATCCAGATTGTCGTAGTTGAGGCCGGCGCTTAGGGTCAGCGGTGCCTGCGCCAGCTCGCCCCTGTGGGTCCAGCGAAGATCAATGCCCCCGTATTCCCGGGCCAGCGCGGAGACGCCGCCCGGGCTGGTGTCGGGCGTCTGCGACGCCGCTGGAATGGACTGAAAAGTGATGTTGTTCCGATGCCCGAGGTAGAGCGTGGAGTTCAGCGTGTCCTGAGTGCCGAGTTTTCTCTCATAGGCCAGTCCTGCCTGTTGCTGGTCGCTGCTCTTGCGCGTGTTGTAGCTGTAAGCGCCGGCCAGCGCCTGGGTCGGGTTGGCCTCATAGCTGCGACGATCCAGCCCCATCGGGTCCTGAAGATTTGGCATGTTCACCGCATTGAGGACCAGCGTGAGCGATGAGTCAGCGTCCGGATTCCAGCGAAGCTTGCCGTTTTGCAGCTCGCGCCTGCCGGCGCTATGGTCGCGGTAACCATCGGTCGTGTAGGAGGAAACGTCGGCCACATAATTGAGGCTGCCCGTGTCGCCCGAAACCTTGCTGCCCAGACGCCGACCGCCGTAACTGCCATACGCGATAGAGGGCTCGATCTTGGCGCCGGGGTCACCGTCCTCGGTAAAGACCGAAATCACGCCACCCGAGGAACTTCCATAGAGCACGGAAAACGGCCCGCGCAGGACTTCCACCCGGGCCGCCGAGCCAAGATCAAAGTGCGAGACCTGCCCCTGGCCGTCGGGCATGGTGGCCGGAATGCCGTCAGAATACAGACGCAGGCCGCGCACCCCAAAGCCCGCCCGCGCGCCAAAGCCACGCGAGGAGATCTGTGTGTCTCCGGCCAGATAACTGCGGTTGTTGACCACGATGCCAGGTACGCGTCCCATCGATTCGGCCAGATTGATCTGCAGTCGACCGTCCTGCAACTGCTCCTTGTTCAGTCGGTCGATCGACAAAGGCAGTTCGAAAGCGGTCTGATCGATGCGGGTGGCGGTCACCACCACCGGCTTCAGATCCAGCGCCGCGCTCTCGGCGCTTGCCTGTGCAACGCTAACTTCAGTGCCGGCAGCCGACATTGCCAACGGTGTAAACAGCGCCCAAAGCAAGGCTGCTGGCAGGTATCTGACAGGCAACGGGTTAACAGAAATGGGCATGGCAAAAATCCTTGTAAGACGAGAGCAGTCTAGATTGCTCTCTTGCACGTCACATCAGGAAATGCCTGAACATGTCCTCATGATTTTCATGAATTGTGGCTCCGGCGCCCGGTTGCTGCCGCTGTCAGTCATGGCACAGGGTTTGCTCAGTATGATCAATCATCTGGCTGACTGTGAAACTTTCCATTCCGGGAAACCGGCCTAACTACCAAGCTATGAGCCTTCGACTGCAGGTGAACTTGATCATCACGGCATTGATGGCTGTGTTCGCGTCCGTGCTCATTGGTCTGCAGATTGACAACACGCGGCGCAGCGTGCATGACGAGGTGCTGGGTGCCAATGTCGTGGCGACCCAGTTGCTCTCGCGCATGCAGTGGGTCTATGGCACCAGCGGACTGGCGGGCATGGCCGAGTTCCTGAAGCAGGTCGGCCGCATTCGTGCCAACGAAGTCGAATTGCGGGACGATCAGAACAAGCTGATCTTCAGTTCCCCACCGTCTGTTTACAAGGTAGGCCGCGAGGCGCCGGGGTGGTACACGAACATCGTGGCACCGCCGCTGGCACCCAAGGAAATCAGTCTGCCAACAGGGCGCCTGTTATTGCAGGCCGATGCCTCGCGCGCAGTGCTCGACGGCTGGGACGACCTGCGCCCTATGCTCTGGATGGTTCTGGCGGGTTTTGTTCTGGGTAACGTCGTGGTGTATGCCTTGATGGGACGCGCCTTGAAGCCTTTGCACAAGGTGGTCCAGGGTTTGCGTGACATGGCAGGCGGCGACTACAGCACACGGCTGAGCGATTTGTCCGGACGCGAAGGACGCCAGATTGGCGCCGCTTTCAACCACATGGCGCAATCGGTTCAGGACAGCATTGAAGCCAAGCGACAGGCCAGGGAGGCGGCACTGGCGCTGGCCGAGAACAGGGAGCTTACGCAGACTATTCAGAAGCGCATTGAAGCGGAACGGGGCGCCATTTCACGCGAGTTGCATGATGAGCTCGGACAGCAGGTGACGGCCATCAAGAGCGTGAGTTTGGTGATTGCCCGGCGCGCCGCCGGCAAGGATCCGTCGATCGAACAGTCGGCGCGTCTGGTGATGCAGTGCGCTGATCAGATTTATGACGGAATGCACAGGCTGATCTCGAAACTGCGGCCGCTCGCACTGGATCATTTTGGCTTGCATGACGCGCTGCGTGATCTGCTCGGCGAGTGTCGGCTGCAGCACCCCGATCTTGCTGTGAACGCCAGCCTGCCCGAAGGGCTCGACGCCCTGGATGACGAACTGGCCACTGCGGTGTTTCGGATAGTTCAGGAGGCCGTCACCAATGCAGTGCGGCACGCCCATGCCAATAAGCTTGAGGTTCGGCTGTCGGTCTCGGCGCAGTCATTGCAACTGGAAATTGTCGACGATGGCATGGGCCGGGTAACGCACTTTCAAAGCGCCGGTCATTACGGTCTGTCAGGTATGCGCGAGAGGGCGCAGGCACTGGGCGGCAGTTTCAAGCTGACACAGTTGGAGCCAAACGGGGTCGGGATTCAAGTCAAGCTGCCCCTCACGCAAGAAGCAAAAGAATGCCCAAATTAAAAGTCATGCTGGTCGATGACCATGCAGTGGTGCGCATGGGCTTCAAGCTCCTGCTGGAGGCTAGTGATGATATTGAAGTGGTGGCCGAAGCCGACAGCGGCGAAGCGGTTTGCCAGGCCATCGAGGTGCTCGCGGTTGATGTGGTAGTGATGGACATTGCCATGCCTGGAATGGGCGGTATCGAAGCGATCAAGCGCTTGACTGCCAAAGACAGCCAGGTGCGAATTCTGGCCTTGTCGGCGCACGAGGACATCAGCCACCCGATGCGCGCACTGCAGGCTGGTGCGATGGGCTACCTGTCAAAACGCAGCGCGCCCGAAGTCCTGCTTGATGCGATTCGTGCACTTGCCAAAGGTCAGCGCTATGTTGATGCACAAATTGCGCAGCGCATTGCCCTGCAGGCGATCAGCGGTGACAGGAGTCCGGTAGAAAAACTCTCGGCGCGTGAGTTTGAGGTGTTTGTACAACTTGCGCGCGGGCAGTCGGTGGTGCAAATCTCGGACACCCTGAAGTTGTCAGGCTCGACGGTCGGAACCCACCTCTACAACATCAAACAAAAGCTCGGCCTGAGCAACCAGGCCGAGATCACCCTGCTGGCGCTACGCCACGGGCTGATTCACCTCGCAGCGTAGTGCCGCTTTCGCCCAATCACTCCTTGGTCATTGCAGCGCCCCAGCGTGCCGAGATCAGGCCAAACACGGTGCCGGCAATTAGGGACAGCGAAATCACGACGAGGGAGTTTTTCAGGCTGGCCGACAGCAGCACGTCAAGTTTGAGCACGTCAGGGGTTTGCAGCAAAAAGGCAAAGCTGGCGGCAAAACCGAAGACCGTCGCTGGAATGGTTGACAGCGCTGGAACATTGGCTGCCAGCACCACCGCCACCACACCGACGCCGACAACAATAGCTGCCCAAAGCGGCAAGCCCAGCGCGCCGGCCATCGGAACCGCCAGAATGACGACCGCCACCAGCCAGGCCACCAGCGCGCCAAAGATGCCACAGACAATCACTTTTTGCAGCGCTGCCATGTCGGCACCGAGTGCAAAGAATGCGCCCCAGGCCACGAAGGCCGCCCAAATCAGATATACGCCGCTGAGTGGCCCGAGCGCGAGAAAGGTCGCAATAGCACCCAATACCGAGATGCTGACGGCCAGTGCGTTCAAATTTTTCATCGTAGTCTCCATCCATTGTTGAGTTAAGGATCAATTCACTTTCAGGAACGACGCTGGCTGCTGATCCGCATGCATCAGACCGGGTAAACCCTCAAAACTTGACACCTGATTCTTCTAAAAGGGAACATCAGTGACAAATTCTTGAACACTTGCTTCAGCCAGTACCGCTCCGGGTATTGCAAGCGCAAGTTACATGCCACTCATGTCGGACCAGCATCGGCACGTTTCGTGCATCTCTTTTCACAACTGTCCCATTTCGGTTCAGGCAGATGACACAGCTTGCGCCTGCACATTGCCGCAGCGCTTGTCAAAAAGGAACGATGAGAACGGATTTACTCAACAATGCCACTTTGATGCTCGCGTTCGCTGCAGCAGGCAGTTTCAATGCAGGTGCACAGCAGACGCAGACCTTGCCAAGTGTTGAAGTTATCGCCAGCATGCCGCTGCCCGGCAGGATGTCGTGGAACTGGTTGAACATTGCCCGCCGCCACGCTTCCTCCAGCTCGGTCGCCGGGTAGGGCTGCCCGCAGACCCGCGCGGCCAGC
>QYPX01000067.1 GCA_007280205.1 Comamonadaceae bacterium
ACTACACCTTCACCGGCGGCACCCAGACTGCCGGTATTACGCAGGCGACGCTGAGCGTTACCGCACCTGTTGTGACCAAGACCTACGATGGCGGCACCACCGCAACCGGGGCGGCTACCGTGGGCGCACTCGCAGGAGCCGGCGCTGGCGAGACAGTTGGTACGGCCGCGACGCTGGCCTTCACCGACAAGCATGTGGGCAGTGGCAACAAGACCGTACACGCCGGCGGCCTGAGCATCAAAGACAGCGGCAATGCGGATGTCACGAGCAATTACAACATCAGCTATGTCGACAACGCCGCCAGCACCGTCTCGGCCAAGACGGTGACGCTCTCTGCCAGCAAGACCTACGACGGCAGCACCAGTCTGACGGGAGCCGTCACCGTGGGCACGGGCATCAGTGGCGAAGCGCTGACCTACACCGGTGCCACGGTCAATGACAGCACGGTCGCCGCAGCCAACAAATTTATCGATGCCATCACTTTGGCCAATGGTACGGGTGGCCTTGCCAGTAACTACCAGTTGCCGACACTGAACAACAGCAATGCGCCGGCAACCATCACGGCAGCGGTAGTGACGGTGATTGGTCTGAGTGGCAGCCGCGCTTACGATGGCACGGCCAATATGGATGCCGCAGTCTTCAGCACGTTCGGCGGTCTGATAGGAGCCCAAACGCTCACACTCACCGGCAGTGGCACCGTTGCCGACAAGAACGTGGCTGCCAACAAGCCCGTAACGCTGGGCACGCTGACGCTGGGCAATGGCAGCAACGGCGGCCTGGCCAGCAATTACACCTTGACCGGCGGCACGCATACCGCCTCCATCACTCGGCTGAACTCGGTGACTTGGACCGGTGGTGTCACCGGCAACTGGTTCGACCCTGCCAACTGGGGTGGTGCGGTGCCTGATCGGGCGAACGTGGCCAATGTGATTATCCCCACCGGAACCACGGTTAGCTTCAACAATGCAACGGTGGTGTCGCCGGTGGTGGCCGGTGGCTCGGTGTCGGTCGATAGCATCAGCGCCGCCGGTACGGGCGGCCTGAGCATGAGTGCAGGCACGCTGGCGGTGGCCAACAACCTGACTCTGGGCGACTACAGCCAGAGCGGCGGCAGCGTCACCGGCGCAGGTGGCTTGACGGTGGGCAATAGTTTCAATCAGAGCGGGGGCAGCCTCAACATCAGCGGGCAACTGAACATCACCCAAGCCAGCGGCACCATGACGCTGGGCGCACTCAGTGCCGGCTCTGTCGCACTGGCCGGTAGCGCCAATGTGGCGCAGGGCGGCGCAATCACGACGGGCCTGCTTTCGGCCAACCTGACCAGCGGCTCGCTGGCACTGAATGCCGCCAGCAACGTCATCACCAAGCTGGGCGCTATCACCGCGCCGGGCGGTTTTGCGCTCACCAACGGCAATACGGCGCTGACGGTCGATGGCAACCTGACGACCAGCAACGCGGCGATCAGCATCGATACCGGCACGGCAACCTACACCCACAATGCCGACCGCGACATCGCCAGCGGCAGCGGCAACATCACCATCACCGCAGACAACGTGGTGCTTGCCGCCAACAGCGGCAACAACGCCTTCTCCAGCACCGGCACGCTGAGCTTGCAACCGAAGACGGCGAGCAAGGCCGTCAGTCTAGGCGGCGGAGTTGCGGCGGGTGCCTGGGGGCTTTCCAACACCGAGATCGGCTATTTCACCACCGGGCAGGCAGGCCCGATTGTGATCGGACGCAGCGACAGCAGTGGTTTGATGAACATGGATGATTCGGCGAACTTTACAGGGCGCAATGTGACGCTGAATGCCGGGATGATTTGGCAGTCCAGCGGCAAGCTGCTAACCGCCGATGCGGTGCAGTTGAATGCCGTAACGGCGGGAACCGGACAGGGTTCGTACGATGGCCGGATTGGCACCTACTGGACGGCGCTGTCGGTAACAGCCAACCGGTTGGGTATCAACACCAATAACGCGAAGGCATTTATCAATACGGGTGGCGCAACCACTATCTCAGGGGCCACGCTGGGCACCGGCATACTCTACCTGGGACTCGGCGGCGACCTCACGCAGGACGGCGCGATTACCGCACAAAGCCTTTCACTGAATGGCATGAAGAAGGGCAGCGCCGTGCTGACCCATGCCGGCAACAACATCGACATATTGGGAGCACAGCTGTACGCTGGCAGCGCGCTCAATTACGCCGACAGCAATGGCTTTGCCACGGGCACGATTGCGAATGGCAGAACCGGGGCAGTGGCCGACCAGGGCGTGACTCTCAGCGCCGGTGGCGCGGGCAATCTGACGATCGGAACAACAGGAGCCAGTGGCAACATCGTCAATGCCGGCTCCAGTCTGGTTACCCTGAGCAGCGGTAGCGGCAACGTTACGCAAACTTCAACGGCAGCCATTGCGGGCGGCAGCCTGAAAGTCACCACATCGGGTGCGGGCGGCGTAACACTCGACAGCAACAACAACAACGTGAGCACCGTGGCCGGCGTGGCGGGCAGCGGTGGATTTAGCTACAGCTCCTTCGCCGCGCTGACCATCGGCACGGTAGGCGGCATCAGCGGTATCGACACCAGCGCCGGCAACGGTGCGATCATCCTTAACGAGTTTGCGAGTAGTGCGCTTAACGTGACCGGCAACATCAAAGCCGGCTCCAGCATAGTGAGCCTGCTCGGTGGTTCGTCCATCACCGCCACCGGCAGCATTCAGGCCGGTAGCCTGCGCGTGGCCGGCGGCGCGGCAACGCTCAGCAACACCAACAATCACGTTGGGACGCTGGCAGCGACCATGAGCAACAAGAACCTGGCCTACGTGGATTCGGGCGACTTTGCGGTCGGCACAGTAGGCGCTTCGACCGGCATCACCATGGGAACCGGTCGTCTCACCTTGACGTCGAATGCCGCAGGCGGAAAGATTACTGTCAGCCAGGCAATTTCATCCTGGGGCAGCACTTTCACGGCCGATGATTTCGATGCGTCGGCCAACGTCAGTGCCCAGGGCGGCATACTCTGGCTGCGGCCCTACACGGCGGACCGCGCAATTGATCTGGGTACCGACACGGCCGGCACGCTGGGCATTTCGACCGCCGACTATTCAAAACTGGCCAGCACCAGTGAGATCAAGTTCGGCCGCAACGCTGCCGACGGCACGGCCTCCGGGGCGATGACCCTGAGTGGCGCCCTTAGCACACCCACCGGCACCGCATTTACCCTCAACAGCGGCGGCGCCATCAGCACCACTGGCAGCGGCGCGATTACCGGTACCAGTTCGCTGAGTGTGAATGGCAATGACAGTATTGCGCTCACTGGCGCCAACGACCGTAGCCATGTCAACTTGAATTCAACCGGCATCGGCAAGGCGGTCAGCTACAACGACATCAACGACATCACCGCCTCTACCCTGATCACCAAGGGCAATGTTGCCGTATCGGCGGGGGGCAACATTTATGTCAGTTACGGTGCGTCGCTGACCAATGGTGTGCTCACCCTTACCAGCAGTGGCGGCAATATCACACAGGGCATACGCGGCATCACTGCCACTGCACTGGAGGCCAATACCAGCGGTACGGGCGGTGTCACCCTGAATTCCACGAACAACTACACGCCTCTCGTGGCCGGTACGGCGGGCAGTGGCGGCTTCAATTTCTATAATTCAGCGGCTCTCTCGGCCGGCACCGCTGGTGCCACCAGCGGCATCAACACCAGCGCCGCTAACGGTGCGATTACCCTGGATTCAGGCAGCCAGGTAACCATTGCGCAGCCACTGAACGCAGGTACCGGCACTATCGCGCTTTCCGGCGGCACCATCATAGCCACGGCAGCGTCGATCACCGGCGGCGGCCTGTCCTTGCTGGGCCGTTCGGGCAGCGTAACGGTCAACCACGCCAGCAATAATGTCAGCACGCTGGCGGCTTCGCTGCTCTATACCAATGCGAACCTCACCTACGCCGACAGCAACGGATTCACAGTCGGCACCGTGGGTAGCACGGTCGGCATTGCCACCAAGGGCGACATTAACCTGACGGCCGCAGGCGCGGGCAGTTTGCTTACCGTGGAGCGAAGTATCAGTAACGGGAGTTCGGCAAGAGCAATCAATCTGATCGCCGATGATTTAGAGGCCAGCGCCGCCATCAATGCCGGTAGCGGCACACTCTGGTTAACGCCTTACACCGCCGGGCGGGAAATCGATCTGGGCAGCAATACGGCCGGCAAGCTGGGCATTTCCACCACTGATTTCTCCCAGATGGCCACCACCGGTAAGCTCATTATTGGCCGCGAGGGCAGCGTCAGCGTCGGCTCCGGTGCCATGAGCATCAGCAATGCCATCAACCGCACCGGCCGTCTGTCGCTACGCAGCGCCGGGACCATCACGCAGAGTGCTGCACTGGCCGCCACAACGCTGGAAATCGTTGCCAATGACAGCGTGACACTGACGAATGCCGCCAACAATACCAATTCGCTGGTGATCGGAATCACCGGCGACAACAAGAGCGCCGCCTGGACCGACGCCGACAGCGTGATGGTTACCAGTATCGGCAATTACCACTCCGGTAGTTCCGTAGCGATCACTGCCGCCGCGAACGGCGGCACGGGCAATCTGACACTGGCGGGCGGCATTGGTTCGGGCACGGTGAGTCTGGTCAATGCCGGCACCGGCAATCTGGTGCTCAATGCCGAATCATCAATCTACGCCTACGCCAACGGTAATGGCGGCACCGCCAACACGGTAGTGCTGGCAGCAGGCAGCGGCACCGGCGCCTTTATCAACAACGCGAGTGCCATCAGAATGTCGGGCACCAACAGCCCGCGCTGGCTGGTCTATGCCAATTCGCCAGATAGCCCAAATCTGCTCAACAAACTTGCCAGCGGCAGCGAGGCGCTCTTTTCCAAGACGTATGCGTCTTACGCACCGGGCAGTGTGACGGAGGCCGGCAATCGCTATATCTTTGCCAGTGCAGCACCGACCAATAGTGGTAGCACCATCACCTTCACCAGCATCGACGCCACCAAAACGTATGGCGATGTAAGCACGCTGGGCTCGGCCAACTACAAGTGGTTCGCCTACAGCAACGGCGGCACGGCGCGCCCCGAGTTTTCAACACCGCTCAACCCCGGCGTGACGCTGACCGGCACGCCGACCGTGAGCTCGACGGGTTCGTCGGGCACGGCCAATGTCGGCAACTATGGTGTCAGCCTTGATCTGACGGGTGTTTCGGTGGCGGGCTATACGCTGGTTGCCAACAACACCGGCCTGCTCGGCGTGACGCAACGTGCGGTGACGATAGATTCGGCCACGGCCGCGAACAAGGTGTATGACGGCACGACCACCGCCACGCTGGGCAGCTTCGTGCTCGGCAACGTGGTCAATGGCGACACGGTGAGCATGAGCACGCCGATGAGCGCGACGTTTGCCGACAAGAATGTGGGCAGCAGCAAAACCGTGACCGCCACGCTGGGTACGGGAGCGCTAAGCAACAGCAATTACATGTTGCCGACTTCGGGTATCGCTACGTTTAGCGCAGACATTACAGCGCGGGCACTGACGCTGACCTTGACGGCGGCTGATCGGGTTTACGACGGCACCACCGGCGCAACGGCGACGGTAACGGGCGACAACCGCATTGCGGGCGACGATCTTTCTTACGCACTGGGCAGCGCAAGTTTCGCCACCAAAATAGTCGGCGCTGGCAAGACGGCGACCGTGAGCGGTATTGCGTTAACCGGCGGGCTGGATCTCGGCAATTATTCATTGGCGAACTCGGCGACCACCACGGCGAGCATCACCAAAGCCACGCTGATGCTGGACAACGCCATCGGCAGCAAGACGTATGACGGCACCACCGAACTGGCGACGCCGACCTGGACGCTGAGCGGCTTAATTGGCAGCGATGCGGTCACGGCCAGCGGCGCGGCCAGCTTCCTCGACAAGAACGCCGGCACCGGCAAACTGCTGACGGCCAGCCTGGCGTCGTTGACACTCGCCGACACGGATGCCGGCAACTACACGCTGGGCACGGGTACATTCACCGGCGGCAGCGGCACGATCACGCCGCGCTCGCTGACGGTGAGCGCCACCGGCGTGAACAAGGTGTATGACGCCGCCACAGCCGCCACCGCCACATTAAGCAGCGACAAGGTGGCCGGCGACGACCTTGCCTTGAGTTATGCGCCGCTGGCTTTTGGCAACAAGAACGTGGGTGACGGCAAGGCGCTTTCGCTCACCGGCATCGCCTTCGCGGGCGGTGCTGACGCGGGCAACTACACGCTGGCCGGCACGACCGCCAGCACCAACGCAAACATCACCGCCGCCACGCTCTCGCTGGCGATGATTTCCGGCAGCAAGGTGTATGACGGCGCAACCGCGCTTGCCACGCCCAGCTATGGCCTGAGCGGCGTGCTGGGCAGCGATACCGTCGCCGTAAGCGGCGCGGCCACTTTCGGCGACAAGAATGCCGGCGCCGACAAGACGCTGAGCGTGAACCTGGCCAGCCTTAGCGTTGGCGGTGCCGATGGCGGCAACTACACACTGGGCACGGGATCATGGAACGGCGGCAGTGGCACGATTACACCGAAGAGCATCAGCTACAGCGGTGGCACCGGCATCGACAAGACCTACGATGGCAGCACTACGGTGGCCGCTGGCTACACACTGGGCAGTTTGACCGGTATCGTCGGCAGCGACACGGCTTCACTGGTGGGTCGGCCGATCTATGCCAGCGCCAACGCAGGCAGCGTCGCGGTGCAGCAGGGCTCGGTGGCCTTGTCGGGGGCCGAGGCCGGCAACTACGCGCTGGCGTGGACCAGCGGCAGCGGCACAATTGCCAAGGCGGCACTGACGGTCGCTGTCAATAGCGATGCCAAGTTCATTACGCAGAGCGACACGGCGGGCTACAACGGCATCAACTACAGCGGCTTTGTCAATAGCGAAACCTCGTCGGTGCTGGGCGGTGTCGTGGCGATCGCGCGCAGCAACAGTGGCGTGGATAGCGCCGGAATTTACAGCGGCGTACTAAGCGCCACGGGTTTGACGGCAGACAACTACAGCATCAGTTATGGCGCAGGAGATTTCACCATCGTCCCGGCCAGTCAACTGCTCATCAAGGCCGGCAATGCGAGTACGACTTATGGCACCGGTGCCAGCCATAGCCTGAGTAGCGTGGCCTACTACAACGGCGTCAACGTGCGGACGCTGACGCAAACCGCCCAAAGCGGCAACACGTTTACCTACGATGACGGTGCCAGCGGCACCGCCACGTTCACGCTGTCGGCCACGGGCGCAACCAGCACCAGCGGCAATCTGCGGGTCGGCAGCTACGCTACCGGTGGCAGCAGCTTCAGCCAGACCGGCAGCAATTTCAATGGCACGCCGACCTATATCGGCAACCTGGCGGTAACCCCGCTCGCCGCCACGCTGGGGGCCGCCAGCGTGAGCAAAACTTACGACGGCAACACCAGCTTGAGCGGTGCCACGATCACCGTCGGCAACAAGCTCGGCAGTGATGTAATTGCGGTATCGGGCAGCGGCGCGTTCGATAGTAAAAACGCCAATACCAGTGCTGGTTTTACTGTCAGCGGACTGACGCTTTCGGGTACGGATGCTGCCAACTATGCACTGAGCAGCAGCACGCTTGCCGGCACCGGCAGCATCGCGCAAAAAGCGTTGAGCGTGAACTACACCGGGGCCAGCAAGGTCTATGACGCCACCACGGCCGCGACGGTGAATGGCGTGTCGGCGGACATCGTTGCCGGCGACAGCGTGGGCTTCAGCCAGACAGCGGACTTTGTTAGCAAGGCGGTCGGCACCAGCAAGGCCATCAACATCAGCGGCATCACCCTGGGCAGTACCGATGCGGCCAACTACGCCCTGGCCGCCACGACGGCAACCACCAGCGCCAACATCACCGCGCGCGCATTGACGGTGAGCTATGCGGCCGATGGCAAGGTGTATGACGGCACCACGTCCGTTACCGCCACCGGTAGCTCAGGCGGCGTGCTGGAAGGCGACACGGTGAGCTTCAGCCAGAGCGCCGCCTTTGGCAACAAAAATGCAGGACTGGCAAAAACGGTGAATATCACCAGCGTTGCGCTTGGCGGCGCGGACGGTGGTAACTACAGCGTCAGTAACCCAAGTACCACCAGCACCGCAACCATCACGCCCAAGACGGTCAGCTTGACTGCCAGCAAAGGCTACGACGGCACGCTGGACTTGGCGGGCGCTGTAACGATCGGCACCGGTATTGCCGGGGAGGCATTGAACTATAGCGGCGCCACGGCCAGTGACGCACACGTTAGCACCGCTGCCAAGTTCATCAATGCCATTACGCTGATCGACAGCACTGGCAGCGCCAGCAACTATGCGTTGCCGGCACTGGATGTCAGCAACGCGCCGGTCACGATCACCGCGGCCATGTTGACACCGACGCTTAACAACACGGCTGTCACCAAGGTCTATGACGGTGGCAGCAATGCCCCGAGCGGATTCACCCCCACTTACAGTGTGACCGGTTTTGTGTCGGGTGATACGGCGGCCACCATGACCTTCGGCAGTGCCTCGTATGACAACGTCACGGTTGCTGCGGCGAGCAAAATAGCGGTTGCTGGTCTTGCTATCTCCGGCATCACTGGAACTGGGTTGGCGAGCGACTACGTGCTGGACGCAAGCAGCAAGGACATTGCGGCAACCATCAGCAAAGCACCCTTGAGCGTGAGCGCCAGCAACGCCAGCAAGAGCTACGACGGTGTGGCTTATGTCGGCGGCAACGGCGTGAGCTACAGTGGTTTCGTCAACAACGAGACATCCAGCGTGCTCGCTGGCACGCTGGGCTATGCGGGAAGCAG
>QYPX01000019.1 GCA_007280205.1 Comamonadaceae bacterium
GCACTGGCACTGGCACTGGCACTGGCACTGGCACTGGCACTGGCACTGGCACTGGCACTGGCACTGGCACTGGCACTGGTGCTGGTGCTGGTGGCGGTGGCGGTGGGACGCCCACTTTGCGGGAGGGCTTGTACACGGGTACGGGTACAAGTTTTAACTTCTGGGACCTCGCTGGTAGCCCGTCAACTGTGCTGGCGCTGGAAGGTGGCGAAGTCTGGGCCTTGCAGGGCAGGAATCCACCAGTGTTTTTCGGGCAAGGGACCTTTACTTACACCCTCACCATACCTGGCATCACCACCACAACAACAACGACCCAAAACACTACGCCACCCACCATCATCACCACCACCACCACCACGCCTGACGTTGACACATTCAGCCATAGCAAGGCATTAGGGGCTCTCCACAGCAATGTCCTCGGGGAGGTCAGCAGTACTGTAAGCCAAAGCGAAACGCCTTATGGCAATGCAATGTCGGTCAGTACCCCGGCGCTGTCTGGGGCTGACTGGGCTGGTGGCCGGGAGGCGACTATCGAAAGGGGCTTTGACTACAACAAGGCTGCCAGCCTCCAGGATGTTGCCGGGACATGGGGAACCAGGAATGATCGACGTAGCTTTGTGGATACCACTGACCCACGGGACACGGCACTCACGGTCGCCGCCTCGGGAGCCATCTCGGCCCCTGCGCAGACTTCTGGATGCTCACTGGCCGGAACAGTCACCCCGAGACCCAGCGGAAAAAACGTTTTCACCCTGCACCTTACCCTCACAGGGTGCGCCTCTGCCGGTGAGTATGCGGGTGTCGCTTTCAACTACATGGATGGTGGTTATTCAGGTGCTGGCCCTTTCATCATCCCCACCTTCAGGCTCATCGCCATCAACAGCGACAAAACAAAAATGTTCGCAATGACGACTGCAAGATAAACGCAAAGCAGGTAGACACAGACACTCGTCGCCGATGGCCATGCACTGGATCCCGGATGTTGAAACCCCGGACCCCGGATCGAGCCCGGGGCAAGCTCTGATCCGGGGCCGGGATGACAGAGACGGGGTCTGGGATGACAAGACCAAAGGGCGGGGGACATTCGCGGAGTCACCCGTTGCGGCGCGCTTGTCCACTGCCGCTTCTTCGGATATTGGCCACAATCTGGTCCACCTGCGGTAGTGCATGGGCAAAGAACTGCTTGAAGCCGGAGCACAGGTAGTTCAACCCCGCCTCACCCTCATTGGTGCGCAGGATGCGGTTCTTCGGGCACTCGCCCCAGCAATCGCTCAGGTAGGCGCATTCGCGGCATTGGCGGGGTAGCGTTTCGTTCTTGGCGTAGCCGAACTTGACCTGCTCGCGCTTCAAGGCGGTGTCACCCAACTGACCCACGCGAATGTTGCCGATGCGGTGCTCGGGATAAACGTAGTGGTCGCACGAGTAGACGCTGCCGTCGTGTTCAATCGCCAGCGCCTTGCCGCAGACTTCGCTGTAAACACACATCTGCGAGGGCAGGCCCATGTGCTGCGCCACCAGGGTTTCAAAGTGGTTGACGAAGACCTTGCCGATGTCGCGCTTGCTCCACTCGTCAAACACCTTGCTCAGAAAATAGCCCCAGTCCTCGGGATCCACCGACCAGTCGGTGACGATGGAGTCTGGCTGCCCCGGGCGCGCCCTGGCCTCACCCTGCATTGGCAGCGTTGCGGCGTCCCAGCTCTGGGGTGCCGTGGTCTCAAAGGTACGGTGCTCCACAATCGGAATGAACTGCATGTAGACGGAACCGACTTCACGCCGCAGAAAGCGGTACACATCGAGCGGCCGTCGGGCGTTGTGGCGGTGCACGCAAGTCAGCGTGTTGAACGCAATGCCATGGGCTTTGAGCAGGCGCACCGCGTTCATCACCTTGTCAAAGGTCGGATCGCCGCCCTTGGTGTAGCGACACTGGTCGTGAATGTCGCGTGGACCGTCAATCGACAGGCCGACCAGAAAGCGGTTTTCCTTCAGAAAGACGCACCATTCATCGTCGAGCAGCGTGCCGTTGGTCTGCAGATCGTTCTGCACGGTCTGACCGGGCCTGGCGTACTTCTTTTCCAGCTCGATCACGCGCCGGAAGAAGTCGACGCCCAACAGCGTTGGCTCGCCGCCCTGCCAGGAGAAAACCACCTCAGGACCGGTCACGCCCTCGATGTACTGGCGTATGAACAGGTCCAGCGTTTCATCAAGCATGCGGCCGCTGCGCGAGCCGTCGGGCAGCGTCGCCTTGGCCAGGTAATAGCAGTAGGAGCAATCCAGATTGCAGGCCGGCCCAATCGGTTTGGCCATGACGTGAAAGCGGCGCCCGCCCTGCTTGGCAAAGTGCAGCGGCGCGTCGTACTTGTCCAGCGGCCGCACCGTGCCGTCCGGATCCAGTACGCTGCGTTGGACGTCTTGCGGGGTGCTCTGGTCTGGCGCGGGATTCATGCGCCTGAGTTTAGGCCAGGGCCGGAGCCCCGGCGAGCGGTGTGGCCTTGATGAAAGCGTCGATCGCCTGCGCCACTTCTTCGCCCTTGTCCTCCTGCAGGAAATGCCCCGCACCCCGTGTTACCGCGTGCGGCTGGCCCTGGGCACCGGGCACCAGCCGCTGCCACATCTTGTGACCACCGCGCGTCACCGGATCCCGGTTGCTGAACAGCGTCAGAAAGGGTTTCTGGCATTGCTTGAAAAACTCCCAGGCACGCTCGTTGTTCTGGCGCTCCGGGTCATCGGGTGTGGTCGGTACAAAGGTCGGAAACAGTCGCGCTGCCACCTTGTACTTGCGCGACGGAAAGGGCGCGTCATAGGCCGCAATCTCCTGCGGCGTCAAACCCATGGCGCAACCGCTCTTGACGATGCGGCCAATCGGAAACCAGGGACTGTAGACGGCAAAGGCGCGCCAGATCCTGAAGGCCTTGGGTGTCTCGGTGGTGCCGGTGGGCAGACCGCCATTGGCCAGCACGATGCGTGCAAAGCGCTCCGGCAGTTCCGCTGCCATGCGCAGCCCGATCAGCGAACCCCAGTCCTGGCAGAACAGCGTCGCCTGTTGCAAATCCACGCGCTCCATCCAGGCTTTCATCCACTGCACATGGTTCAGATAGGAATAGTCGGCCTTGCGTGCCGGCTTGTCGGAGCGCCCGAAACCCACCAGATCGGGCGCCACAACACGGTAACCGGCTTGCAGCAGCACCGGAATCATCTTGCGGTACAGATAGGACCAACTCGGCTCGCCGTGCATCAGCAACACCACCGGTGCGGTGAGCGGTCCTTCGTCGATGTAGGCGATGCGCAGACCACCGATCTCGGTGTAATGCGGGACGTAGGGAAAGTCGCTCAGGCTAACGAAGCGCGACTCCGGCGTGCGCAGAATCTCGTGAATGACAGGGAGTTGTTGCATGCTGCACCTCTCAAGTAATTAGAACCTTCGGCCCGCACTGACTTCATGTGAGCCCACCGGCAGACTGATGAAGTCGCCATCGGCACCCACACGCAGCGGACCGCTGAAGATGCTGGCCGCATCGCCCAGAAAAGCTTTTTCCAGGCCAGACAGGGGCAGGGGCGGTGCGATGTGGTTCAGCAGCAAGTAACGTACGCCGGCATCGCGCGCAACTTGCGCCGCCTGCTCCGGCGTGCTGTGGTAATTGATGATGTCAAGCATCAACTGGCGCAGCTTGGGACGTGCCGCCTGACCTGCGCCGTCCTGCAGAATCGCCATCAGGGGCGTGGACATGGCTTCGTGCACCAGCAGATCGACGCCGCTGGCCTCGCGCTGTACCGCAGCGGATTTCTTGGTATCGCCACTCAAGACCACGCTGCGGCCCTTGTACACAATGCGATAGCCAACCGCCGGATGAACCGGCGCGTGATCAACCGCGAAAGCAATGATCTCCAGATCCGCATCCTTCAACAGCAAGGCGCGGCCCTGGGCGTCCAGCGTAAAGGGCAAAGCCTTGCCACCAAAGCCGGCTTGCGGCAAAGCGGCTTCGCCGTGGTGCGCCACCCGGTAATGCCGATCCTGCCCATAGGCTTGCATGAAGCCGGCGAGCACCGTCTCGACCCCGGCCGGCCCATGGACCGGCACTGGCGCGGCGTTCGAAGTCGAGACCCAGCGCTGCAGCATCAGCTCGCCCAGACCGTCGATGTGGTCGGAGTGAAAATGCGTCAGAAAAATGGCCTCGATGCGGCCATGGATGAAACCCATCTTGCCGATGTTGCGCGAGCTGGCGTTGCCGGCATCGAAGACAAACATCCGCTTGCCAGCCACGACCAGGGTGCAGGGGCCACCGCGTTTTTCATCCGGCATCGGTGAACCTGCACCGCACAGGCCGACATGCAGCCCGTCCGGTAACTCGCTCAGTACGTCAGCCGCCAGATGGCTCAGCGCCACTCTCTTTGCCACCGCCACACTCAGCGGCGCGCGCAGGGCATAGAGCGTCAGGGCGATCAGGACCAGCACAAACAATATCCAGAGCAAGCGACTTCGTTTCTTCATTTTCATTCCTTGTTATTGCACAGACGTGCTGCTTCATTTCCATTGACTGTTGACAGGATGCTTGCCCGCTGGCACGACGACAGCACGGGCCTGCGGCCCGGCGCTGCGCCGCAGCAGCTCCACGGCAAAGGCGCCAGACGCGGGGCTGCTGGCGTGCAGCCAGTCGTCCACGCGGCTACGCGCAGCGCTGTCCAGAGCCAGGTAAGGCTTGCGCAACTGTTGCAGACACCAGGCCCGGTAGCGATTGACGGGGGTGTTGAACGCCACGCCCTTGCAATGCCAGGACACCCGGTGCGCCTGCGCTTCCAGCGCGCGCTCGTTGGCATCAAGGTAAGGCAGATAGTCCTCGCACACCAGACAAATCATCCGGTCCACCCCGTGCGGCAAGGTCGCAGGCAGGGTCTGCCGCTCGAACTGTTCCGGCCTGAGATCCCACATTCGACTAACCCACTGCCGCACCGCAGGTGCGCGCTGCTGCATGATGCGCGCCGGCGTTGGGTCGCTGGCAAAGTGGCGAAACATGGATCCAAACATTCCGAAGTCGGCTTGCGTCGGCCGCGCTCCCAGCAAATAGGGCCGCGTTGACAAACAGGTCTGCATCGCATCCAGCACGTCGAGGTAGACCTGCTCGACAGCCGCTGCAGTTTGCCGGCTCACACCATCGTTCCTGACAAAAAGCCGGCGCTGACGCGCGCCAATCATCCAGCGCCTGAGCAGCAGGGGCAGGGGCACATCGCGCATCATGCTGCGGGCCAGCTTCTCGCTGAGCAGGCGCGCATCGCTCGCAAAAGACCAGCGGTAGTGCATGGCCGGACGCCACAGCCACTCATCGCCAAAATCTTCGAGCAAGTGCGCGATGAAGCACAGCGCAGGATCCTCGGGGTAGATGGTGGGGCCTGCGGCCTGCGTTTCGAAATGCTCGATGATGCGCGTGCTGTCGGTCAGCCACTCGCCGTCCGGTAATTCCAGCTGAGGCATCTGGGCCACGCCCGTGATCCGGGCGCAGCGCCGGAAGCTGCGCGTATCCATCGGCACCAGTTCGTAGGGCAGCCCCTTGGCCCGCAGGTAGGCTTCCAGCTTGCCGGTGAAATAGGACAGGTCGAGGCCGTGCACGCGCAGCATGCTCACTCCACAAAGACCCGCGTCAGCCGGTCCATGGAGGACCAGTAAAAGTCGCGCCCCCAGCCAACGCTGGGAAACACCACGCCCTGATTGAGGCCGCCGCAGCGCACGCGTGCCAGCTCGGCGCCGGTCTCGATCGCCAGCAGCACGACTTCTTCAGCAGCACGGCGGTAGTCGTTGATCACCAGTTCACCGCTCTGCGGATAAAGAAGCATGTGGCTGGCGCAGCCAAAGGCGCTCTTGTGCCACAGCGGCGTCAGGGCTCTTGCCAAAGCATCGAAACGCCAGGCCTGCAGATGGCGGTTCGCCGAGTCGTAGCCGATCACGATTTGCCGCTGCAGATCGATCAGCGGCGGATTGGTGATGCTGCCGCCAGCCAGGCCGCAGACCGGCAGGATCTGATGGTCGCTGGCGTCCAGCAGCGAGACGCGGATCAGCCGGTTCGGCGTTGACCGGACGCCATTGCCGATCATCCGGATGAAGTAGCTGTGCTTGCCGTTGTCCATGAACCAGGCGTTGGTGCCGTCCAGCACCACGTCCCAGCCGTAGCTCTGGCCGCTGTCACCGATGTAGTCAAAGCGCCAGTCGGCGTCGAACACCAGAGCGCCCGCATCATCGCGCCAGTGGTAGCGAAAGATGGAGCGCACGCCGACCACATAGACTGTGTTGCCGATGGAACTCAGGCGCGCGATCGAGGGCTCCGGGCACAGCGTGTCGGCACAGGCCGGCAGCATCGTCTGTGCGTCCACCACCGTCAGGTGCGCAGCCGTCTGGTCCGACAGGTTTTTCGTCACGAGCAGTCCGTTGTCGAGGATGACAAAGGAGTTGTAGGCTTCGTTCACCGGCAGCTGCAGCTGGGCTTGCGGCTCGCAGGCGCGGTTCAGTCGGTGCAGGTAGCGGCCATAGACCACGTAGAGATCACCATTGCGATGCAGCGCCATGCCGCCGGGCCACATCGGACCACCCGCCAGACGCGGCGAGCGGCAGACGGTCTTCAGGGTCTGCGGATCGATCCGTTCAACGCAAGCCGTGGTGGCCAGGCCCAGCCTGGCTCTAAGCACCGAGTGCGTCAGCAGATAGACCTCGCCCGGTGCGCCCAGCAGCGTCATGGTGGACATCCAGGTCCTGCGGCTGACACAGCGCAGCTTCTCGTCCGCGCGCAAACCCAGACTGGCAGCGCTGCGCGCTACCTGCAAGCGCTGCGGGCCACCATCTTCGCCCGGCCAGGGCGTCGCCAAGTAGCCCGCGCCGCTCATCGGGTCGACTGACGCCGACGTCGGCGCCGGACGATCAGGTACGCCGCACCGAGGGCTAGCAGCGCGTTGCCGACCAGCACCGGTATGCCGTAGACCGGCCACCAGTAGTTCACAACGCTGTTGATGATGACCTGCCGGCTCGGGCTGTAACCCACGGGCATGGGCAACACACCATGGGATTGGGCATAGCTTTCGTAGTCGGCCTGCATCGCACGGAACACGTCGGGCATCTGTCCCTGCATGTCCAGTGTCTCGCCCGGATCCTTTTGCAGGTTGTAGAGATGCCACTGGCCGTCACCCACTGGCGCCATGTTTTTCACCAGTTTCATCTCACCCTTGAACAGCGCCAGATTGCCTGAGAGCTCGTAGCCGATGGCCTCGTCCGACGGGTGCACCTGCTGCGCCGCACCGGTCAGCGCCGGCAGCAGACTGCGCCCGCTCATGCGCTCGATGGGCTGACCCTGGTAGCTGTTGCCGGGCCGCGGGATCTGCGCCAGTTCCAGCAGGGTGGGCGCAATGTCGGTGACGTGTGTGAAACTGCGCAGTATCTGGTTCGGCTGCGTTCCCGGCACGCCCGATATGAACATCGGCGCGCGAATACCCCCTTCGCCCGCATAGAACTTGTAGCCATTCAGCGGTGCGGCCGCTGCGCTGGCCCAACTCGGCCCCATGATGGTGTAAGCACCCTTGTCGCCAAGCTTGTCGATAGCCTGCGTGTACTGTGTCCACAACCAGGGTTGGGCATCGTTGTAGTCAGATCCTTCGGGTCCGTTGTCCGACAGAAAGACGAACACCGTGTTCTCGAAGTCACCGCTCTGTTTGAGGTGCGCGACCAGGCGCCCGACGTGATGGTCCATGGCCTCCGCCATCGCGGCGTAAACCTCCATTCGGCGTTCCTGGTACTGCTTGTCGCTGGCGCTCAGGGCATCCCAGTTGTCGGTGCTGTACATGGTCGCCATCGGCGTGTCCTTGGGAATCAACCCAAGTTCAGCCGCCTTGTCGCGCCGCGCTTGCCGCAAGGCCGTCCAGCCCTGCTGATAACGGCCCTGGTACTTGTCAATGAATGCGCGCGGCGCCTGCAGCGGTACGTGATTCGCCTGAAAACCGACGTAGGCGAAGAAGGGCTTGTTCGATCCGGCACCCGAGCGCAGGTAGGCCAGTGTTTTATCGACAAAGAACTCCGACGAGTAGTAAGTCGCCGGCATGACGGCCTCTTTGCCGTCTTCAAACCATTGCACCCTGTCGGTATGGGGCAGGTAGCGTTGCTGCGGATCCCAGTTGTCAGAGCCGGTGTCGCCCTGCACCAGGGAACGCTCAAAACCGCGTTGGTCAGGCCGGTTGTGTGGCTCGGTGCCGACGTTCCATTTTCCGGCGATGTAGGTGCGGTAACCGTTGTCCTTGAGCAGCGTGGCCACCGTGACAACCCGGTTGTTGAGTGAACCCAGGTAGCCGGGTTTGCCCAGATGCGATTGCGGCATGGTCTCCGTCAGATTGCCCACGCCGTTGCGGTGGTTGTCGACGCCCGTCAGCAGCATCGATCGGGTTGGCGCGCAGGAGGCAGCCACGTGAAAATTGGCAAAGCGCATGCCCTGGTGCGCCAGCGCATCAAGATGGGGCGTGGCGATCTCGCCGCCAAAAGCACCGACATCGCTAAAGCCCCAGTCGTCAGCGACCAGCACCACGATATTGGGGCGCGCCCGGTCCGCTGCCAGAACCGCCATGCAAGTGCTCAAGGCCAGTGCGCACGCCAGCGCCCTGACCTTCATTCGACCCGACGTCATGCATCCCCCTTCAGCAGCGCTTGCTGCACCGCCCACAGGCGATCCTGTCCCCACACCACGGTAGCCCCGACCTTGAACGATGGCACGCCCCACAGGCCCAGGGCAAACATCTCCTGCCGGTTCTGCTCGGCCACCTTGCGCCAGCTCTCATCCTTCTGGGCCAGGCTGGCCGCTTCCCATGACAGACCGCAACGCTCGACGATCTTGCGCAGGCCGCGATCACTGCCGGCATCGATGCCTTCGGCCCAGACTCCGCGCATGAATGATTGCAAGTATTCCTCCCCCTTGCCGACACGTTCGGCATAGGGAATCAACGCCAGGCCACGCTCGGTCGGACGCCCTACGGGATCGTTGATGCGGCCAAAAGGGATTCCAAGCGTAAAGGCCTCTCGCGCCGCATCCTGACTGATGTAGATTCGCTTTTCCCGAGGCACCGGCAAACCACGCATCACCATCGGCAGCACATAGCGCAGCCGCACCTGTGCGCCGGTGAGTCGGGCCAGCTTGAAAACCCGAAACGTTGCAATCTCCGAATACGGACTGCGCAGCGATACGAAAAAGTCGATAGGTTCCGGTTTGACCAGAGGCACTGCTCGATCCAGATCAGGATCTGGCGGAAACATCAAGTCATTGATGCCGACGCGTGCCGCGCCGAGTGCCTGCAAACGTCGTTCCAGATGGTGCAGGCGGTCGATGCCCCAGTACCACTCGCCGCCGTAGTAGATGGTGGCGCCGAGGTAGTGGCCCAGCCTTTTTCGCAATGCATTGGCAGCCATCATGTGCGCCGACGTCTGCGGCGTCAGGGTTGAAGCAGCGCACGTGTCGCCAGCGGGTGCATCCCAGAGCGCGGCCGACAGTGCGCCGGCTTGCGTGACGAAGCTTCCATTCTGTGCCGAGGTCACCAGTTGCTCGGTCACACGCTGCACCTGTTGCGCCGACGGCTGTCTGCCATGGTCGTCAAATTTCAGACCCCAATGTCGTGCCAACAGCTGTGCATCCTTGCGGCTGTAATCAATCAATTTCTGGCGCTCGGGCGCGGCATTGTCGGGTGGCTGTCCTACCACATGCGCCGTCAGGTCAACGTCGTAGCGGCTCACAAATTTCGGCAGAATGGACGCCACCAATGCGCTGTACGGATCGTCGACCTGGTGAAAATAATGGACCTGATGGCGTTCACTGCGGGCAGAGCGGCGTTTCTCAGCCCTGGCACGGGCCTTGAGCAGGCGCTCTCTTGAAAGAAAGCGCTGTGTGATGGCAGGCATCAACCAACTCTTAATGGACATTCATTGGCCTCGTCATTCCATACACTACTGTACTGAGACAAACTATAGCATTGCGCAAGGTTCGCCAGCCTCAGGGTTTTCGCTAGGTCCGCCTACTCGGCGCGAACCCATGTCAGCGTCCTGCTGAATATCCCCACGCTTCCCTTCATCTCTATCTTTTGGCCACCGTCGACAACACGAATTTCCGCCTTGGCAATTGTTCCATCTCCTGCCTTGAGAATCGTTCCACCGGAGTAGATGTCGCCCTCTTTCTTCATGTCTTTCAGGACGGTCATGCCAACAATCGGCTTGTCCTTGCGAGGATCGTCTGCCGGGCATTGAGCGCACCTTGCTGCAGGATCGCCGATCAGAATTTTTTCCACTTTCCCGGAAATCACGCCGGCCGAATCAGTAATGCGAATCAGGCCCGTTGCCTGATTCGCATCATTGAACGTTTTCCACAGGCCGACGGGCGACGTTGGCGGCCCGGCATAGACCGGCGCTGACAGGCAGACGCACAGCGTGAGTGCGAAAGCATGACGAGGGTCGAACATAGGCAGTTCCTTCGGAGTGTGTCGATGAGTCAAGGCGCCGCGAACAGCGCCTCGCAACCGGTGCCGGCCAGCGCACGGTCAACCGTAGCCCTCGCGTTGGCGTCCAAAGCCTGGTAATCGCGCCGCAACCAGCTCAGGCACTTGCCCTGGTACGGGAAAGCCTGCTGCACCCAGGGCTGGCCATCGACCACCGCATGCACCTCGGTCTCGCCCGCAGTCAAAGCCCGCGCATTCGCCAGCATCACAGGAACGTACAGGCGTCCAACTTCGCACAGCAGGGTATGCACGCCCTCTGGCAGGGCGCTTGCGTCGAGCCAGTCAGCGTCGTTGGGTTCGATGCCAGAGAGGTCTTCCATCAAACCAACCCAGCCCAAGACGCGCGGGGCATGCTGCACTGTCAACGCCATCGGAGTCGGGTCGAAATGGGCCAGCTGGGTGAGCTGCCCGTACAGTCCAAAGTCGCCACTACCGGGGCGCTTGCCGAGGACAAACGGATGTCGTTTGAAGTGGTCTTCCAGCACCTTGAGCACGCGCAGGTAGCCGGCTTCGATCACTGGCGCCGTGACCGGATTGGAGCCAACGTAACGCAGCCGGGGAATCTGCCGGTCGGCAATGTAGGTGGCGATCTTCTCGAACTGCACATCGTCCTGCATCGGCATGCCCTGGGCGCTGAGCACGTGGCGCGCCTTGGCAATGTCGGCCGCATAGCTCCAGCGGTAGTGGAACATCGCCTTGGTGAGCCATTCGTCGCCAAAGTCTTCCAGCAAGGCATCGATGAAAGCCAGCGCCGGGTCGAGCGGAATAACACTGCGACCGGCAAATTCGGATTCGAATCGGCGGATCAACGGCGTTGAATCTGTCACCGCCTGCAGGCTGCCGTCGGCAGCCGGTAGGTAGAAGGTTGGCAACAGAGGCGGCTTGGCCTGTGGCAGTCCGGGTATTCCGGTGCTGGAATTAACCAAACGGTAGGAAATGCGCCGATACCGCAGCAGCGCGACCATTTTGCGGGTGTAAGGCGAGCCGGGATTGCCGCTGAGCAGCAAAGGTGCTGATGTTGTGGACGAGGTCATAAACAGTCTCTGTCTTGGGTGCGTTCGAAGTCAGCTTCGCGTGCGTGCCATCAGGCTGTCGATGACAACGGCCACGTCGTCCGGGCAGTCTTCCTGCAAAAAGTGCGCGCCCTTGAGCGTGACGTGGGCTTGGCCCTTGGCACCTGGAATGAGTTGCTGGAACTGCAAGTCGCCCCCCTTGGTGACCATGTCGTTGTCGCTGAAGGCCGTGACGAAAGGCTTTTTGAACTGCGACAACACCGCCCAGGCTGCCCGATTTTCAGCCACCGACGCATGCTGCGGCGTGATGGGCACCAGCGTCGGAAACTGGCAGGCGCCACCCTTGTAGCTCGCGTCGGGGAACGGCGCGTTGTAGGCAGCGATCTCGGCCTTGCTCAGCTTGCGGCTGCAACCCATGGCGATGAGCTGACCAACCGGCAGGTCCGGCGTGCTCTGGCTGTAGGCCAGCCACTGCATGAAGGCATCAGACACCGGCGTGCCCGCAGGCAACGCGGTGTTGGCCACTACCACGCCCGCAAAGCGCTCCGGGAACGCAGCCACCAGCCTCAGCCCAAGGAGGCCGCCCCAGTCCTGGCAGAACAGCGTCACGTCCTGCAGGTTCATCGCGGTGAGCCAGCTGCTCAGCCAGGCGACGTGGCGCTCATACGTGTATTCCTTGCGGTGCGCCGGCTTGTCGGAACGGCCGAAGCCGATCAGATCGGGGGCAACGACGCGGTGGCCGGCAGCGGCCAGCTTGGGGATGATGTGGCGGTACAGATAGGACCAGCTCGGCTCGCCGTGCATCAGCAGCACGGTGCGGCCATCACGCGGACCTTCGTCCACGCAGGCCAAGCGCAGCGTCTGGCCGCTGGCCGCATCGCTTATCCCGGTGTAGTGCGACTCAAAGGACCAGTCGGGCAGGTTCTCGAATCGGCTGTCAGGGGTGCGAAGTATTTCCATGGGGCTCGTCTAAAGAATTTGGTTGATCGGTGTCTGCCACGTCGGTATGACGTTTGATGCCGCCACACCTGGACTTGAATATAGTGGCAGTACAAGTGTCACTATATGCACAGACGACTGCTTGATCATCGGTAATAACCCTAGATGAGGAAAATTCCTTCTTCGACTTTGTCCTGAAACATGTCAGCGAGAAAGCAATGCCTTGGCTGCCAATTGAAGTGTGGCGAGCGTGGCACTGAAACTCAAATCTTGATCCCGTCGCAGCCTGAACCAGGAGTTCGGACTCAGGAGCAGGATCAGAGCCTCAACCAGGGGTTTGTCCGCCAGTAGTTCTTTCGGCAGGATCTTCTTGAGACTCGCGCGTTCCAATTCGATATGTCGGCGGATACTGGAGTCGATGACTACGGACTCGTGGCGGTGAACCTGCCCACTCAAGAAGAATGGCCTTACGCTCTCATACAGTCGCCCACGCGCCTTGACGGTTTCAATCAATCGATCTTGCCAATCTCCCTGCTCATATTGCTCGTGTGACCAGGAAAGAACAATGGCTTGAAACTCGTTGTCGATCTCACGGTACAAGGTCTCCATGTCGTCAAAATGCCGAAATACGGTGCGCAGGCCCACTTTCGCCCGCATTGATACTTCTTCGGCTGTGGGGGCAATCTTCCCCTCCCTGATCAACTCGATCAGCGCCATCACAATCCGTCTGCGGCTTTCCAGCCCGCGAGCACGTCGGCCATCGGCAGCGCCTGCCTCGCTTGAGGTGTCCATGGCATTGGTTACAAGAGTCATGTGCAAGAGGATGTCGATGTTGGAATGGTTTGAAGTCTACATTCATCAACCGTCTAGGGTTTTCCCCGCTATTCAACCGATTTGAATATAGTGACACTTATGATGCCGATACATGCATGACGAGTGCTGAAGCCCTTGAATAAGCTCTTGGCAAACATGTGCGTCATTGATATGGCTGCCATTACATTCAATATGAAGGAGACAACACCATGAACAGACCAGAAGCAAGGAATCGTCCGGTGACACGGGTATTCAAGACTGCCAGTTGCCTGGCATTGGTTGCCATCGCAACCAATGCCCTTGCTGCCGAGAACTCAAGGTCGCGTCAATCACCGCTGGGCAGTTTTGGTGGTGAGATCGCGGCGCCGCTTGACTCGCCGGGTTTCTTCGGCAGCGCGGTATTGA
>QYPX01000210.1 GCA_007280205.1 Comamonadaceae bacterium
GCGAATTGCAGCATCACACCGTGAGCCTGCGGCAGCAGATACTTGGTCGCAATCCCATTCCGGAGCTCATATGGCCATCGAAACAGAGTTCATTGATTTCATCGTCCCCATCGCCATCATTCGTGCCAAATATCCGGGTGGCTGGGAAAGGTGTCTGAGGCGCCACGCGCAGCTACTAGGTGGTCGTGTCTGGTACGACGACTACTTGTTTCGTGATGGCGCCATGAATGGTTCAGACATCGGAAGTCTGGTTGATCAATGGTCAGCGATGAAATTTGCTCCCTTTGATTACATCAATGGCGTGCGGCATTGGGCTGACTTTTGTGTCCATGAAGGAATGTTTGGCGGCGCCACCCAGCCCTGCCATTGGTTAGTCAAAACCGGGCCCTACACCGTTGCCCACATCGATGATCCACATCCCGAAATCGTCAAGCACCTGCCCCCTCGCATTCACACTGAGGACTAATTCCCATGACCGCCCAGTTTTCCGAACATTTGATCTACCAGGGCAAAGAACTCACCCTGTGCAGCCAACCCTTGGGCCCGTTCCTTCAGTTCTCAGCCAGCACGCTGAAGTTTGAGGCCACCTGCACCGCGCTCTGGCGTGGCTATGTCGGTACGTGGGCAATAGAAAATGACCGCCTTTACCTGGTCAAGCTCTCGGGCAACGTAGTCACTGACGGCCAGGAGCATGAGGTTGGCTTGGAGGCACTGTTCCCGGGCTACCCGGACGGCGTGTTTGCCCATTGGTTCACCGGGGAGTTACGTTGCCCCAGCGGCGCACTGCTGAATTATGTGCACGGTGGATACGAGAGCACTTATGAGATCGACACCTTCTTCCGAGTGCAACGGGGCGTTGTTCTGGAAGAGAGAACCGTCGTCAACGGTCAGGCCAAACCGGATGCGCCACAAGATTACACGCTGGCCGGCATGACTACTTTCGGCAAGTCACAGGAGGATTAGTATGTTGGCAAAACAAATCCTCTACTGGTTCGGCATCTACCTGGCCATCGGCTTGCCAGTGCTCGTGCTTCTACGCTTGCTGGGCGCCATCAGGACCAAGCTGCAGCCAGCTGGCGAGATGTACCGGGCAATCATGGCAGATCTCAGAAGCAAAGAAAGCCGACGCGTGAGGTGGACGCGCTTCGCCAAAGAGATACTCATGTACCCGTTGATCCTGCTCATATGGCCCTTGGCCATCGTGATCTTCATTCAGAGTGTTTGTTTTCCATCGAATGGCCACTGGACGCCCGATCCGGAAGCAGCATTCAATTGCCGACGCCAACATCTGGTCAGGGTTGTCGCGCCCGAGGCTGCTGAGGCTGAAGCGAAAGTGGTTGACCCTCTGGGCCGCGCACCGGACTTGCCCTTTGGTCATCTCAACGCTGGTTGGCACGCCCTGCTTGCGGACCGACAGATTGGCGACTCACTCTGGTACTTTGTAGTCCCCGGCGCCAAACGTGGCTATGCCCTGGTGCACTCAAGCAAAGTGCGAAAAGAATTTGTTTTTGAATGGGATTGACATTGAAACCTTACCTCAGACTCCTGTCCCTGCTCTGGCTGGCTTACACGTCCGTCGCCAGGTAGAGAGCATTGCCCGGTAACATTGGCATTTAGAAAGCCATATTCAGGGTCAGCAGATGCAAAAGACTCCCAGCGCAATTCTGTATTCGGCCACTGATTTGGTCAATTTCTTGGAGTGCGAGCATCTGACCGTGCTCGACCTACAAAACCTTGAGACAAAACTGCCCAAGACCGAAGATGACGAGCAGGCCAAGCTGATCCAGGACAAAGGCTTTGCGCACGAGGCCGCTTACGTCGACAAACTGCGCGAGCAACATGCGAGTTTCATCGATATCGCAGCGGTAGGCCAAGACCGGGACGTGCGCCACCAGGCAACGCTGCAGGCCATGCAGGACGGCATCGAGATCATCTTCCAGGCTACCTTTCTGAAAGATGAATTTCTGGGTTACGCCGACTTTTTGCGCCGCGTTCCCACGCCATCCTTGCTGGGCGCCTACAGTTACGAAGTTCTGGACACCAAATTGGCACGCAGCCCGAAAGGCAAGTTCGTCATCCAGCTCGCCTATTACTCGGACATGTTGACCAGCATCCAAGGCACGCCACCACAACTCATGCACGTTGTTTTGGGTGACAAGCGCGAAGTTGCGTTCCGGGTAGCCGATTACGCACATTACTACGCCCGACTCAAGGCACGCTTTCTGGAGCGCGTAACCAATGCACAGTCCGACGCCACTTATCCATCGCCCTGTGATCGTTGCGATCTGTGCCACTGGCGCGAGCTGTGCGCGCTGCGTTGGAAGGTGGACGACCACCTGTGCCAGGTGGCCAACATCCTCAAGACCCACATTCGCAAGTTGGAAGTCGCGGGTGTTACCACGCTGGAGGCGCTGGCCATCCTCAAGCCCGGCAAGAAGATCTCCAAGATACCGCCTCCCGTACTACTGCGCTTGCGCCATCAAGCCAGCTTGCAACTCCGGGCGCGTCAGACCGGCAAAGGCATCGTCGAACTCATAGAGCCAGATCCCCTGGCAGCGCCCGAGACCGGCCCGCGCGGTTTTGCCCGCATGCCCGCGCCCGACAGCGCCGATTTGTTCTTCGACATGGAAGGCAATCCGCTGGAAGAAGGTGGACTTGAATACCTCTTTGGGCTCTATTTCTTTGAGTCCGGCAAAGCTCAATTCAAACCCTTCTGGGCGCACAGCCGCGCGCAGGAAGGCGTCGCCTTTGAGAACTTCATGGATTTCGTGACGCAGCACCTGGCGCGTCATCCTGGCGCCCACATCTACCACTACGCATCGTATGAAGTCACCGCACTGCAGAAGCTGATGGGACTGCACGGCACGCGTGAGTCCGAAGTAGACAACCTGCTGCGCCAGCACAAGATGGTGGACCTCTACCAAGTTGTGCGTGAAGCCATCCGTGTCTCTGAGCCGGCCTACTCCATCAAGAACATCGAGCACTTCTACCTTGGGGCCCGCGCAGGCAATGTCACCAACGCCGGTGCCAGCATCGTGTTCTACGAGAAGTGGAAGCAGACCCAGGACCAAGCGCTGCTGAGGGCGATTGCCGATTACAACGAAGACGACGTGCGCTCGACTTACCAACTGCAGCAGTGGCTGCTCAAACTCCGGCCAGCCGACATCCCCTGGGTTCAACACGGCAATCCGGATGCAGGCGATGAAGCCCCGGTAGAAGTCAATGAAGCAGAGCAAAGGCTGCTGCGCTACCGGGAACGCCTCGTCAATGCTTTGCCCGTGGATCAAAACGCATGGGGTGTCGCGGAGCAGCATCGCCTGTTGGCGTTTCAATTGCTGGATTTCCACAGGCGGGCGGCCAAGCCGGAATGGTGGGGGGTGTTTGACCGCCAGGCCATGAATGCCGAAGACCGGTTTGAGAACCCGGAATGCATTGTCGGGCTGCAAAACCCGGTTCATCCGCCTCGTGCCGAAGACCGCTCCATACGCCACACGCTGCGCTACACCGAGCAGGAAGTGAAGATCAAGACCGGGGACAGCTGCGTGCATGTGGACAGCCTGACACCCCTGACAGACCTGATTGTTGACGAAGACAAGCTCACCGTCAGCTTCAAGGTGGGCAAGCGTCACACACTGCCACCCTACCCCATCGACATTGGGCTAAATCGCAGTATCAATAACAAGGTTCTGCAGGAAGCGCTTTTTAGGTATGCAGACTCGCTGATCAGCACTGCTAACGGCGCCGCCAGCCGCAGCTATCCGGCCATCGACGCATTCTTGACGCGCGCGCTTCCAAAGCTGCAGAACCATGAAGCTGGCACCGCTTTGGTCCCCGAATCTGCAACGCTGCCACAGATCATCTCGGCGCTTGAGCGGCTCGATCAGAGCCACATCTTCATCCAGGGTCCGCCCGGGGCCGGCAAAACCTTTACCGGCGCCAGAGTTATTCTGGCTTTGCTCAAGGCGGGCAAGCGCGTGGGGGTATCTTCCAACAGCCACAAAGCCATCATCAACCTGCTGCAAGAGGTCGAAAAAGCGGCCGTAGCTGACAACTTTGAATTCCGCGGCGCCAAGAAGTCCAGCAAAACCGACCCGTCCCAGCAGGTCAAGGGCAGACTCATTGTTGACGTCTGGAACAACGACGCCCTCACTGGCACGGATTACCAACTAATCGCCGGCACGGCGTGGCTCTTTGCCGATGAAGACCTGGATCAGTCCCTGGACTACCTTTTTGTTGACGAAGCCGGCCAGGTGGCGCTGGGCATGCTGGTGCCCATGGCCACCAGCGCCACGAACATCGTTCTGCTGGGCGACCAGATGCAGCTGAGCCAACCGGTTCAGGGCGTGCACCCGGGGGACTCTGGCTTGTCGTGTCTGGATTTTCTGCTTGAAGGCCGAGCCACCATCGCACCGGAGAGAGGGATTTTTCTGGGAACAAGCTGGCGCATGCACCCCAAGGTGTGCCAGTTCATCTCTAGCGCGGTTTATGACGACCGCCTGCATCCGGAGCCCGGCACAGCCAAACGCGAATTGGTGCTGGGCGCTGACGCCCATCCCGACCTGGCAAAGGCAGGCATCCGCTATCTGCGCGTCCGCCACGAGGGCTGTTCGCAATGGAGCCAGGAAGAAGTCTATTGCGTCTTAGCCCTGTACAAAGCCCTGCTGAAGGAATCATTTATCGACAACAAGGGTGCTACAAAGCCGATGATGAGTGAAAACATCCTGATCGTCTCGCCCTACAACATGCAGGTCAACAAGCTCAAGCTGGCTCTGCCTGATGACGCGCGAGTCGGAACCATTGACAAGTTTCAGGGTCAGGAAGCAGAAGTCGTGATCGTCTCCATGGCCACCTCCAGCGGTGACGATCTTCCCAGAAACATTGAGTTCCTCTACAGCAAGAATCGACTCAACGTCGCCATCTCCAGAGCCAAGTGCCTGGCAATTCTGATTGCCAATCCGGCGTTGATGGAGATCGCCAGCAAGACACCCGAGCAAATGGCGCTGGTCAACACGCTGTGCTGGGTGGCGGCGTATTCGACTACCCAGTGATCTAGTCATTGCTAGCCCAACCACCTATCGAGCACGGCTGAAACATACCGCTTGTCCAGCATGTGTCCCCCACCCGGCACCACAGTTGCATTCAACCCCAGGAGTCCAGCAAGCTTTGTGACGTTGGCGGGATTACTCTGCCAGTCATGTTCGCCCACATGAATTTCGCAGTGCTGCGGGACGGGGTAGGTTCCAGCTGCAAATTGCGCCAGTCGCCCGGAGTGAGGAGGAATAAAGCCCATTCCGTTGTCTTCGTTTGAAAACTCCCCCACGATGGGTGAAAGCAACAAGACTTTGCCGACATAGGGGCTCATGAGGGCCTGAGCATTCAGAAACAGGTAGGCGCCGAACGAGTTGGCAATGACACGCGCGTCCTCATGCCAGTGATAAGTTTTCAGGTCTTCCGCAATGATTGCGACCTGTTGTGAAAACGGAATATCCTTGAATTCACCAACAGTTTCCCGGCCAGACACGTTGTAGCCGCGGCTCAGAAGTGCTTCTCCAAGCCCCGTCCCAAGGCGACCGCCATGCCCTGGAAGGTAGTAAATGGTCTCGGGTGTCATTCAAAGAGACCGACAAGCGGCCACCCTTGTGGATAAGCGTACTGATGCTTTGGCTCGTCAAAGACCATCTTCCACGTGGTTGAATTGATCTGCTTTCCCTTGTACCTGCCGTTGACCGTGACGAGGAGTGGATAGAAGGCGGCGTTTGATGAAACAGGCTCAATGCGAACGCTGGTCTTGAACGCAGACATGGATCGCTCGCACTTCTTGTCCTCGCAGTTGCCAGTATCGTCATAGTCTGTGGGCACCTGTGCCAGCGTGTGAATGGATCCGTCGTGCTGCCCCAGAAAGATAGTCTCATCAATGCTGAAACCATTTTGCTGGTGATGCTCATGAGCCGTCCAACCCCAATTGCCCTTGGCGCCAAGTAGCTTCAATTTCCAATTGTCGGGTGCCTCGCCCCATGCGCCCATTTGAAGCCGGGGGGACTTTGCAGCCAGTCTTGCCTTCCCACCTTTGTCGTCAACGACAAACGCTTCAACCAGCCCCGGCGTGACATGAGCGCTATTGATGGCGCGTCCTGTAGCTACGGCATAAAGTCGCTTGCCGTCTACGGTCTTCTTGATGACTGAGTGTGCAATCTCCATGCAATAGAGGTCAGTACCAGCGCTGACCAAGCGGCAGCCAAGGTTCTTGTCGGAGGCTCCATACACTTGATCAAGCAGCACAGTCGTCAAGGTGCCGACATCAAGTAACTCAAGCAGGTTCGGCGGCATCACACCAATTGGCAGTCCTGATTCAAGAGACGTCATTCTGGCCATGGTGGCAAGCCTGTGCAGCAAAGGGCTATGCTCGGTTAGTCCGACCGACAACGCATGGGTGTCAGCGACGCTGACTGCGGCAAAATGAATTTCAGTTCTTAGCTGCCCACCATCCACCTTGACCGTCTCCGCCACCCCAAGATTCCTGGCAAGACTGCGCAGACGTGTTTGATGATCCTCCTTGCCGGCAGACGGGTTCAGACTCGCAACCAAAATCCCCGTACAAGTCACCCTCTTATTGACATCGTCGGTGCTGGTGGTTCCCAGACCTTCCACGTGAAGCTGGAACACCTTTCTGGCACTGGCCAAAAAGGTCGGTTCAGTTATCCCCGCTGATAACTCACTTTCCACAAATTCGTTGGCGCTTCTCTCAAGGGCAGAAATCACAGACGGATCGTTGCAATCAGGGGATCGCTGCGAGTTGCATGCAGCAAGAATCGCGAGAACAAAGAGGATCAGTGCTGAGCGGAAGCACTGGAACCCAACGGAACCAATCGTCCCAAATTTCATTTACTTGTTGGCCATTCGTTTCGAGTATTTTCAGATCTCCCCCATGATATGGACTCAAAGGCTCACCCGGTGAGCCTGTATCTATGGATAATTGTCACCGTGAGTACCATAGCGGAGGGCATGGGGATGCATGACATTGAAATGCAGGAAATAGCGCGGAAGTTCTTGGATTGCTGGAAGGCGGCAGGGAACCATGTTCGTTGATTCGTCATTAGCCCGGGGGCTCGCTAAGAAGCACCTAACAGAATGGGGTGCGCAGGGTATCCTTCTTCGCAACAAGTTTGAACGGATCATTGGCAATGCTCGTTTCCGCCTTGGGGGGGGGGCGTCCCCGTCCAAATGCGTCAACAAGGCACTGAGCGATCTGCGAATACTCTTCGCACAAAGTCCAGGGGCAGGATCCATTGTCGAAACTCATGGCCGAAGGTCGGAATTCTCACTAATTTGTCCAGCACCGACGGATGAGGGGCTTGCGTTCTCGGTCCTTGCAGGTTATTTGAACGGTCGGACAGGCGGACTTGATCTCAAGGTGTCACGCCCACTGGTCATCAGCATTCATGCCCTTGAAAGACTGCATCAGCGAATCGGTGTTGTCGACCCAACTGACGTCCTTAGTGAGATCTATGGCGTCGTCTGTAAATGTTCAGCGGTACTCCAGGCGGCGAAACAAGTGGGCGCTCAATCATGCCCTCTCTTGAGCAAACGCGGAATATTCGTTACGGCGCCGACCAGTGACACCTTGACGAGCGCCCTAATCACATGGATGCCATTTGATCAACTTAGTCGCAAATGGGGGGCAGTGGCTGAC
>QYPX01000050.1 GCA_007280205.1 Comamonadaceae bacterium
ATCCATTGGAGGATCCACCTCGATTACTCGAAATCTCTCTTCCTGAAAGACGGCTGTTCATGCTCTTGGCGTTCAACTCTCTCGTGTTTACCCCCCCGTGGGAGGGAGGCATCCATAGCATCTCGATCCGGGATCCAGTGATGCGCAATCCATGGATGCCGGATCCAGTCCGGCATGACAGCAAACCACATATGCAAAAAACTCGGTGTGGCGAATTTCGGAACTCAAAATAGTCGCAAAGGAATCAATATGGACTTACAGCTCAAAGACAAGACCGCACTGGTCACCGGCGCCAGCACCGGCATCGGGCGCAGCATTGCGGTGGCGCTGGCGGCAGAGGGTGTGCATGTGGCCATTTCGGCGCGGCGAGTGAACCTGCTGGCCGAGGTGGCAGAGCAGATCGTGGCGGCGGGGGGGCAGAGGCCTGTGATCATTGAGTCCGACCTGTACGCCGAGGACGCAGCGCAGCGTCTTACGGCCGCGGCCATGGCCGGTCTGGGCCACGTGGATATTCTGGTCAACAATGCCGGCGGTTCGCGCAGTTTTACTGATCTGCATGTCAGCGAAGAACGTTGGCAGGAAGCGATGACGTTGAATTTTCACCGGCCGCGCCAGGTGGCCGATGCCCTGCTGGACCAGATGATGGAACGCAAGTGGGGCCGCATCATCAACATCACGGGCAAGAGCGAGCCGGAACACGTGAACGGCGCTTTTTGTGCCAAGGCCGGCATCCACAGCTGGGCCAAGGGCCTGAGCCGCATGGTCGGCAAACACGGGGTTACGGTCAACTGCGTTCCGCCCGGGCGCATACTGTCGGAGCAGATTTTGCGCAACTACACGCCGGAGTACCGTCAATGGCAGTCCGATAATGAGATCCCGGTGGGGCGCTACGGCGAACCCGACGAGCTCGCTCATCTGGTGTGTTTCCTGGCCTCACCCCTGGCCAGTTACATCACCGGAACCGTGATTGCGGTGGACGGCGGATTGCGTCGGTACCAGTTTTGATGCGGTACCCTTGATGGATGCAGCAATCGTCATTGCGGGCGTGACCCGCAATCCATGGATGCCGGATCAAGTCCGGCATGACAATGTTTACCTTTTTCGGAGATGACAATATGAATTCCCTGACTTCACCTGATCGCCGCCAGTTGCTGCTCGCCGCCGGCGCAGCCACTCTGAGTTCGGCGCTTTCGCCTTTGTACGCGCAGACCGCCTGGCCCTCCAAACCGATCCGTTTTGTCGTGCCCTTTGCTCCCGGTGGCACCTCCGAGATCGTGGCGCGCTCGGTCGCCGCAGAAATGAGTAAGCATCTTGGCCACAACGTCTTTGTTGAAAACAAGCCAGGTGGCGCCGGTGTGGTGGCCATGCAGGACGTGGCCAAGGCGGCACCGGACGGTCACACGCTGATCCTTGGTCATGTGGGGACACTGGCGGTCAACCCTTATATGCTCAAGAGCCAACCCTATGATGTCGACAAGGACTTCATCCCGGTGACGCTGCTGGCCAAGGTGCCCAATGTGTTTGTGGTGCATGCCGATGTGCCGGCCAGGAACTTCAAGGAGTTCGTGGCCTATGTGAAAAAGAATCCGGGTCAGCTTAACTACGGCTCGGCCGGCAATGCCAGCGCAGGCCATCTGGCGATGGAATACCTCAAGCTCGTTACCGGCATGTACATCACGCACATCCCCTACCGCGGCACCGGGCCGCAACTGACCGACTTGTTGTCTGGGCGCACGCAGGCCTCATCGGCTGGTTTGCCGGCGCTGTCGGCCCACATCAAGAGCGGCAAGCTGCGCGCCATCGCGGTCGGTACGCAGCAGCGCATCTCGCATCTGCCGGATGTGCCGACGGTGGCCGAGATGGGCTACAAGGACTTTGAGACCTCGCAGTGGTACGGCATCCTGGCGCCGGCCGGAACACCGCCGGACATTGTCAAACGCATTCAGGAGGAGGCGCTCAAGGCCCTCAAGTCGAGCGCGGTCACGGAACGCTTTGCCAATGACAACGCGGTGGGTGGTGGTGGACCCTCGTCCGAGTTTGCTGCCTTCATTGGCAGTGAGCAGAAGATCTGGAAAGACATCGTGCAGCGCGCCCAGATCAAGGCGGACTAGAGATTGCCGTTTCATTGATCCACGTCATGCATCACCCTGGTCGCAAGGGTGACAAATTCAGTTAAGCTTCGCGTCGCAGTGTTTCCCTGGGTCAAGCGCCCGGGGAGGTACAGCACTACTGTGCAAAATTCAAGTTGAGGAGTTGCTTCATGCAAACTGGCGTACCTAATGGGACGACGTCGGGAACCACCCCGGCCGCCGCTGCCCCCGAGACAAAAGCAGGACAGCGCATCGGCGTACCGCGCGAAATATTCCCTGGTGAGAAACGTGTCGCTACCGTCCCCGAAGTGGTCGAAAAGCTGATCAAGCTCGGCTTCGCCGTCTCGGTCGAGACCGGTGCCGGTGATGCGGCGAACTGTTCCGATGACGCCTATCGCGCAGCCGGCGCACAGATTGTCGACACGGCGGCCGCGCTCTGGGCCAGTTCCGACATCGTGTTCAAGGTCTGCGTTCCGACCCCGGCCGAAGTTGACATGATGCGCGAAGGTGGCATCCTGATCGGCTTCATCTGGCCGGCGCAAAACCCCGAATTAATGCAGCAACTCACCGCCAAGAAGGCGACCGTGCTGGCCATCGATGCGCTGCCGCGTATGCTGAGCCGCGCCCAGAAGATGGACGCACTGACTTCGCAAGCCGGTGTCGCTGGCTACCGTGCCGTGATTGAGGCTGCCAACGCTTTTGGCCGCTTCTTCAACGGCCAGATTACGGCTGCGGGCAAGGTTCAGCCGGCCAAGGTCTTTATCGCCGGCGCCGGTGTGGCCGGTCTTGCCGCCATCGGCACTGCGGCCGGTCTGGGCGCCATCGTGCGTGCCAACGACACCCGTGCCGAAGTGGCCGATCAGGTGGTCTCGCTGGGTGGCGAATTCGTCAAGGTCGATTACGAGGAAGAAGGCTCTGGCGGCGGCGGTTACGCCAAGGTCATGAGCGAGGGCTTCCAGCAGGCCCAGCGCGACATGTACGCCAAGCAGGCGCGCGAGGTGGACATCATCATCACCACTGCGCTGATCCCGGGCAAGCCCGCGCCCAAGCTGATCACGGCAGAGATGGTCAGGAGCATGAAGCCCGGCAGCGTCATTGTTGACATGGCGGCGGAGCGCGGCGGCAACTGCGAGCTGACCGTTCCGGGTCAGGCGGTCGTTGTGCACGACGTGACCATCGTCGGCTACACCGACCTGGCCTCGCGCCTGGCCAAGCAGTCCTCCACACTGTATGGCAGCAACCTGTGGCGCCTGGCCGAGGAGTTGTGCAAAGCCAAGGACGGCATCGCCAACGTCAACATGGAAGACGACGCCATCCGCGGCCTGACGGTGACCAAGGAAGGCACCATCACCTGGCCAGCGCCAGCACCCAAACTACCGGCTGCCGCTACAGCGCCAGCCAAACCCTCTGCGGCGCCTGCGGCCAAGAAGGGCGGGCATGGTCACGGCGCTGGCGGCGGCGAACCCATGGCCGGCAGCAAACTGGCCATCGTGTTCGGCGTTGCAGCAGCACTGTTCTGGCTCGTCGGCAGCAGCGCACCACCGGCATTTTTGTCGCACTTCACGGTCTTTGTGCTGGCCTGCTTCGTTGGCTACATGGTGGTCTGGAACGTCAAGCCGGCCCTGCACACGCCGCTGATGAGCGTGACCAACGCCATCTCCAGCATCATCGCCATCGGCGCCCTGGTGCAGATTTCACCACTGGCTGGAGCAGTGGGGCGACCCAATGACTGGATAAGTTGGGTAGCGGCAGCGGGCATTGTGCTCACCGCCATCAATATGTTCGGCGGCTTCGCCGTCACCCAGCGCATGCTGGCCATGTTCCGCAAATAAGGGAGGCAATTCATGTTTACTACAGAACTGGCAACCGTCTCCTACATTGGGGCTACGATTCTTTTCATCCTGAGTCTGGGTGGTTTGTCGAACCAGGAAACCGCCTTGCGCGGCAACCTCTACGGCATGATTGGCATGGCCTTGGCCGTGCTGGCAACCATCTTTGGTCCGCAGGTCACTTGGGCCGGTATTCCCTGGATCATTGCTGCCATGCTGGTCGGTGGCTCCATCGGTTTGTACGCAGCACGCACCGTGCAAATGACGCAGATGCCCGAACTGGTGGCCTTGATGCACAGCATGGTCGGTCTGGCCGCCATGCTGGTGGGCATCTCCACCTTCATTGACCCCGAGGCCTCGAAGGGTTTCGTCGGTGCCGCCAAATCCATTCATGAGATGGAGATTTACATCGGCATTCTGATTGGTGCGGTCACGTTCTCGGGCTCGGTCATCGCCTTTGGCAAGCTGTCAGGCCGCATCGGCGGTAATCCGCTGCTGCTGCCGGGTCGGCACTGGCTGAACCTGGTCGGCCTGCTGGTGGTGATTTATTTCGGGCGTGAGTTCATGAACGCCCACAGCATTCAAGACGGCATCTTGCCGCTGGTGGTGATGACCGTGATTGCCCTGCTGTTTGGTATCCACATGGTGATGGCCATTGGTGGCGCTGACATGCCGGTGGTGGTGTCCATGCTCAACAGCTATTCCGGATGGGCTGCAGCGGCCACCGGCTTCATGCTGTCGAACGACCTGTTGATCGTGACGGGTGCCCTGGTGGGTTCCAGCGGCGCCATTCTGTCCTACATCATGTGCAAGGCGATGGCGCGCAGCTTTATCAGCGTGATCGCGGGTGGCTTCGGCACCGCCAGCGCGGCACCCAAGCCGGCTGGTGATCCTTCGCAGCCGGCGGGCGAGGTGACCCCGGTCAGCGCTACCGAAACCGCCGAGTTACTGCGTGAAGCCAAGAGCGTCATCATTGTTCCGGGTTACGGCATGGCCGTCGCGCAGGCGCAGCACACGGTGTACGAGATCACCAAGTTCCTGCGTGCCAAAGGCGTCAACATCCGCTTTGGTATTCACCCGGTGGCCGGGCGCATGCCAGGCCACATGAACGTGCTGCTGGCCGAAGCCAAGGTGCCCTACGACATCGTCTTCGAAATGGACGAGTTGAACGACGACTTCCCGAAAACCGATGTGGTGATGGTGATCGGCGCCAACGACATCGTGAATCCGGGTGCGCAGGACGACCCAAGCAGCCCGATTGCCGGCATGCCGGTGCTCGAAGTCTGGAAAGCCAAGACCTCCATCGTCATGAAGCGCAGCATGGCCTCCGGTTACGCTGGCGTTGACAACCCGCTTTTCTACAAAGAGAACAACCGCATGTTGTTCGGAGATGCCAAGAAAATGCTTGACGAAGTGCTGACCGTCTTGAAAGCCTGATAATCTGTAGGTAAGGCCCGTCGCCGACGAGGCGACGGGCCTTTTTTTTTGGAGACAAGCATGACAGATCGAATTTGGCTCAAGAGTTATCCACCCGGGGTTCCCGCAGACCTGGATACATCGCAGTATCCCTCGCTGGTCGCCTTGATGGAGGAGAGTTTCAAGAAGTACGCCGGCAAAACGGCCTACAGCTTCATGGGCAAGGACGTGAGCTACGCCCAGACTGACAGCCTGAGCCAGGCTTTTGCCGTCTACCTGCAGAGTTTGGGTCTGGTCAAGGGTGACCGGGTCGCAATCATGATGCCCAATGTGCCGCAGTACCCGGTGGCCGTGGCCGCCATCCTGCGCGCCGGTTTCGTGGTCGTCAATGTCAATCCGCTCTACACGCCGCGAGAGTTGGAGCACCAGCTCAAGGATTCCGGCTCGAAGGCGATCGTCATCATCGAAAATTTTGCTGCGACGCTGGAAAAGTGCATTGCGGCAACACCCGTCAAGCATGTCGTGCTGTGCGCCATGGGCGACCAACTTGGCCTCTTGAAGGGCGCGCTGGTCAACTACGTGGTGCGCAACGTCAAGAAGATGGTGCCAGCCTACAGTCTGCCTGGCGCAGTACGTTTTAACGCGGCGGTGGCCAAGGGCAGCAGCGGCTCGCTCAAAGCGGTCAAGATCAAGCCCGACGATGTGGCTGTGCTGCAATACACCGGTGGCACCACCGGCGTTTCCAAAGGCGCGGTGCTGCTGCATCGCAACGTGATCGCCAACGTGTTGCAGTCCGAAGCCTGGAACCAGCCGGTCATGAAACAGGTACCGCCCAATGAGCAGCCGACCGGCGTCTGTGCCTTGCCGCTGTACCACATCTTTGCCTTTACCGTCGGTATGATGCTGTCCATGCGCACCGGCGGCAAGCTGATCCTGATTCCCAATCCGCGTGATCTGCCGGCTGTTCTGAAGGAACTCTCCAAGCACGTCATTCACAGCTTCCCGGCCGTCAACACCCTGTTCAACGGCCTGGCCAATCATCCCGATTTCAATACCGTGGACTGGAGCCATCTGAAGGTCTCGGTCGGTGGCGGCACGGCGGTGCAAAGCTCGGTGGCCAAGATCTGGGTCGAGAAGACCGGTTGTCCGATCTGCGAAGGCTATGGCCTGTCGGAGACCTCGCCTTCGGCCAGTTGCAACCCGGTGACGGCCAAGGAATACACCGGCACCATCGGCGTGCCGCTGCCCAGCACTTACATGAAATTGCTCGACGATGACGGCAAAGAGGTGGGTCCGGGTCAGTCCGGCGAAATTGCCATCAAGGGTCCGCAGGTGATGGCGGGCTACTGGCAGCGGCCGGACGAGACCGCCAAGGTCATGACGGCCGATGGCTTTTTCAAGTCCGGCGATATTGGTGTGGTCGATGAGAACGGCTTTTTCAAGATCGTTGATCGCAAGAAAGACATGATTCTGGTCAGCGGCTTCAACGTCTTTCCGACCGAACTCGAAGACGTGGTGGGCCAGTGCCCCGGCGTGCTGGAGTGCGCCTGCGTCGGCGTCAAGGATGAGAAAACCGGCGAGGGCGTCAAGCTGGTCATCGTCAGGAAGGACCCGGAACTGACCGAAGCCCAGGTTCGTGCCTATTGCAAGGAAAACCTGACCGGCTACAAGCAGCCCAAGGTCATTGAGTTCCGCAGCGAGTTGCCCAAGACACCGGTCGGCAAGATCCTGCGCCGCGAGCTGCGCGACAAGACCCATTGAGCTTTCCACAAATCATGGCGCAGACAAAAGAACACACTGTCATCCCGGACCCAGCCAGTGTCATCCCGGACCCAGCAGTTGTCATCCCGGACCCAGCAGTTGTCATCCCGGACCCAGCGGTTGTCATGTCGGACCCAGCAGTTGTCATGTCGGACCCGGCAGTTGTCATCCCGGACTTGATCCGGGATCCAGTGCCGC
>QYPX01000004.1 GCA_007280205.1 Comamonadaceae bacterium
AAGCCCGGGATGACAAACCGTAAGCCCGGGATGACAAACCGTAAGCCCGGGATGACAAACCGTAAGCCCGGGATGACAAACCGCAAGCCCGGGATGACAAAGCGCTAATCCGGCATGACAGCAATCATCCACTGCCGCGCCCTCGACCCACACACACCGGGACCTCAATAGCTCAGCTGATCAGACCGGTTGTCTTATCGATCTCGATGGCCTGGTCCAGCGCGTCGAGCAGCGCTTTTCGAACCTTCAGCTTGGTTTTGGCGTGGGCTTTCAGGTTGATTGTCTTCAACTGCTGCGCCATCGCGCGCGCTGCGTTCATCAGTTCCTCTGGCGCCACCACCTGGTCCAGGAAACCAGCCTCCATGGCGCTTTGCGGGTTGAACATTTCGGCGTTGATCACGGAGCGCTGGAAGGCAGACTTGCTCAGTCGATCGCGCGCGGTCTCGATGCCTACCCAGTGCATCGTCAGCCCGATCTTGACTTCATTCAGACCGATCGTGAAATTTCCCTCGACACCGATGCGGTAATCGGCCGACAGCAGCAGAAAAGCGCCTTTGGCCACGGCGTGCCCGGGGCAGGCCACGATGATCGGAAAGGGATGCGAGAGCATGCGCCGGGACAGCAGGCTGCCCTGCGTGACCAGCGAGAGCGCGTTTTCGGGTGACGAAGTCATGACCTTGAGGTCGTAGCCGCCCGAGAGAATGCCCGGCTGCCCGGTGATGATGACAATCGCCTTGTCCTGCACGGCGCGCTCCAGCGCTTGATTGAAGCTCTTGATGACATCGGGCGAGATGGCATTGACCTTGCCATTGCTCAGGGTCAGCGTGGCGATACCGTCTTCAAGCTGGTAGGAAACAAGTTCAGACACAATCCATTCCTTCAAAAATGAAACTTGACGTACTGTCAAAATGGCAAGTATGGCACTTTTTCCAACCCAGAAATCCCTGCGCACCGGCACGCTGCTGGTGCTGCTGCAACTCGGACTGCTGCTGCTCCTGACGCTGCTGGCACTGCCCGCCCTGTTCCGATTCGCCCTTCCCCTGAGCGCCTGGCTGCTGGCGATGACCGCGGTCACACTGGCGCTCTGGACCCTGAGACACAACCGGCTGGGAAATTTCAGCATTCATCCCAAACCCAAAGGCTCCGGCGTCCTGGTGACGAGCGGGCCGTACCGCTGGATTCGACACCCCATGTACAGTTCGGTGCTGCTCGGTGCCGCAGCGCTGGCCTGGCTGTCGAACCCGCTGGCGGGCTGGACAGCCTGGACGGCACTGGCCATCGTGCTGCTATGGAAGTCCGTGCTGGAAGAAACCTGGCTGCAGCAGCGCCATGCTGGCTACACAGCCTACATGCAGCACAGCAAGCGCTTCCTGCCCTGGGTGTTCTGAACGCTATGCCCGATCACAAGGTGAAAGTATCACCATAGACCGTGATCGTGATGGGTTGCTCCAGCATGAAGTTGGCGCTGTCGTAAATGCTCTGGATGGCGTCGGCGCGACTGACCGAAGCCGCCCAGCCCGCTGCCGTCGCCCGGTCGGCCGGGTGGAGCAGATCGTTGCGACGCTCACTCAAAAATTCCAGCAACCATCTTTTCTCATCCATACCGCCGCTGGGTGCCCCCCTGGCGGCAGTGGTGGCCCGCTCTGCGATCTTGTTGACCGAGTCGTAGTCCTGCCCATGCCCGTGCTGAATGCCGGCCTCGTAAATCGCGAGTTTGGAGAATGGCAAGCGCAGCCCCAGCTTGGCTGCAAGTTTGCGCGCCGGCTTGCGGTAAAGCCTGTCGTTCACGGCATCCTGGGCGGCGGCGAAGCGGGCGTCGCCAGCTGCCAGCGCCCAGTCCTGCGGCAAGCCCTCCAGGCCAGCGACGGAAGCACTGCCGTTCACCAGCAGCAATGCCGGCAAGTGTTTGACCAGTACATTGTCTGACGCCAGGGACTGGTACTCCTTCACTACTTCAAGCATGTCACCCGTGCCGGAAGTAAAGCCGGCGCGTCCCGCCGTATAGCCACGGCCGTCGTTGAGATTGCCGATGAAGGCATACTGAATCAGCGGCGTCGAATTCTCGAAGATGCTGACGATCTTGTCTTCGATCGCCACCTGCCGCGCCTCGCCGGAGCCCAAGCCACCAACGCAGGCTTGCAGCACAAGCGAGCCACAAGCCGCCAGCAGCACGGTGCGACGCAGCACACTCATCGCACCAAGCAATCAGACCGGTTCGCGGTACTGATCTTCCAGCAACTTCGCCTGCGCCGCCGCGAGCCGTGCGATCGGCACCCGCGGGCCCGAGCAGGAGACGTAGTTGAGCTTGATGTAATGGCAGAAATGGATGGAACCCGGGTGCCCGCCGTGCTCGCCGCAGATGCCGATCTTCAAGTCGGGGTTGGTCTCGCGGCCTTGCTGCACCGCCATCTTCATCAGTTGGCCCACGCCCTTGATGTCTAGTACCTCGAACGGGTTGTCTTCCAGAATGCCGGTTTCGTTGTAGAAGGGCAGGAACTTGTTTTCGGCGTCTTCGCGGCTGAAGGAAAAGGCGGCCTGACTCAGGTCGTTGGTGCCAAACGAGAAGAACTCGGCAATCTCTGCCATGCGCCCGGAGCGCACGCAGGCGCGCACCACTTCGAGCATGGAGCCAAACTTGTACTGGACGTCGATGCCGTGCGTCGCTTTCACTTCCTTGTGAATGCGCAACACGTAACTGTGGACGCGCTTGAGTTCCTCCACCGTAGCCACCTGCGGCACCATGATCTCGGGGTAGATTTCGATGCCCTGGTTGGCGCACAGGGCAGCGGCCTCCATGATGGCGCGGATCTGCATCGAGTAGATCTCGGGGTAGGTGATACCCAGGCGCACGCCGCGATGGCCCAGCATCGGGTTGACTTCAGCCAGCGCCCGCACCTTCTTCAGGACTTTTTCCTTGCGCCCGATCACATCGTCTTCCAGATGCGAGTCCTTGAAGGTATCCAGACCCCGCATCAACTTGTTCAGACCGTCGGCGTACTGCTGGTACAGCTTGGGGCTGAGCAGCTTGAGCGTGTCAGGCATGTCCTCCAGGCCCTTGATGGTGTCGCGCAACTGGTGCAGGTGGGCGATTTCGAGCTCAAGCTGCGCCGCCGTCGGCAGAAACTCGTGCATCGGCGGATCGAGCAGACGCACCGTCACCGGCAGCCCCTTCATGGCCTTGAAGATGCCTTTGAAGTCGGCGCGCTGGATCGGCAGCAGGCGATCCAGCGCCGACCGACGTTCTTCGGGCGTCTCGGCCAGGATCATCTCCTGCACGATGGGCAGACGATCCGTGCTGTTGAACATGCGTTCGGTACGGCACAGGCCGATGCCCATGGCGCCAAAGTCGCGCGCGCGCTGCGCGTCTTCCGGCGTGTCGGCATTGCCCATCACCTTGAGCCGCGCCACCTGGTCAGCCCAGGTCAGCAGCAGTTCCATCTCCTGTGAAATTTCGGCCTCCACCGTCGGCACGTCACCGGCATAAACGTGGCCGGTGCTGCCGTCGATGGTGATCACATCACCTTCCTGCAGGGTGGTTTCGCCAATCTGGGCACAGCGCAGCATGTCATTGATCACGATCTGCTCGCAGCCTGACACGCAGGGTTTGCCCATGCCGCGCGCCACCACCGCCGCGTGCGAGGTCTTGCCACCCCGGCTGGTCAGAATGCCCTGCGCCTGGAAGAAGCCGTGAATGTCTTCCGGCTTGGTTTCCTCGCGCACCAGAATGATTTTCTCGCCGGCACGGCCGCGCAACTCGGCGCTGTCGGCGTCGAACACGATCTTGCCCGAGGCGGCACCGGGCGAAGCCGAAAGCCCCTGCGCCAGCGACTTGCCGTGAAAGTTGGGCGCCAGTTGCGGCACCAGCAACTGCTCCAGCACCGCCGGCTCAATGCGCAACAAAGCGCGTTCCTTGGTGATCAGCCCTTCATGAAACATCTCGACCGATGTCCGTACCATGGCGCGTGCATTCATCTTGCCGTTGCGCGTTTGCAGGCAGTACAGAATGCCCTTCTCGATCGTGAACTCGAAATCCTGCACCTCGTGGTAGTGCGACTCCAGCCGGTTGTGCAACATCGTCAGCTGGCGGTAGATTTCGGGCATCTCCTGTTCCATCTCGGCAATCGCCTTCGGTGTGCGGATGCCGGCGACCACGTCCTCGCCCTGGGCGTTGACCAGGTACTCGCCATAAATCACGTTCTCGCCGGTGCCCGGGTTGCGCGTGAAGCCGACACCGGTGCCCGAGTCATTGCCCATGTTGCCAAACACCATGGTGCAGATATTCACCGCCGTGCCGTTGGCCTGGTCCTTGGTGATGCGGAACTGCTTGCGGTAGTCCACGGCGCGCTTGCCCATCCACGAGCGAAACACGGCACCGACCGAAATTTCGAGCTGCTCATACGGGTCTTGCGGGAACGGCTTGCCGGTGTGCTGCTCGATGATGGCAAGAAATTCCCCCGCCAGTTCTTTCAGGTTGTCCGCGCTCAGATCCACGTCCTGGTGTGCGCTGTGCTTGCGCTTGATGGCGTCCATGCGATCGTCAAAATGTTCGTCGCCAATATTGAGTGCGATCTTGCCGAACAACTGGATAAAGCGGCGATAGGCGTCATAGGCAAAGCGCTCGTTGCCGGTTTGGGCAATCAGGCCTTTCAGCGAGACCTCATTGAGGCCTAGGTTGAGAATCGTGTCCATCATGCCCGGCATCGACATGGCTGAGCCGGACCGCACCGAAATCAGCAGCGGCTGCTTGGCGTCACCAAAGCCCTTGCCGGTCTTCTTTTCCAGCGCCGTCATATAGCTGCGGATTTCGTCCATCAGGCCGGCCGGCAGCTGGTTCTTCTCCAGATAGGCAGTACAGGCGTCGGTGGTGATGGTGAACCCGGGTGGTACGTTCAGGCCGATCTGCGTCATCTCGCACAGGTTGGCCCCCTTGCCCCCGAGCAGGAGCCGGTTCTTGCCGTCACCCTCTTCGAACGAGTACACGTATCTGTTGGTTTTCGTCATGATGCTTCCTTTTCAAAATGTTATCTGTTTGCCATCCCGCTGCTTGACCTGATTATGCTTGGCCGGCCAGCAAGCCGGTCTCGACGGTCGGGTAGCGCAGGCGCAGCCGCAGCTCGTCTTTCAGACGTGAGTTGTCCATGCGGCGCGACTCACTCATGAAGCTCAGCAGCAGCAGCGGCAGCTTGTCCTGCGCCGTGTCGCGCGAGACACGCGGCGGCCGCGGCAGGCCGTACAGATCGGCCGCCAGGTCGAAATAGTCGCCCATCTTCAGGCGGCTGTCGTCATTGACGTTGTAGATACGCTGCGGTTTGCTGCGCCACAGCGCCGCGGCACAGGCTCGCGCCAGGTCGTCCGCATGAATGTGGTTGGTATAGACGTCATCGCTGTTGCATAGCACCGGTGTGCCTTTTTGCAGTCGTGCGCGCGGCGTGCCGTCCTGCCGGTCGTTGGCGTAAATACCCGGTATGCGCAAAATGCTGCTACGCACCGGTGTGGCGCGACCCAGAAAGCGGATCGTGTCTTCGGCGCTGATTCGGCGTCGGGCGCGCGGTGTGTCAGCCCCGGGGGAGCGGGTTTCACTGACCAGCTCACCCTGGCAATCGCCATAAACACCACTGGTGGAGCCATAGACCACGACCTCGGGCAAGGCGCGCAGGCGCAAGGCGCGCACCAGCGCCAGCGTGCGCGGGTCGCTCCAGCCCGCTGATGGGGGCGGTGCCAGATGAACCACACGCTGCGCCAGGCCGGAGAATCGGCGCAGGGAGGCCGGATCGTCCAGATCACCCAGCAAAGGAGTGACGCCAGCGGCGCGAAGCGTGGCCAGGCGCGACGCACTGGAAGTCAGTGCCAGCAGGCGCACACCCGAAGGCAGGCTGCGCGCCAGGCGCATGCCGACATCACCGCAGCCGACAAGCAACAGGCGCAGTCGACGAAAGCGCGCCGGCAAGGCGCCGGGGCGGCTGGCGTACAAAATCGGGGGAAAGCTCTGGTTTGAAGGCAAAATCGGCACTACCCAATAGTTGAAACAGGCAACAGGGTCCAAGGATACAGAAAAGATGACGCCCAGCAAGACAACAACAGCAGAGTTTTTGATCAGCATTAAGCCAAGCGAGAGAACATTTACTGCGGGCGCCGGCGAAACCCTGCTGGCGGCAGCGATTCGGCAGGGTGTAGGCCTGCCCTACGGCTGCAAGGACGGCGCCTGTGGCTCCTGCAAATGCAAAAAGCTCAGCGGCGTGGTGCAGCACAGCACCCACCAGAGCAAGGCCTTGAGTGAGGAAGAAGAAGCGGCTGGCATGGTGCTGACCTGCTGCGCGACCGCGCTTGGCGATGTGGTGCTGGAGTCGCGCCAGGTGACGCAAACCGGGTCTTTTCCGGTAAAGAAGATGCCGGCCCGCTTGAGCCAGTTGGAACGCAAGTCGGCCGACGTGATGCTGATGAGGCTGCAACTTCCCGCTAACGAGGCCTTCAGCTACCACGCCGGGCAGTACCTTGATTTCCTCCTGCCCGACGGCTTGCGGCGCAGCTACTCGATGGCCAGCGCAGCAGCAGCGCCTGACCAGAACGGCACGCTGGAGTTGCATGTCCGGCACCTACCCGGCGGGGTCTTCACCGATCGCGTCTTTGGCACCCTGAAGGAAAAAGAAATCCTGCGCCTGGAGGGTCCGTTTGGCAGCTTTTACCTGCGCGAGGACAGCAACAAGCCGATGGTGCTGCTGGCCTCGGGCACCGGCTTTGCCCCGATCAAGGCCATCATCGAACACATGCAGCAGAAAGACATCCAACGCCCGGCGACGCTGTACTGGGGTGGCCGACGTCCCCAGGACCTGTACCTGGACGACTGGGTCCAAACAAAACTGAGAGAAATGCCGCAGCTGCGTTACGTACCGGTGATTTCGGAAGCGCTGGCGGCGGACGGCTGGAGCGGACGCACTGGCTTTGTCCATCGGGCCGTGCTGCAGGACCTGCCGGACCTGAGCGGCCATCAGGTCTATGCCTGCGGCGTCCCGGTCATGGTCGAGTCGGCGCAACGCGACTTTGCCCAGGCGGGTCTGCCACCTGAAGAGTTTTACTCCGATGCCTTCACCAGTGAAGCTGACAAGGCAGTGCAAGGGCAAGGGCAAGGGCAAGGGCAAGGGCAAGGGCAAGCGCCGGCGTGAGCCCTTTCCATGAACTGCTCCACCCCTGCTTGTCATTGCGGGCCTGACCCGCAATCCAGTGGCGGCGTGGCACTGGATCCCGGATGTTGAAACCCCGGACTTGATCCGGGGCCGGGATGACAGCTACTGAGTCCGGGATGACAATTTCAGCTTCAAGGTCAGTGTGCGGCATCGGTCCGGATTCGGGAGGCTCGCGATGACGGCGACTCGATCAGTCGGTCCTGGCACCCGCCTCAAACCACTGTTTGATGAGCAGCCGCTCGGCGTCCGTGATGCCGGTGGCATTGTTCATCGGCATCAGTTTGAGCACCACCGCCTGCTGGTACACGTACTGCGCGTAGGCCTTGACGTATTGCGGCGAGTCCAGGCGCACGTTCTTCATCTGCACTTTCTCGCCGTGACACA
>QYPX01000256.1 GCA_007280205.1 Comamonadaceae bacterium
GCCTGGCCTATCCGAACCTGACGTTAGCGCCCAGTGACTGTGCGTTTGGACATCCAGTTCAATGGCGACTGACTGCTGCAGAGCGCTCGGCCTGCTGAACGGCCGCTTTGGAGAAAAATATTGAACGTCTCTTGATGGTCGGGTCCCGCCAGCGGCATTTTCCCAGCCACGGTCAGCTCCACCCACATAACAGTCATTCCGTAAGCCATGCGCGGAGTTTCCCAAGCGACGATAGCTCCCATGAACCGCTCGGACCTCATTGATGAATTGTTTGACGTACTTCTGCAATGCTACCCAACGGCATTGACAGCAGCATGTGCGTTTTGACCTCTATCCCGTCGGGCTGGCACCAGAACAACTACTTCTTCAGCAACTGATCCAGACTGCCCACGCCTTCTCGTTTTAGTACAGTGCCCAGATGGGCGTCAGACCGATAGCCCTTGGCGAAATCTTCGCCATAGGTCTTGCGCAATGTCTTCACTTCGGTATCACTGCGCTTCTGACGAATCTCACCGTTCTGGTCACGCATGCGGCCGTCAAGGCCTTTCGGAAAATGCTTTGTTGCCATATCAATGCTCCCTAGGCCACCAAGTCAGGCAGGCCCTTGCCTGAGCAGAGGTCCTGAAAATCGCAGATGGGCCTGGACTGCGGTTTACAAATGTCATTATAATTTACCAAACTGTAAACCGTTAAAGGAGATGATGTCATGATCGGTCAACGTCTGCACCGAGCCCGAAAGGCGGCTGGATTGTCGCTGCGTGATCTGGGCGCCAAGGTCGGACTTACCCACGCCGCCATCAAGAAGTACGAGGACGAGCAATCCGCACCGACCTCAACCACGCTACTTAAGCTGGCTCGATCGCTCAATGTGCGCACCGAGTATTTCTTTCGTCCGGAAACCATTGTGCTGGACCGAATTGAGTACCGCAAGCGCAGTTCACTGCCCAAAAAACGCCTGGAAGCAATCGAGCACGAAGTTATCGATCAGATTGAGCGCCGGATCGAGTTGGAGAACTTGTTCCCTAAACCTCCGGGCGTGCCATTTGCTCCAGTTCGTGAATTGCTGGCTGAGATCACCGACCTGGCCCAGATTGAGCGCGCCGTCGAGGTGGTTCGTAAAGCTTGGGATCTAGGCTATGACCCGATTCCGGATCTGATTGATGTTCTGGAGACTCATGGCATCCGCGTTTTCATGATCGATGCCAACTCGGACCCGAAGTTCGATGGCTTGGCTGCCACTGTCCATCAAATGCCAATCATCGTGGTGGGGAGTAACTGGCCTGGTGACCGTCAACGCTTCACGCTTGCGCACGAACTCGGTCATTTGATGTTGGCAGGCCGACTGGCAGCCAATATTGACGAGGAAATTGCCTGCAACCGGTTTGCCGGGGCTTTTCTGATTCCTCGCAAGTCGGTCGAGCAGGAGCTCGGCGCTCACCGCAGCTACATCGAACCCAAGGAACTGGCGCTACTGAAGGAGGAGTTTGGCCTGAGCATGGCTGGCATCCTTTACCGAGCACGCGATCTCGGCATTGTCTCTCCGGCGTGGCGAGACGAGCAGGCGAAGTTGTTCCGAATAAAGGGGTGGCACCTCACCGAGCCAGGAAGACGATACCCTGCCGAGAAGGCCCATATCTTTGAACAAATGGTTTTCCACGCACTGGCCGAGGACTACATCGGCGAGTCGAAAGCTGCGGAGCTCATGAAGATATCGCTGACTTCTTTCCAGACGATTCGTGCTCTGGAGGGCGGCGATGTTGCTGCTCATCAGTGATGCCAACATCCTGATTGATATCGAGATTGGCGGGCTCATCGCCCCCATGTTCAGTCTCGACTTTCAATTTGTTGTTCCTGACATCCTTTTTTACGAGGAATTGGAAGAACGACATAGCCATCTGCTCGAAATGGGTCTCGCCGCAAGAGAACTTGATGAAGCGCTGGTAATGCGAGTGGCCAAATTGGCCGCCCAATATCCGCGACCCAGTCGCAACGATTTGTTTGCACTGGTTCTTGCGGCCAAGGAAGATTGCCCCCTCCTGACTGGTGACAAAGACTTGAAATTTGCCGCTGATACTGAAAACGTCGAGGTGCGCGGTACGCTTTGGCTTGTCAATGAGATGGCGAGAACGGGGAAAATCAGTGTAAATGTGGCGCGCGGTGCATATCAGCGCATGCGAGCCCTGGGACGGCGCTTGCCTTGGGAATTGGCTGAATCAGGATTGCGAGAAATCGAACAAAAAGGCGAAAAACGAATAAATGTAATGTCCTCTCCGGTCAGAATACCGGAAGATTGATTAGCGAAACGAGAAACGCCCAAGACGTTGATCGTGGCGCCGAGGAATAAGGATAGACATTTGAACGACCAACCAATCAAGCTGACGCAGCTTGAAAGCCACCTATGGGAATCCGCCAACATCCTTCGCGGGCCCGTGGATGCGGCCGACTTCAAGACCTACATCTTCCCGCTGCTGTTCTTTAAGCATATCTGCGACGTGTGGGATGAGGAGTACCAGGAGATCGTTGACGAAACCGGTGATGAGCAGCTTGCCTGGTTTCCGGAGTCGCACCGCTTTCAGATCCCGGAGAACTGCCACTGGAACGACGTCCGCACCAAGGCCATCAATGTCGGCACCGCATTGCAACACGCGATGCGGGAGATCGAAAAGGCTAACCCGGACTCTCTGTATGGCGTTTTTGGCGATGCCCAGTGGTCTAACAAGGACCGGCTGTCTGACCCCCTGCTCAAGGACCTGATTGAGCACTTTTCCAAGCTGTCGTTCGGCAACCACAACGTCAACTCCGATCTGCTCGGTGATGCCTACGAGTACCTGATCAAGAAATTTGCCGATGCCACCAACAAAAAGGCAGGTGAGTTTTACACGCCGCGCAGTGTGGTTCGGCTAATGATCGAGATGCTTGACCCGCGTGAGGGCGAGACCATCTACGACCCCGCCTGCGGTACCGGCGGCATGTTGCTCGCTGCCGTCCAGCACGTGAAAGACACCCATGGCGACGTGAAGCGACTCTGGGGCAAGCTCTTTGGCCAGGAGAAAAACCTCACCACATCGTCCATCGCGCGGATGAACTTGTTCCTCCATGGCATCGAGGATTTTCAGATTGTGCGCGGCGACACCCTGCGCAACCCGGCGTTTTTCGATGGTGACCGCCTGGCCAATTTCGACTGCGTTATTGCTAACCCACCGTTCTCTTTGGAAAAATGGGGTGAAGAGCAGTGGATCAACGATCCCTTTGGCCGCAATTTCGCCGGTCTGCCGCCGTCCAGTTCTGGTGACTTCGCCTGGGTGCAGCACATGGTCAAGTCGATGGCTGAGGTCAAAGGGCGCATGACAGTCGTGCTTCCGCAGGGCGCACTGTTCCGCAAAGGTGCAGAAGGCGCGATACGTCAGAAGCTGCTAGAGATGGATTTGGTGGAAGCCGTCATCGGCCTGGCGCCCAACCTCTTCTATGGCACGGGGCTGGCGGCCTGCATATTGGTGCTGCGCAAGAAGAAGCCCGTGAAGCGGCGCAAGCAGATCATGATTGCCGATGCATCCCGATTGTTCCGGCGTGGCCGTGCGCAGAACTATCTGGAGCCTGAGCAGGCGCTGGAAATTCAGCGTTGGTTCGAGAGATTCGAGGACGTGCCTGATGCTGTGCGCATCGTCAGTCTGGACGACGTCAAGTCCGAAGACTGGACGCTCAACATTTCGCGTTATGTGCTGCCTCCCTTGCAGGAAGACATTCCACCGCTGCCGGAGGCTATCGCGGCTTTCAAGGATGCACTCACCCGCTGCCGTGAAGCCGAAACCCGGCTGGCTACGGTGATGGCTGAAGGAGGCTGGCTGCAATGAGCACACGCATCACCCAACAAGAACTCGAAAGCTACCTCTGGGGTGCCGCTGTGCTGCTGCGCGGCCTGATTGACGCTGGCGATTACAAGCAGTTCATTTTTCCGCTGCTGTTTTACAAGCGCGTAGCCGACGTCTGGGACGAAGAGTACCAAGCGGCTGTCGCGGACACGGGCGGCGACTTGTCGTATGCCAAGTTCTCAGAAAACCACCGCTTTCAGATTCCGGACGGCGCGCACTGGAACGATGTGCGCCAGACCCCGAAGAACGTGGGTGCCGCCATTCAACGCGCCATGCGCGCAATCGAGTCGGCCAACCCCGACATGCTGGATGGCATCTTTGGTGACGCACCCTGGACCAACCGCGAGCGCCTGCCCGACGAAACACTGAAGAACCTGATCGAGCACTTCTCCACCCAGACGCTGTCCGTTGCCAGCGTGCCCGAGGACGAGTTAGGCAATGCCTACGAATACTTGATCAAGAAGTTTGCAGACGACTCCGGCCACACGGCGGCGGAGTTCTATACCAACCGCACCGTCGTCCACTTGATGACGCAACTGCTCAGCCCCCAGCCCGGCGAGTCGATCTACGATCCCACCTGTGGCACTGGCGGCATGCTGATTTCTGCGCTGGACGAGGTCAAACGCTCCGGCGGCGAGTACCGCACGCTCAAGCTCTATGGGCAAGAGCGCAACCTGATCACGTCAAGCATCGCGCGCATGAACCTGTTCCTGCATGGTGTTGAAGACTTCGCCATCATCCGTGGCGACACGCTGGCCGACCCCCGGCACATTGAAGGTGACCGCCTGCGCAAGTTCGACGTGATCCTGGCCAATCCACCGTATTCCATCAAGCAATGGGATCGCGAGGCCTGGACGCAGGACAAATGGGGTCGCAACTTTCTGGGCACGCCACCGCAAGGCCGGGCCGACTACGCGTTTCAGCAGCACATTCTGGCCAGCCTGACCGCCAAGGGGCGCTGCGCGGTGCTTTGGCCACATGGCGTTTTGTTCCGCAACGAAGAGCAGGCCATGCGCGCCAAGATGATTGAGCAGGACTGGGTCGAGGCCGTCATTGGCTTGGGACCTAACCTGTTCTACAACTCCCCGATGGAGTCATGCGTGGTCGTTTGCAACCGGCGCAAACCGGCGGCGCGCAAGGGCAAGGTACTGTTCATCGACGCCTTGAACCAGGTCACACGCGAGCGTGCCCAGAGCTTTCTCACACCCATGCACCAGGATCGCATCTTGAGTGCCTTTCGTGCCTTCCGCGCCGAGGCCGGCTTTACTGAAGTGGCCACGGCCAGGCAGATCGTCGCCAACGGTGCCAACCTGTCGATTGCCCTGTACGTGAAACGACAAACCACTGGCAACAGCGCCGACGGCACACAACCCGCAACGCTGCTCGCTGCGTGGGCGCAATGGCAAGCCGATGGCCGCGCGTTCTGGCAACAAATGGACGCCTTGGTTGATGCCCTCGATGGTTTGAAAAGATGATGACGTTGTGGCGCGATACCTCGATATCGTGCCAAATAAACCCGTTTTCACGCCAAATAAAAGTTAATATGTCGTATATATAGTGATTTGCGACACATAAACCGCCATGCCTAAAGAAGTTCCAGAGCAAGACCTGATCTCGATCGAGCGGCAAGTGTCGGCCTTTCCCAAGGGGGTAGGCATGGCCGAACTGGAAGCGTCGCTGGCAGCGTCGGGACATGTGATCCACCGTCGGTCGCTGCAACGACGACTCACC
>QYPX01000020.1 GCA_007280205.1 Comamonadaceae bacterium
AAAGGAGGAGTCCGAAGGACGGGGGACAGCCGCGGAGCTGAGTGCCCCAATAGCCTGATACCCACGGCACATAACGAGTGTGGGGACTTCATCTTCCTCGCCAGGCTTGCGTTCGTTTGGATGTCCACCACGCCAACACCATGAAGAGCAGCGTGGCCACGGTGGAAGACAGGCCGATCAGCACGGCCATGGCCGCGGCGGCGCCCATTTCACCGGCTTCGTCCAGATTCAGGATGGCAATCGAGGCCACTTTGGTTTCGGGGGAGTACAGAAACACGACCGCCGAGATCGTCGTCATGGCATTGATGAAGAAGTAGCGCGCCATGTCGATCAGCGCGGGCGCACAGACGGGCAACGTGACGCGCCAGAAGGTCTTGTAGAAAGGCACTTTGAGGGACGCACTGACGGCCTCGAATTCGCTGTCCAGGGCTTTGAGTGCAGTGACTGCCGTCAGGTGACCGGTGGTGTAGAAGTGCACGATGGTGCAGACCGTCAGCAGGGTCAGGCTGTGGTACAGGCCGTTCAGGGGGTTGGCTGGGGCGTTGAAGAAGAAGATATAGCCCAGACCCAGCACCAGGCCTGGCACCGCCATCGGCAGCACGGCCAGCAGGCGCACCAGACCGTGCAGCAGTTCCACACCTTTGGTTTTTTCCAGCAGGTAGGCGCCGACAAATACCAGCAAGGTGCCAAAGAGCGCCGTGCCTGCGGCCATCTTCAGGCTGTTGAAGAAGGCCACACCCACTTCGGCGTCGAGCAGGCCGAGCTCGTAGTGCCGCCAGCTCGGGCTCAGGTTGTAAGGCCAGAACGAGGCGAAGGAGGCGAACACGGCCATGCCCAGCATGGCCAGCACCAGGGCGGCGATGGCGGCGCAGTACAGCGTCATGAGCCGGTCGTACACCGGTGAGGGTTTGGGTGAGTAGGGCACGGCGCGCGCCGTCAGCATGGCGGTCTGGCGCCGGCTCACGTAATGATCGACGCCAAAGGTCAGCACCGCCGGTGCCAGCAGCAGGATGGCCACCACCGCGCCCTTGGCGAAGTCCTGTTGGCCGATCACCAGCTTGAAAACGTCGGTGGCGAGCACGTTGAAGTTGCCGCCAATCACTTTGGGAATACCGAAGTCCGTCATCACCAGTGTGAAGGTGACCAGCGCCGCCGAGATCAGACCGTATTTGGCACCCGGCAGCGTGATGGTGAAGAACTTGCGCCAGACCGTGGTGCCCATGGCGTCCGCCGCTTCAAACAGACGCGCATCGGACAGACTCAGGGCTGTGACCAGAATCATCAGCGTGTGCGGAAAGACAGCCAGACACTCGGCCAGCAGAATGCCCGGCGCGCCGTAGATCTGGGTGATGCCCATGCCCTGCATCCAGTCCTTGAGCACGCCCTGATTGCCAAACCAGTAGATCAGCGAAATGGCAGAAAGCAGGGAGGGCGCCAGCAGAGGTATGAGCGTGATGCCGCGAAACAGGGATTTGAAGGGCATGCAGGAGCGTGTCAGTGCGTAGGCAAAGGTAAATGCCAGCGGCACCACGATCAGCGTTACCGCGCATGAAACCCACAGGCTGTTCCACAGGCTGCCCAGCAGGGCCGGCGTCTTGGCGTACTCGACGAAATTGTCGAACCAGATGAATTCACCGTCGTGACCCTGAAGTGCCTGCAGCAGGATCGACAAAAGGGGTGCCGCCAGAAAGGCGATTAGAGCGAGCGCGATCAGGCCAATCAGCAGGTGCGCCAGACGATCCACCCAGTGCTGCTTGAGCTTGACAGCGCGCGTCAGGGGCCCTGGCAGAACGGCTGACATCAGAATACCTTGATGCGCTCGGGCAGCAGTTTGAGTGCGAGCGTGGAGCCGACCTCAAGCGACTGCTCGGACAGAAAATTGAGTGACAGATAGACCATCAACTTGTGGCTGCCCAACGCCGGCGAGCCCACATGGACATGGCAGTAGGAACCCAGAAACTCGATCTTGTCGATGCTGGCGTCAAACACGTGAGCGTCACCCGCAGCGATGGGGCGCGCCAGCACGTCTTCCGGTCGGAGGTAGAGGCGCGCCTCGCGATCCGGACCTTCGCAAGGCAGGCACATGCTGCCAAAGAGCAGTTCGCCGGCAATCACGCGTGCCGGCAGGATGTTGACCTTGCCAACAAAGTCCGCGACAAAGGGCGAGGCCGGTTCACGGTAGATGTCCAGCGGTGTCCCGATCTGTTCGATGACGCCATGGTTCATCACCACAATCCGGTCGGCCACGCTCAGCGCCTCCTCCTGATCGTGCGTCACCATGATGGTGGTGACGCCAAGTTTTCTCTGCAGTGCGCGGATTTCGCCGCGCAAGCGGATGCGCTCCAGCGCATCGAGTGCCGACAGCGGCTCGTCGAGCAGCAGCAAGCCGGGCGCGGCAGCCAGTGCGCGCGCCAGGGCGATGCGCTGTTGCTGACCACCCGAGAGTTGGCCCGGGAACTTGGCTTCGCTGCCCGGCAGCCCGACCAGCTTGAGCAGGTCGGTGACGCGCTGTTTGATGGCAGGTCGGGAGGTCTTGCGGTTGACCAGGCCATAGGCCACGTTGTCAGTGACGTTCAGGTTGGGAAACAGCGCGTAACTTTGAAACACAATGCCATAGTCGCGCAGCGCCGGCGGCAGCAGCGAAATGTCACGCCCGTCCTGCGACAACTGCCCGGAGGTCTGGATCTCGAGCCCCGCGATGATGCGCAGCAGGGTCGTCTTGCCGCAGCCCGAGGGACCCAGGAAGCAGACAAATTCGCCTTTGCGAATTTCCAGGTTGATGTCCTGCAACGCGGTGAAGCTGCCGAACTCCTTGCGGATGTGGCGAAGGTCGAGAAAGGGAGGTGAACTCATGCCGGGAATGGGTAGAGCCGCACAGTCGCGCCATGCGGCTCATGAAGCGCAAAGGGATCAGCGCTTTTCGGTCTTGCCGTCGTAGCGCGCAGTCCACTCTTTCAGGATGCGTTCACGCTGCTCGGCGGCGTAGTTGAAGTCCAGCTTGACCAGGCGCGCTTCGTAGTCCTTGGGCACGTTGGCCAGGGGTGCGGCAACACCTGGTTGCGCCGTGATGGCGAAGTTCTTGCCATACAGCAACATGGCGTCCTTGCTGGAAGCCCAGTCGGCCAGCTTCTTGGCAGCGTCAAGCTTCTTGGTGCCTTTGTGAATGGCAAAGGCTTCCAGATCCCAGCCGAGACCTTCTTTCGGGAACACCAGATCAATCGGTGCACCCTTGGCCTTGTTGCTGTTGGCGCGGTACTCGAAGGAAATGCCGACGGTGAACTCGCCGCTACCAGCCATATTGCAGGGCTTGGAGCCGGAGTGCGTGTACTGCGCAATGTTCTCGTGCAGGCCGTCCATGAACTTCCAGCCGCCGCCCTTGCCTTCCTTGTCGCCAAACAGGGTCAGCCAGGCCACCACATCAAAGTAGCCGGTGCCGCTCGACGCCGGGTTGGGCATCACGATCTGGCCTTTGTAGACCGGCTTGGTCAGGTCCTGCCAGGTCTCTGGCTTTGGAATGTTCTTCTTCTTGGCTTCGATCGTGTTGAAGCACACGGTGGCACCCCAGACGTCCATGCCGAACCAGGCGGGTGGCTGCTTCTTGTCGCGGTACTGACTCATGATCGCGTCCAGATTCAGTGGTGCGTAGGGAATCAGCATGCCCTGCTTGTCCATCAGCGCCAGGCTGGAGGCGGCAACCCCCATGACGGCGTCGGCCTGCGGATTGGCTTTTTCTGCCAGCAGCTTGGCGGTGATGACGCCGGTGGAATCACGGACCCATTTGATTTCAATGTCAGGGTAAGACTTGTTGAAGCCTTCCTGGTAGGCCTTGAGCTGGTCGGTCTCCAGCGCGGTGTAAACCAGCAACTGGGTTTTCTGTGCCGACGCCGCGGCGGCGAAGGCGAACAGGCCGGTCAGGAGAAGGGATTTGGACAAGGTAGACAAGCGCACGTGAAGCTCCTTCAGGTGAAAAATTGCAATGGTGTGACCGGATTATGTCGGCGTAATGACAAAATGCCCACGCCCCCGAATATTTGACCCTGACTGTTGCTATTTGTCAATTGTGTTTTGCAAATTGTCAACAAAAGCCTTTTGTGTTGTAATAAAAATATGAACGCTGCGCTTCATCCCACGATTGCACTTTTGCAAAGCAGCTCGCTCACCACGGTGGTGCAGCAGGAGATTGAGCGCGCCATTCTGGTGGGTGAATATGCGCCGGGATCGAAGTTGAACGAAGCCGTTCTGGCGGAAAAACTCGGTGTTTCGCGTGGGCCCGTGCGTGAAGCTTTTCGCATGCTCGATGAAGCGGGGCTGGTGCGTACGGAAAAGAACCGTGGCGTCTTTGTGCGCGCCATCCCGATGGACGAAGCACTTGAAATATTTGACTTGCGCGCCGCCATGGACGACTGGATCGGCAAACGGCTGGCGGTCTGCATCACGGCGGAGCAACTGAAAGAAATCAAGGCCATGGTCTCCGAGATGGATACCGCGGTGAAGGCGCAGGACGCGCACCAGTACCACGTGCTGAATCTGAAGTTTCACGACCGCATGGTGGAGATCTGCGGCAACCGCAAGCTGACCGATACCTATCGCCGCTTGATCAAGGAGCTTTCGCTGTTTCGACGTCAGAATCTGGCCGACGCCGGTCTGATGCGGACTTTTTTGAACGAGCACAAGCAGATCGTCAAAGCGATTGCTTCTGGTGATGCGCAGGCCGCCGGACAGGCCATGTTTGATCACGTGATGCTGAGCAAGCAGCGCACCATCGACAACGATCTGCGCCAGCGTTCGCTCGCCAGCTGACGATGGGAGCCGGGCCGTCTCAAAGCGAGGGCGACGTCAACCAGTCACCGCTGCGCAAGCAGTGGCAGGACCAGCATCTGGACCAGACAACGCGCAGCCTGCTGGCGCGTGACAGTGCGGCCTTCTTGCACCAGTCGGTCTCCACGCCCTGCCTGAGTGCCATCGCCCGGGCCGAAGGCATCTGGATTGAAGACACGGCAGGCCGGCGTTACATGGATTTTCATGGCAACAACGTGCACCACGTCGGCTACGCCCATCCGCACGTCATTGCCGCCATCAAGCAGCAACTCGACACCCTGAGCTTTGCGCCGCGCCGCTTTGCCAGTGAGCGTGCGGTCGAACTGGCCGAAGCGCTGGGCGCGCGTTTCAAGGCGTTGACCGGGTGCGCCGGCAAGGTGTTGTTCACGACCGGCGGCTCCGATGCGGTGGAAGTGGCGATCAAGCTCGCGCGCATCGCCACCGGTCGCTTCAAAACCCTGAGTTTCTGGGACTCTTTTCACGGCGCCGGCTTTGGCGCTTCCAGCGTCGGTGGCGAGTCGCTGTTTCGCAGTGGCCGCGCCGTTGGGCCCTTGCTGCCGGGCACCGAACACGTGGCGCCGTTTGGATGCTACCGCTGTCCCTACGGTCACGCGGTGGACGATCATGGCCAGCCGCGGCTGGACCAATGCCAGCTGTCTTGCGCAGCCATGGTGCGCTATGTGCTGGAGCGTGAGGGCGATGTGGCGGCCGTGATTGCGGAGCCGGCGCGCGCCGTGCCCTTTATTCCGCCGCCAGGCTACTGGCAGGCGGTGCGCGCGGCCTGCCATGCGCACGGCACCCTGCTGATCTTTGACGAAATTCCCACCGGCCTGGGCAAGACCGGGCGTTTCTTCGCCGCTGAACATGATGACGCGGCGCCCGACATCGTGGTGCTGGGCAAGGCGCTCGGTGGCGGTGTGCTGCCCATCGCTGCCTGCATTGCGCGCGCCGATCTGGACGTAGCCGCTGCCTACGCCTTTGGGCACTACACGCACGAAAAGAACCCGGTAACAGCGGCCGCTGCGCTGGCTACGCTGGAGGTGATCGAGCGCGAACGACTGGTCGAGAATGCGGCGCGTGTTGGCAGCTACGCGCTGGAGCGTTTGCAGGAGATGAAGCAGCGCCACCCTGTGATTGGCGATGTGCGCGGCCGCGGCCTGCTGCTGGGTCTGGAACTGGTGAGCGACCGAGCCGCCAAAACGCCGGCCCCGGACGCAGCTGAGCGCGTGCTCTATGCGGCTCTGTCACGCGGCTTGTCCTTCAAGACCACCATGGGCAATGTGCTGACGCTGACGCCGCCGCTCATCACCACGCGCGAGCAGATGGGTCAGGCGCTCGATATCCTGGACGAGTGCCTGAGCGAGTCCGGTCGTGCCAACGGAAGGTAAATCTGTGAACCTGCTTTTTTTCAAGCGCATCGGACAGACGCTTTTTCTGCTGCTGTTGCTCGCCTTCAATGCGGGAGCCGCGCCCTACAACATCCAGCATCTGGAGCCACCCTCCTGGTGGGTGGGGATGAAGCAGGGACGATTGCAACTGATGGTGCACGGTGAGCAGATTGCAGACCTGACGCCCAGCCTGACTTATCCCGGCGTGACCCTCCGGGACGTGACACGTGTTGCGAGCAAGAACTATCTCTTCATTGACCTGGAGATCAGCCAGCAAGCGCTACCCGGTGAGTTTCTGCTGCGCTTCACGCAGCAGGGACAGACGGTACTCAGTCAGCCCTATCGTCTGCAGGCGCGTGCCGGGGATTCGGCGCAGAGGAGAGGTTTTGGCCCAGCCGACGCGATTTACCTGATCGTGCCGGATCGCTTTGCCAACGGCAATCAGAACAACGACAGCGTCAGGACACTGAAGGAAGCAGCGAACCGCGCTGATCCGGCCGGTCGGCACGGCGGCGATTTGCAGGGCATCAGCACGCATCTTGACTACGTTGCTGAAATGGGTTTTACGCAAATCTGGTCGACGCCACTGACAGAAAACAATCAACCCGAGACTTCGTACCACGGCTATGCAGCAACCGATTTGTACCGTGTCGATGCCCGCTTTGGCAGCAATGAGGAATACCGTGATCTGGTGGACAAGGCAAGACGCAAAGGCTTGGGTTTCATTCAGGATGTGATTCTGAATCACATAGGGTCCGGGCATTGGTGGATGAAGGATTTGCCGAGCGCCGACTGGCTGAATTTCCAGGATAAATTTGTCGTCACCAATCACAAAAGAACCACCATTCAGGATCCCCATGCCTCTCTTGCTGATCGCAAGAGATTTTCCGACGGCTGGTTCGTTGAATCCATGCCGGACTTGAACCAAGGCCATCCATTGCTGGCCAACTACCTGATACAAAACAGTATCTGGTGGATTGAATATGCTGGCTTGTCGGGGTTTCGCGTTGACACCTACCCTTACTCTGACCCAAGGTTTCTAAGCAAATGGTCCAAACGCATCATCGACGAGTACCCGAATTTCAACATGGTGGGAGAGGAGTGGACCTCCAATCCGGCGATTGTGTCTTACTGGCAAAAGGGCAAGGTCAATTCCGATCACTACCTTTCCTACTCACCCAGCATGATGGACTTCCCGCTCTATTACGCGTTGCAGGAAGGCTTGATGGGTGAGGACGGCGATCGAACCGGGTTGAACGTTCTTTACGAGTCTCTGGCCAACGATTTTCAGTATCCGGCACCGGAAAACCTGGTGATCTTTGAAGGCAATCACGACACCAACCGGATCTTCTCGGAACTGGCGCAGGATGAGGGTCTCTATCGGATGGCGATGGTCTACCTGGCAACGATGCGTGGCATTCCGCAATTCACTTACGGCACCGAAATATTGATGACCAGTCCGCGGCAGCGCGACGATGGCCGCGTGCGCGCCGATTTTCCGGGTGGCTGGTCGGGCGACGCCGTCGATGCGTTTTCGGGGCAGGGACTTGGCAAGGCAGAAAAAGAGGCGCAGCAATTCCTGCGTCGGCTGCTGAACTGGAGAAAGAGTGCTCAGGTCATCCATCAGGGCAAGCTGATGCATTTTGTGCCGGAGCAGGGAACCTACGTCTATTTCCGCTACGACAAAAGAGCTCGGGTGATGGTGGCCTTCAACAAGAACCGGCAGCCAACAACGCTGGACCTGGGCCGTTTTCAAGAGATGTTGGCGCCAGGGTCGTCAGGCACTGATGTGCTGACCGGTCAGCGGATTTCTCTATCAAAAACGCTGACACTGCCAGCCCGCTCGGCCATGATTCTGGAAGTCCACGATTGATGCTTTCCAAACTCAATATAACTACTTCGGCCCCGGCGGCTGTCATCCCGGACTCGGCAACTGTCATCCCGGCCCCGGCAGCTGTCATCCCGGCCTCGGCGGCTGTCATCCCGGACCCGGCGGCTGTCATCCCGGACCCGGCGGCTGTCATCCCGGCCCCGGCAGCTGTCATCCCGGACCCGGCAGCTGTCATCCCGGACTCGGCGGCTGTCATCCCGGACTCGGCGGCTGTCATCCCGGACTCGGCGGCTGTCATCCCGGACCCGGCGGCTGTCATCCCGGACTTGATCCGGGATCCAGTGCCACGCGAGCCATGGATTGCGGGTCGGGGCCCGCAATGACACCACCACTCCCGCAATGACACCACCACTCCCGCAATGACACCACCACTCCCGCAATGACAAGCAAGCGTTCGCAATGAGCC